>CAYRFB010000096.1:0-6987 GCA_964423485.1 uncultured Bacteroides sp.
CCTCGTCGCGCCGCTATCCCGGCATCATCTTCACCCCCTCGCGTGAGCCCGGCAACAAGATACTCGAAGTCAAGGGCCTGAGCGCGTCGGTCGACGGTGAGGTGCTCTTCAAAGACATCAATTTCCAGATCGAGAAGGGCGACAAGGTTGCTTTTCTGAGCCACGATCCGCGCGCTATGACAGCGCTTTTTGAAATCATATGTGGCAACCGCAAGGCCGACAGCGGCACTTTTGAGTGGGGCCAGACCATTACGACGGCTTATCTGCCGCTCGACAACAGTGCCTTCTTTAATACCGACCTCAACTTGGTCGACTGGCTATGTCAGTTCAGCGAAGATTCAAGCGAGATTTATCTTAAGGGCTTCCTCGGCAAGATGCTTTTCTCGGGTGAGGATGTGCTGAAGAAGGCTTCGGTGCTGTCAGGTGGTGAGAAGATGCGCTGCATGATCGCGCGCATGATGCTCCGCGACGCCAACACTATGGTGCTCGACTCGCCGACCAACCACCTCGACCTTGAGTCGATCCAGGCGTTCAACAACACCCTGCAGGCCTTTAAGGGCAATCTCCTGCTTGCGTCACATGACCACGAGTTTATCCAGACCGTCTGCAACCGCATCATCGAGCTTACGCCTAACGGCATCATCGACAAGATGATGGACTATGATGATTATATCACTGACGAGAAGGTTGCGGCTGCCCGCGAACGACTTTACGCCCATTAATTTAACTCACTAAGCGATGGTAAAACATATTGTAACTTTTAAACTCACCGGCAGCGTCGCCGAGCGCCGCGCGGTGGCCGAAAGCTTTAAAGCTGCGCTCGAAGCACTTCCGGCACAGATCGACGTGTTACGCTCGATCGAAGTAGGCATAAACCAAAATCCGGCCGAAAGCTGGGACGTTGTGCTGACAGCCGTCGTCGACACTATGGCCGACGTCGATGTCTATGCCAAGCACCCGGCTCACGTTGCAGCAGCCGGCCTTCTCGCCGGTCACAAGGCCGACCGCGCCTGCGTGGATTACGAATTTTGATTGACTGACTGTTCAGACAATGTTTCTGAACAGTGATTTAAAGCTTTTGTTGGAGCCAATGACCGTCAAAACGTCATTGGCTTCAACTGTCATATCCGGGGCGGTAAAGTCTATTATGGCGGCTTCATCTCGGCTGATGCCCAAAAGGTTGCTGACTTTGCGCGGCCTTGTGACGGCGACTAAGCGGATGCCGTAATCGCTAAGGCCGAGATTGTCGTAGCGGCCTCCGACAAAAAAGTCGGGCGCCCGGAATTTAAGGATGAATGTGTTGGCGTCGATCTGCATCGAGGTGACGTGGGTGCCGAGCTCCATTTCGTTGGTAAGATCGGCTGCGGCGCGTTGCTCGGGGGTGAGGATGCGGTCTATCTCAAAGCCCTGCAATATTGACTCGTGGAGCTTGTCGATCGCGCGGGCATAAATTTTTTTGACGCCCATTTTTTTTAGCAGTGCGACGGTCTTGACACTCGCCCCAAAATTTTCGCCGATGGCAACGATTACGAGATCGACATTGCGCAGAGGCAGCACGCTGAGCGCGCTTTCTTCGGTCGAGTCAACTTGATAGACGGTTGAAACGTAGTCTTTGATGGCCTCGATGTTGTTGGGGCGGATATCGGCGCCGATGACCTCGTGGCCGAGCGCGGTGAGGTCGATTGCGAGATTGGAGCCGTAGATGCCTAAGCCTATTATAAGATATCTCATAGTTAAGATGTTAATTAGCTGATGATTATATTGTCGGTTGGGTAATGGAGCGATTTGTCGCGGCCCTGAGAGCCGAAACCTATCAGGAGTGAGAGTATGCCGACTCGCCCGGCAAACATGGCGGTCGAGAGGATAATTTTTGACAGAGGCGAGAGCTGGTCAGTGATGCCGAGCGATGATCCGACGGTGAAGAGGGCCGATGTCACCTCAAAGAGGGTGGCCTTGGTCGGTAGCTGAGGCTCTAATGACATAATCGCGATCGAGTAGACGATGAAAGCGGCTATGGCTATGGCGACCACGGCATTGGCGCGACGGATCGAGCCGGTGGCGATGCGGCGGTGAAAGGCCTGGGCCGAAGACTGGCCTCGGATGATGGCCCGGAGGTTGAGAAAGACTGCGGCGACTGTGTTGACCTTGATGCCGCCGGCAAGCGACTGCGACGCACCGCCGATCCACATCTGCACTATTATCAGTAGCAGTGTCACCGGCAGGAACGAGGCAGGGTTGACCGATGTGAAACCGGCGCTGCGCGGCACCAGGGAGTTGAACACTGATTGAGTGATCTTTTGGCCGACGGGCATGCCGGAAAGGGTGTTGTTATACTCTAACACAAAAAATGCGACGCTGCCGACGGCAAGCACGATGAGCGTGGTGACCAAAACGAGCTTGGTGTTGAGGTCGTAGACGTGGATCAGCTTGGCGGGCGCGTTACGCTTGCCTGTGATCAGCCGGCGGAGCCAGCCGACAAAGATGTCTTTGAAGTTGACCAGTATCGGGAAACCTATGGCGCCGGCAAAGATCAAGACCGACGTGACGACATAGATTGACTGAGTGCCGTTGAGCAAGGTCTGGTTGGCCATGCCGCCCGGCAAGCACGAGAATCCGGCGTTGCAAAAAGATGAGAGGGAGTGAAAGCCTGAGAATATGAGCTTGTCGCTCAGAGTCATGCCCAATTCGGCGGGGATGGTGAAATAGACGGCTACCGCGCCGATGAGCTCGACAGTGATAGTGAACGCAAGGATATAGAGGAGGGTGGGGATAAGATTGTTGATCGACTTCGAGTAAATCATATCCCTGATCATCAACTGGCTATAGATCGAGGGCGCGCCGCTGAAGAAAATCGCGAAAAAGCTCGTGAAAGTTATCACTCCCAAGCCACCGATCTGGATGAGGATACTTAATATGAGCAGTCCGAGGGGGGTGAAGGTCGTCGGGATGTCAACCGGGGTCAGACCGGTGATGCAGACTGCGCTCGTAGACACAAAGAGTGAATCACAGTAGGAGATGGGCGTGAGTGTACACTTTGGCAGCATCAGCAGGAATGAACCTAAGATAATGAAGATCAGAAAACTGCCTGAGAGGATGAGGGCCGGGTTGGTGCGTCGGCCGATCAGCCGCATGGCTGCATTACAGAGTTCAAGGATGGAGTAGGCTGCAAGGACAGTAAAGAGGAAGGCGTTGCTGTAGACAATATCGGCCAGCCATGGCATCCAAGGCGAGCGCGGGTGAGGATAGGCCCAGGCAATCGCTGAAATGACCACTGCTGAGTCAACGATGATCTTGAGTATGCGTCCTCGGTAAGCTGATAATTTTGTCGAGAAGAGCAGTCCGAAGACAATGTTGAGCAAGAAGATGGCTTGGGTGATGCGCAGCAGATTGCGGATGGTCAGCACCTCGGCGGCGCTGCGGTCGAAACCGAAGTAGAGCGTGAGCTCTATCAGACAAAAGAGAGAAGCGATGACGGCGAGTGAGGAGATGCCAGTCTTGAAGGCGCCGATCGCAAGGGTGAAATGGTTGATGACACGCTTGCGATAGCGCGCCAGATTGTTGGCGTGCCGTCGCGAAAGCAGTCGGGTTCTATGGAAAAAACTCTTGATCATTTACTTTGCAAACAACCAAGAGTCAGTTATGTCAGTTCGCATCAGCGAAAAAATTTTTTATTTTGAGCGGTTAAGCTTGAATCCGGCGTATATGCCATCATAAGATGAGAGCAACGAGCTGACGGTGTTGAGGCTCGACACTCCTGAAACCGATGACACGGTCTTGATGATGGAGATGAGTTTTGACACGTCGAAAGTCAGGTTGAGAGTGTTGCCCGATTTGGTTGCAAAAGCGCTTACAGAGGCGAGTTTGATTTTGCCGAGGGCATTGAAGTTGAAATGGAGGTTGCCGTCTTCGTCTTTAGAAAGTGTGCCTTTGAGGGTGCCTTTCTTAAGCTGCATGGTGAAATTATAATTTTCATCGACAGTAAACTTTAGAGCAGTGACGCCTGCTTTCTGATAGTAGGGGGCAATCTTGTTTTCGATAGCTGTAGCTGCTGCTGAGCCGCCAATCTTCTGGAGGGCGTTGTCGCTTTTGAAAGTTACGGCGGGCGATTCGTAGGTCCAGGTGCCCTGAAGGTCGCTTAATTCGAAGTTTGACGAAGCGGTCAGACTGGAGATGACGTTACCGATTGAGCCCAACGGGTTTGAATCACCGCCTTTGGTTACTGAGTTAAGAAGATCGTTGAGATCGCCTGTTGCCGAGGCTGCTGTAGCGCAAAAAAGTGAGAACGCTAAGATAATGTGACGAGTAAATTTCATATTTAAGATGAATGAAGTGTTGTAATTGAAGTTATAACACTTGGTGGCGGCTGAAAGTTTATCGCGCAAAAAACATTTTACCGGTTCATTTCACAGACTTGATGAAGTCGACAATGTCGGCGAGCACCTCTGGCGAGATGGTCTCTTCGATTGTCTTGTATTCATCGACGTCGCCGGTGACGGCGTGCTGCATAAGGTGGTTGAGGCCGGGATAAACTTTGACAGTAGCCTTTGGCGCATAGTTGCGAGCCGGAGCAGCGTTGAGCGACGGAGGCACCTGTCGGTCCTTCTCGCCGTAGATGATCAGGGCCGGAATCTTGAGGGACTTTATATCTGAGGCCGGGTCGTAGGCGAGGAAATAATCCATCCACGGATTTGAGCTGTCGGCAGTTAGCGATGTCTTGATAGCCGCGGCTAACTGGCGGGTGACGATGTCGTCGTCATGCTGAGGGTAAAACTCAGCGATCAATGAATCGGCGTCTTCAGGCTGGGGCGATGCTGTGAGTTTGTATTCGACAACCTTTTCGATTGCTGATTCGAAATCTTCGGCTTGTTGCTCGGGTATTGATGAATTGATCAGGGCGATTTTATTCTGGTAAGCGATTGTTTTGGTGCCTTTGATAGAAGGCCCGGCGATGGAGATGATAAAGTCGGGGCCGTGTTTTTGGGCTCCGAGGATGTAAGCGATCATACCGCCCTCGCTGTGGCCAATGATGCCTACTTTGCCGAAGCGGCGCTGCTTGCTGATCCAGTCGGCGACGGCTTTTGCGTCGGCAGCGAAGTCAGCTGTTGTCGCCTTCGTCGGATCGCCTGATGATTGGCCGAAGCCACGATCGTCATAGCGCAAAGAGGCGATGCCATTACGGGCAAGGTAGTCGGCGATCACGGCAAAGGGTTTGTGCTCAAAGAGTTCTTCATCACGGTTCTGCAAGCCGCTGCCTGTCACTAAGATGACGACAGGTGTCCGCTTTGACGCATTTTCGGGGACGGTCAGGGTGGCGGCGAGCACGATAGAGTCGCCGGGCGCAGGGATGCTCACCTCTTCGGTGGTGTAGGGAAATGGTGGCGCGGGTGTCTGCGGGCGCTTGGCTTTGTTCTCACCGGGATGTAGGGTGAGCGGGAGTTTCATCATGCCCTGCTTGAAAGTGCCGACGATTTTATCGCCCTCGAGGTGACCTGCGTAGTTGACTCTCAATTTCAGATTCTTGATGTTGATCGAGTCGTCAGAGAGAAAGACAGTCATACATTCGATGCCGTGGGCGCCTTGGTCGGGAGAGTCCATCGTCACGGCGCCGTCAGGGTTGATGTGGAAGACGAGTTTGAGCGAATGTTTTGTAGGCAGCTTAAGCTGGCCGCTCCATGAGCCGGTCAGATCGCCGGCTGAGAGTGAAAACGCGGCGGCGAAGAGGGCGATTGAGGCGATAAATTTTTTGAGGCGATTCATTACCGTTTTTTTGAGGGCAGATCATTAAAAATGAGTGAGGCCGCGTCAACTGATTGGCGCGGCCTCACGAGTATCATTATCTGTCAAAGATTATTCAGCTTTGCCGGCGCTGCCAAGAACGTTGACAATCTTGTGGCGATAGAGTTTCTCCATATTGTCGCGAGCCGGGCCGAGGTACTTGCGGGGGTCAAATTCAGCGGGCTTTTCAGCGAATACTTTGCGAACGGCTGCAGTCATAGCGAGACGGCTGTCAGAGTCGATGTTGATTTTGCAAACAGCGCTCTTGGCAGCTTTGCGGAGCTGCTCTTCGGGGATGCCGATAGCGTCGGGGAGCTTGCCACCATACATGTTGATAGTGTCAACTTCTTCCTGGGGAACTGAAGAAGAACCGTGGAGCACGATGGGGAAGCCGGGGAGTTTTTCCATAACAGCGTCGAGAACGTCGAATGCCAGGGGCGGGGGAACGAGCTTGCCCTCAGCGTTGCGGGTACACTGCTCGGGAGTGAACTTGTAAGCACCGTGAGAAGTACCGATCGAGATAGCGAGAGAGTCGCAACCTGTACGTGTAGCGAAGTCAATAACTTCTTCGGGGTCAGTGTAAGTGTGGTGGTCAGCTGAAACTTCGTCTTCGACGCCGGCGAGGACACCGAGTTCGCCTTCGACAGTTACGTCAAACTGATGAGCGTAGTCACATACTTTCTTAGTGAGGGCAACGTTTTCTTCGTAGGGGAGGTGAGAACCGTCAATCATTACAGAAGAGAAACCGCTGTCGATACAGCTCTTGCAGAGCTCGAAAGAGTCACCGTGGTCGAGGTGAAGCACGATTTGGGGATGTTCCCAACCGAGTTCTTTAGCATATTCAACTGCGCCTTCAGCCATATAGCGGAGAAGGGTAGCGTTAGCGTAGTTACGTGCGCCCTTAGAAACCTGAAGGATAACAGGAGATTTTTCTTCAGCAGCAGCCTTGATGATAGCCTGAAGCTGTTCCATGTTGTTGAAGTTGAAGGCAGGGATAGCGTAACCGCCTTTGATAGCCTTAGCAAACATTTCGCGAGTGTTTACGAGGCCTAAGTCTTTGTAACTTACCATTTTGAAGTTTGAGTTATTTGAGTGAAAACTATTGTTTTATGTCTGTAGAGATTGATTGGTTCAAACTCACTGCAAAAATAAGAATTATTTTTCAAATTGCCTCCACTCACTCTGTTATAAATATTGAAAAAATTCTGTAAT
>CAYRFB010000097.1:0-6823 GCA_964423485.1 uncultured Bacteroides sp.
TTTGTGGAGGTAGGCGTTGATAGCGCGGGCGGCGGCTTGGCCGGAGGCGATGCAGCGGACGACAAGGCTGGCGCCGGTTGAGGCGTCGCCGGCGGCAAACACTCCGTCGACCGATGTCGCACGAGTGTCGGGGTCTGCCTTGATGCATCCGCGCTTGTCATACTCGAGGCCGAGCTGCTCGAAGAGCGGCGCCTGGCGCGCACCAGTAAAGCCCATAGCGAGCAACACGAGATCAGCTTCTATGATTTCTTTCTTACCTGTGCGCACGAGTTGCATGCGGCCTGTAGCCTCATCAGGCTGCCAGTCTACCTCCTCGACTTCAACTGCCTTGACACGGCCATTGTCATCGCCGATAAAACGGCAGGTGTCGAGCAGCCAACGACGCTCGCACCCCTCTTCGTGAGATGTGGAGGTCTTGAGCACCTGGGGCCACATAGGCCACGGTGTAGCGGGATTATCGCCGACGGGCGGTTTGGGCATAATTTCGATCTGAGTCACCGACAGGGCTCCCTGACGGTTTGACGTGCCGACACAGTCGCTGCCTGTGTCACCACCACCGATCACGAGCACCTTGCGACCCTTGGCCGAAATGCGCTCGCCTTTGGGCACCTCGGCGCCGGCGTTGACGCGGTTTTGCTGCTGAAGCAATTCAAGGGCAAAATGGACGCCCTTAAGGTCGCGGCCTTCGACGTTGAGGTCGCGGGGCCGGTCGGCGCCTGTAGCGATGCATATCGCATCATAATCCTTGCGGAGATCATCGGCCGTGATGTCGACTCCTGCTGCGGTCGAGCAACGAAACTCCACGCCTTCGCGCTCCATAAGGTCGACGCGGCTATCGATCACTCGCTTATTGAGCTTGAAATCGGGGATGCCAAAACGCAGCAATCCGCCGGGCGCTTCATCTTTTTCGAAGACCGTCACCGAGTGGCCAGCGTGATTGAGGCGATTGGCCACGGCAAGTCCGGCAGGGCCTGAACCGATCACGGCCACACGTTTGCCAGTGCGATGTTTCGGGGGCCGTGGTTTGACGACATTTTCGCGGAAGGCACGCTCTGTGATGGCAGCCTCGTTCTCGCGGATCGTCACTGCCTGATGCACCTTGTTGAGCACACACGACTTCTCGCATAACGCCGGACATACACGGCCCGTAAATTCGGGAAAGTCGTCAGTGGCGCTCAGCAATTCATAAGCGCCCTTGATGTCATCGCGCCACAGTCGGTCTTGCCACTCAGGCTGCTTGTTGCCTAAGGGACACGCCCAATGGCAGAACGGCACACCACACTCCATGCATCGTGACGCCTGAGTGCGACGGTCTTCCTGATTAAGTGTCTGCTCAACCTCGCTGTAGTCACGCACACGGTCAAATATCGGCCTGTAGCCGGCCTCTTTTCTATTTATGGTCAGAAATGCTTTAGGATTTCCCATCTTGTTTGCTCTTAATTGTTTTGAACGGGCACTGCCGAATTTTCAATCTTCTGACGGAGCGACTCCATCTTCTCTGCGATGAGCACCTGCTTGTATTCGTAAGGTATCACCTTTATAAACTGAGCGGAATAAGTCGCCCAGTCGTCAAGCAGACGCTTGGCGAGCTTGCTGCCGGTGTAGCGGTAGTGGTTGCTGATAAGGCGTTGCAACTCGCGGTTGTCGGCCATATCTTCGATCAGCGACAGCTCGACCATCTCCATATTGCAGAAGTAATCAAAGTCGCCGTCGGGGTTCCAGACATAGGCGATGCCGCCGCTCATGCCAGCCGCAAAATTTCGGCCCGTAGAGCCGAGCACGACCGTGCGTCCGCCGGTCATATACTCGCAGCAGTGGTCGCCGACGCCCTCGACTACGGCTGTCGCGCCGGAGTTTCTGACACAGAAGCGCTCGCCGACGCGGCCATTTATATAAACTTCGCCCGACGTTGCGCCATATAGCAAGGTGTTGCCGGCTATGATGTTGTCTTCGGCAGCGAAAGTCGCTCCCGCCGAGGGCACAATCACGATCTTTCCGCCCGACAAGCCTTTGCCGACATAGTCGTTGGCCTCGCCTTCGAGACGGAAGGTGATGCCGTGGGCAAGAAATGCGCCGAAGCTCTGCCCGGCCGAACCGTGGAAGATTGCGGTTATTGTGTCATCGGGCAGACCGGCCGAACCAAATTTGGCAGCCACCTCGCCCGAGAGCATAGCGCCGATCGAGCGGTCAGTGTTGTTGACCTGAAATTCAAGTTCGACAGGCGAGCCGGTGGTGATCGCATTATATGATCGCGCTATCAGCTCGCGATCGAGCACTGAGCTGATATCGTGGTCCTGTTTGGTGACATTGAAGATAGCATTGTCGGCAGCTTGAACCGGCACATAGAGCAGACGCGACAGGTCGATCTCTGATGCGTCAGGCAGGGCCACACCCTCTTTGACACAGAGCAGATCGGCACGGCCGATGATCTCGTCCATCGTTCTTACTCCAATTGCCGCCATAGTTTCGCGGATCTCGCGGGCAAGGAAGCGGAAGAAGTTGACGACATACTCAGAGCGGCCGATAAAGCGCTTGCGCAGCTCCTCATTCTGAGTGGCGACACCGACCGGACAGGTGTTGAGATGACATTTTCGCATCATCACACAACCGAGCACGATCAATGCACTCGTAGCAAAACCAAACTCTTCGGCTCCGAGCATGGCCATGATCAGCACGTCGCGCGCGGTCTTGAGCTGTCCGTCGACCTGTAGCTTAACCTGGCCACGGAGATTATTGATGACAAGTGTCTGCTGGGTCTCGGCGAGGCCTATCTCAGAAGGCAGGCCGGCATAGCGTATCGAGCTTGCGGGCGATGCACCGGTGCCACCCTCGGCGCCACTGATGGTAATGAGATCACTCTTGGCCTTGGCCACACCGGCTGCGATGGTACCCACCCCACTCTCGCTGACCAGCTTGACGCTGATGCAGGCGCGAGGATTGACGTTCTTGAGGTCAAAGATGAGCTGGGCGAGGTCTTCAATAGAATAAATATCGTGATGCGGAGGAGGAGAAATGAGCGAAATGCCCGGTATTGAGTTGCGGGTCTTTGCAATAATCTTGTTGACTTTAAAGCCCGGGAGCTGACCTCCTTCGCCGGGCTTGGCGCCCTGGGCGATCTTGATCTGGATCTCGTCAGCGTTGACGAGATACTCAGCTGTGACGCCAAATCGCCCCGACGCAACCTGTTTGATGGCGCTGCGGGCCGAGCTGCCGTCTTCGCGCGGAGCGAAGCGCTCAGAGTCTTCGCCGCCCTCACCGGTGTTGCTGCGCGCCCCAATAGAGTTCATCGCTATGGCTAAGGCCTCGTGGGCCTCGCGGCTGATCGAGCCAAACGACATGGCGCCCGTGACAAAGCGCGTCATTATCGACTCTTCAGACTCGACCTCGTCAATAGCCACCGGCTCCGACTTCTTGAAGTCAAGCAAGTCGCGGATAAACATCGGACGCGGCTTGTTGTCAACCAGTGAGGTAAATTCTTTGAATTTTTTATAGCTGCCAAGGCGAGTGGCAATCTGCAGGGCATTGATGGTCTCAGGGTTCCACGCGTGGTCCTCGCCATCCTTGCGCCAAGCATACATGCCCTTGTGGGCCACGATGCTCTCAGGGTCGAAGTCTTGGCCGAAAGCAGCAGCGTGAGTGGCTGTGATCTCACGGCAGAGGTCAGCCAGCGTGATGCCACCGATCTTGCTGACGGTCTGTCCGAAATACTGATTGATGAGCTCGTCAGAGAGGCCTATGGCCTCAAACTGGAGCGAGCCCTTGTAACTTGTCAACGTCGAGATGCCCATCTTTGACATTACCTTGAGCAGTCCCTTGTCGACGGCCTTGATGAAGTTGCGCTGGGCGGTGTTGAAGTCGAGCTGCAGCTCGCCCCGCTTGACGATGTCGTCGAGCACGGCGAAGGCGAGATAAGGGTTGACAGCCGAAGCGCCATAGCCTGAGAGCAGGGCGAAGTGCATCACCTCGCGGGCCTCGGCGGTCTCGACGATGAGAGCTGTCTGGACGCGCTTCTGTTTCTTGATCAGGTGATGGTGGACGGCCGATGTGGCGAGCAGCGAGGGGATCGGAGCGTCGGTCGCGGAGATGCCACGGTCGGTCAGGACGATGTAGTTGCAGCCTTCGTCGACGGCCTGCTCGGCTTCGCGACAGACGCGGTCGATACCCTCGCGCAGGTCGTCGACACCGTCGGCCACCTTGAAGGTCATCTCTATCTTGCGTGTGTTGAAGCCCTTGTAGCGGAGGTTGCAGAGCAGGTCAAGCTCGCGGTTGGTGAGGATTGGTCGCTTGAGCTCGACCATCTTGCAGTGGTCGGCGGTGGGCTCAAGCAGATTGAGCTTGATAGCGCCGATATATGAGTCGAGGCTCATGACGAGCTCTTCGCGCAGAGGGTCGATCGGTGGGTTGGTCACCTGGGCGAAATGCTGGCGGAAGTAGTTGAACAGAGGCTGACGCTGGGCGCTGAGGACAGCGAGCGGAGTGTCGTTGCCCATAGAGTTGACCGGCTCCTTGGCGTCGGCGGCCATAGGCATGATGATCTTTTCGATCTCCTCGCGATTGTAGAGGAAGGCCTCGAGCAGACGACGGTAATCGTCGACGCTATTGTCGACCTTGCGGCCTGAGTTGATGTTGTCGAGCACGATGCGGTTGCGCGACAGCCAGTCGCGGTATGGGAACTCAGATGCGAGCGCTTCCTTAAGCTCGGTGTCGCGGTAGATCTTGTGCTCTTCCATATCGACCATAAGCATCTTGCCGGGACGCAGACGGCCTTTCTCCTTTACCTCAGAAGCGTCGATCGGGAGCACTCCGGCTTCTGATGCGATGACGAGAGTGTCGTCTTTGGTGATGATATAGCGGGCGGGGCGGAGACCGTTGCGGTCGAGCATGCCGCCGGCATAGCGGCCGTCGCTGAAGAGGAGTGTGGCGGGGCCGTCCCATGCCTCCATCAGGATAGAATGGAACTCATAGAAGGCCTTCAATTCGGGGGAGATAGGATTTTTTTCGTTGAAGCTCTCAGGCACGAGCATGGCGAGAGCGTGGGGCAGCGATATGCCCGACATTACAAAAAACTCAAGGGCATTGTCGAGCGACGCACTGTCGCTCATATCGGGCTGCAGGATAGGAGTGAGGTCGGCATAGCCGAGGGCAGCCGGGCGCAGCAGACACTCGCGGGCAGTCATCCATAGACGGTTGCCTCGGATAGTGTTGATTTCGCCATTGTGGCCCAACATTCTGAAGGGTTGGGCGAGCGACCAAGTCGGGAAGGTGTTGGTGCTGAATCGCGAGTGAACGAGCGCCATAGCCGATGTGAAGTGAGGCGAGGTCAGATCAGGATAGTAATAACGCAGCTGCAGCGACGAGAGCATTCCCTTGTAGATTATGATCTTTGATGAGAGTGAGACGATGTAAAAGCCTGTATCATGTCCCATCTCGGCAGCAACTCGCTTCTCGATTGCCTTACGCAAGAGATACAGACGCGGCTCGAGAGGATCGTTGGTGCGGGTGTCGGCCACAAAAATCTGCACTATGTCAGGCTGAGCCTCGCGTGCCACACGGCCGAGCTGCGAATCGTTGACAGGGACTTTGCGGATAGGCAGCAGAGTGAGACCTGCGGCGGTCACCTCGTGAGAGATGATGTCGATGATCGAGCGATTCTGCTGCTCGTCGCGGGGAAGGAAGACGAGACCGGTGCCGTAACGGCCCTTTTCGGGGACAGCGATGCCTTGCAGCAGGATAAACTCGTGGGGCACCTGGACCATGATGCCGGCACCATCGCCGGTGTTAGGGTCAGCGCCTTCAGCTCCGCGGTGCACCATATGTTCGAGCACCTGCAGGCCTTGCTCTACAAGGCGGTGAGACTTAACGCCACCGACGTTGACCAACAGGCCGACACCACAGGCGTCTCTCTCGAAAGAAGGATCATACAGGCCTTGCGCCTTAGGTAAGTTATTACTCATAATCCGGAATAGAAGTCTTGGAAAAAGAGGGGGCGGCGCACAGTTGCGCCACCCCCGTTACTATAATTATCTAATGAAAAGCAGTTCACGATATTTTGGAAGCGGCCACATCTCGTTGTCGACCATAAGCTCAAGCTTGTCGATATGATAGCGGATAACATCCATATGAGGCACGACTGTATCGTGGTAAGCGATCGCTTTTTCGCGCTCGTTGTCGATCTTGTTGGCCACGCGGCGGGCATCGACCATCGCATCGACTTCGTCTTTGATGACGTTCATGTGCTTTGAGAGCTTTTCGACAGTGGCAAGCTCATCAGCCGACAGGGCTGCGGCTTTCTCCTGATCAAAGATTGACTTGATGCGCACGATGTTGTCAAGCAAGATCGACTGATAGCGGAGGGCGACAGGGATGACGTGGTTGATGGCGAGATCGCCGATGACGCGGGCCTCGATCTGGACTTTCTTAGTGTACATTTCCCACTTCACCTCGTTGCGGGCTGCGAGTTCGACCTTCGACAGCACGTTTGTATCCTTAAAGAGTTCGACAGTCGAGGGCTTCATATATGCATCGAAAATCAGAGGCACGCTTGTCTCGCAATCGAGACCGCGACGGGCAGCCTCCTCTTTCCATTCGTCAGAGTAGCCGTTGCCGTCGAAGTGGATTGCTTTTGATTGCTTTATGAGGGCGCGGATCTCTTCGAGCAGGGCGTGGTTGAGAGATTCGCCGGCCTCAACACGAGCGTCGACTTTGGTCTTGAAGTCATTGAGCTGCTCAGCTACTGCAGCGTTGAGCACAATCATCGCTGCGCCACAGTTAGCCGACGATCCGACGGCGCGGAATTCGAAACGGTTGCCGGTGAAAGCAAAAG
>CAYRFB010000098.1:0-1402 GCA_964423485.1 uncultured Bacteroides sp.
AAGTATGTATTCGTCAGCTCTGTCCATTATTCTACATTTAATAGTATTGCTCAATGTAGGAGTAGGCCTTTTCAAAGACTTCATTATCTTTGATTTGATACTTAATCCACAATATAGTACGCAGTTTCTTCTTGATCTCACGGCGGGCGGTTACGCTCTTAAAGGCATCTTTGAACTGGCGAATGATATTAACAACTTCGTTATCAATGTCATTAACCACTTGCTCAACGACGATGGGTGTCTCTTCTGTGCGGATAGACTCAAACAAGTCAGTCAACGCAGCTCTGGCTTTAGCATGGGGGTCTTCTTGAATTTCCACCTTTTTCTCTTCCTCCAAAATCTCTCGTGCCATTTGGAGCAATTGTTTCAAGAAGTCAATGCTGGTGATAAGATTCTCTTCAAGACGCTTTCTTAATTCGTCCAGCTTCTCCACGAATTTTTTGAAATTCGGGTCTCCGGCGTGTTTGCCAAGACGAAGACGCAGCATTTTCTCCACTTCTACAACCTTTGATGGATGCTTTTTAGCTTCCTCTATGACAGAGTTGATTACGTCAGCATCAACAACAAGTTCATCAAGCGACTTGCCTATGTCGATTGTATCAATGTTCTGGTGAATAATCTCGATAGTCTTTGCACCCAATATTGTCCATATCAGGCTGCCCCCACCGCCGGTGGGGCGGACGCTTTGATATACAGATGCCATCCATGTGTAATCCGCTTGATAAGGTTGGAGCACCGGGTCAGGGCTTACTATTTCCCATGCTTTGGCAAGACGTGCAAAGTGACGTGCGAAACTTACTTTCTTTTCTGAATCTTTAAGGCATTCCTGAGCAGCTATCAATCCTTCCCATCCGCCAATAGTGCGGTCAACACCGGGGAAGAATTCCACGCATTCTGCCACAAATGTCGGTATCAATGCCTTTATCTCATCGAGGTTCTTAACAATCTCATGAACGGTTTCTTCATCGAACGCCAAGGAGCGTGCCACGTTGTCGAATACGCCGACGAAGTCAACGATAAGTCCCGATTTCTTGTTCTCGTTGTATTTTCTGTTTGTGCGGCAGATAGCCTGCAGAAGAGTGTGATTCTTCATTGGCTTGTCGAGATACATACACTGAAGAATCGGCGCATCGAAACCAGTGAGCAGTTTGCTCGTTACGATTACGAATTTGATAGGCGACAGAGGATCACGGAATTTGTCAAGCAGTTTCTTTTCCTCATCGCGGCTACGTTTGTGTTCTTTATAATCGTCAGCCTTGTCTCCGTTGGTGTGCATCACAATGACAGTTTGGTCATCGGTGCCGAGAAGGGCATCGAGAGCCTTCTTGTATTTGATGCAGCAGTCGCGATTGTACACAACAACCTGAGCTTTCATGCCGTTCGGCTCAATTTGCTCACGGAA
>CAYRFB010000098.1:1502-6738 GCA_964423485.1 uncultured Bacteroides sp.
AAGTGCCATATCAAGCCCTTCTTGGGGCCGACACCATTACGTTTGGTGTTAAGTACGCGCTGCACTATTGCCTCGCCACCAAGATATTGCTGGTAACGGCAGACTATCTTTATTTTCTTGCCGCCTGTTCCTCCGGTAAACACCGAATAATATCGGTATATGTCGAGTAATCTTTCGGGGGTGATTATCGACTCATAGTTGTGGCGCATCGATTCAAGGTCGCCATGATGACGTTCTTCGTTTGCAAACCAAGGCCCCCATTTATCTACCGGGCAGCTGATACCACCATATTGTAGTTCCCGACCCTCAGATGCAAAGGTCAATATATTGCTGACAAACATCTGAGGAATGCTCTTTTCGTAATGAAGTATATCTACTGCACCATCAGCCCAAGTTACGTCAGGGCGGACAGGCGTCTTTGCCTCTCCGATTACCATAGGAATACCATTGATCAGATATACGAGGTCAAGGCGTTTTCCTCCTTCATGACTCAAACGCGGATATTGCCACTGATTTGTTACCACGCATCGGTTTTTCGCCATATCCTCGCTGAAGAACTTGATGTTGATATTGTCGCCATTAGGTCCAAATGGATATGAATTTTCCTCAAACAGCAATTTGCGGAACTTGTCGTTAGCGGCTATGAGGTCGTCTATATTGTTGCAAGAATAGACCACTGCACGCAGCTTGTGAATCACTTGCTCGGCTTGTTCCGGCGTGATGTCATTTAGTTCAAGCAATGCCGTATTAAGCCATTCCACTACAAACACCTCATCAGGTATTCGTGGCACTTTATCCGGCTCCACGTAAATCCAACCGACATTGCCGGCTGCATTTATCAGCATTTGCTCTACAGTATTTTCTTCGTTAAAGTATGCCATGTATTGTTTTAATTTAATTCGTAATATTTTGATTTGTCGGCCTGTCGAACTATTTCAACAAAATGTTCTTGAATAGCCATAGCAGGTAGAAAGAAAGGTATATCTTCTATTAATTTTGGTGAAATTGAAGGAATAGCTCCTTGACGAACATATAGTGAGATATCGATAGAGTTAATCACCGCATATAAAAATTCTGGCAGAATATTTTCCTTCGGGATGATTGCCATAGTATTCATATCAACACAGCACTCTATGCCTGCAATGCGTTTTTTATTTGATAATGAGGCAGCTCCATTCTTTGCAAATAAAATGGAACCTTTAGGGACTATAACACTTAGCCTCGCAATTTCATATGTTACGAAACGAGATGAAGTGGTTATACATTTTTCGTTGCCCTCTAAGTTGAAATCGCCTACCTTAATATAGGCAAGTTTACCTTTGGTATCCTCTAAATCTTTGGGAATCGATTTCCCAGAGACAATTGAAGAGACATCCGACATATTCACATTGGGGTGAGTCATATCGAACAATTCGAGAAATTGCGATTTCACCATCTCATCAGTAGCGTTCAGAAGTCGCTGATAAGCCTCCTTTAGGCGATATGCTGCCCAAAGTTTATTGGCCAAAACCTTTTGTTCCTCTAATGTTGGTAACTCAAACTCATAATTGGCCATATGTTCCCACTTAACACGTGGCGATAAAGAGCCGGCAGACCCTTGTATAGCATGGTCAAAGAATCTATCATTTGCAACTATGAACGGCAGCAACTCTGGTACTACCATGCCGGGAATAGGCTCAATGACGGTAATATCACCAGAACATATTCCATCGAATGTTGCTACTGTTGCTTTCTTCTGATATGCTCGTCTGCGTCCAAACAAAACTTGACCTTTACAGAATTTCTTAGTAAAGGTATTCTCCTCTGGCAAGTCATACTTTTTAAGTTCCATCTCACCAGGGACAATATGCTCTAAACCCACCACAGGAACTCCTTCTCGCATCTCTTTCCATACAGTGCGAACTTCACGAGCTATTTCTCCGAATTTAACCATTGTTCATTTGAGATAAGAGAATTGAATAATTATCTTTCACTGTGTTATGGATTTCTTTCCACTCCATGATAGCTGTATCTAAATCGGCAGTAGTTATATCTTCACTTTTATGGGCATAAAGTGAAATGTTAAGATTACCATCCTTTATATCTTGATTTACACATACCTTTGACAGTCCCTCTTGGTCACAGTAATTTTGATAAGCTGAAAGAATTGTCTCTATATGTTCATTTGTCAGATAAGATTCAGCATTCTTTCTCACCACAAGATTAACAGCATTTATCATCAGAACTTTTCCTTTCCGTTCCAATGGCTTATTCTTATCACAAATAATAATGCACGCTTCCATAGGTGAGTTGAAGAAAAGATTAGGTCCCAAACCTATTACTGCATCCAGCACATCAGACTCAATGAGCTTTTTGCGCATCTCTTTTTCTTCATCTCTGAAAAGTACTCCATGAGGGAAAAGGATTGCACAGCGACCGGTTTTGGAGTCCATGGACGCTATGATATGCTGTAGAAAAGCATAGTCGGCACGACCTTGTGGTGGTGTTCCGAGAAAGTTGCGTCCCCATGGGTCGTTGGCGAATGCTTCCCGATCCCATGCCTTGATGGAATAAGGAGGATTTGCAAGGACTACATCGAATGTGCGCAAGTGAGAACCGTCAACGAATGCAGGCTGGCGCAGGGTGTCTTCTCTGACAATCGAGAAGTCTTCGACTCCATTCAGGTAGAGGTTCATTCGGGCGATAGCGGAAGTAAGTGCGTTTATCTCCTGACCAAACACTTTTACTCCTTGCCACGGCTCGCCCTTTTCGCGCAGATAGTCGAGACACTTTACAAGCATACCTCCTGAGCCGCAAGTGGGGTCATAAATACTTTCTCCCGGCTTGGGTTGGAGTATCTCGGCCATAAGGGTTACAACAGTACGGTTTGTATAGAACTCTTGGGCAGTATTGCCGGCATCATCGGCAAACTTGCCGATAAGATACTCATAGGCTTGCCCCATCTCATCGGCAGGGCAAGCTGCAATCGAAAGGTTGTGAACGGAGAAATCTTCAATGAGTGAAGTGATGATATGGTCGGGCATCTTGGCTTTGTTTGTCCAAATGTCCTTCGGTCCAAAAATCCCTTCAAGTCCACCTACGACACGCCCATCAGCGTGTACTCCGGGATTTGCCTGTTCGATGGCTATAAACGCTTCGACAAGTCGCTGACCAACATTTTCTGTCACGGCACGAACATCACGCCAATGTGCCCCTTCCGGAATTTTTATTGCAAAATCCTCGGCCTGCATATTGGCGTATTCAACGCCTCCCTCTGCGGCATAACTTGTGAACTGCTCGTCAAACACATCGCTGATGCGCTTGAAAAACAGCAACGGGAAGATATATTCTTTATACCCGGTAGCGTCAATCTGTCCGCGTAGACGAGTTGCAGCTCCCCAAAGGAATTGCTTCATCTCATCAAGCGTGAGCCGACGAACTTGCTCCGGCATCTCATATTCTATTATTGCACTCATCGTGTTGCGTTCATGAGTAATGAAAATTCTTTCTCTGCGGCTTCGACATCCGCAATTGCCTTACGAAATTCGGCAAGCACCTCTGCGTATGGTCGAATCTCTTCCTTATGATACTGCACATAGCGGTTCGGCGATAGATTCCAATCCTTTTCCTCGATCTCTTTGAGGCTGATAACTCTGGAGAAATCCTCTACATCGGCATAATCAGTGTATAGTTTATATATCCGGTCAATATCCTCAGGAGTGAGTACGTTCTGCGCCCGACGTGGTGTCAGAATTTTGGTCGCGTCTATCATGAGAATACGAGCTGAATGAGCCGCCGGTTTCAATTTCCGTAAAATCAGGAAGCACGGTGAAAGTCCGGTGCCATAGAACAGCTTGTCGCCAAGGGTCACAACAGCCTCAATCAGATCTGACTCTATCAGTTGTCGCCGCATATCTTTTTCGTTATTGCGGAATAAAACGCCTTGTGGCATCACTACGGCCATTTTACCCAATACTTTTGATGCGGTTTTTCCATCACTCATCGAGCTAACCATGTGTTGAATCCAAGCAAAATCGCCGCATGAGTCAGAGGGTGTGCCATAGATATTTCGGCGATAGCGGTCGCTACCCCATTCCGTCGAGCCCCATTTCTCCAAGGAGAATGGAGGATTGGCGATGACATTGTCGAATTTGGCGATTGCGCCGCCGGCCAATATTTTAGGAGAACGAAGTGTGTCGCCTTGCATAACATTGAAGTCGGACGCGCCATGAAGGAAGAGATTCATCTTGGCGATAGCGGCATTGACAACGTTTTTCTCCTGACCAAAAATGGAGCCGCAGCAAAGGCTGTCGTGTTTCATGTGGCGCACAGCCTCTATGAGCATACCTCCTGAACCGCAAGCCGGATCGTAAACGGTTTCTCCCGGTTTCGGATCGAGTATTCTTACAAGCAACTGCACAACAGGGCGTGGGGTGTAAAACTCTCCGGCTTGCGCTTTAGAGTCGTCGGCAAATTTCTTCAACAAAATCTCGTAAGCATCGCCCATTAGGTCGGCAGCATAGTCGTTGTTTCCAAGCTTACGTGTAGAAAGGTGCTCAATTAGGTCGCGGATTTTGCTATCGGGGAGCGATGCTTTATCTGTCCATTTCTGTGCGGAAAATGTTGATAATACTCCATAAAGAGTATCCGGATTGGCCAATTCAATCTTGCGCATAGCGTTCACTATGGCTGCACCGAGGTTTTCAGAGCGTTCGCGTATATCGT
This sequence comes from uncultured Bacteroides sp., assembly GCA_964423485.1. GTDB lineage: Bacteria > Bacteroidota > Bacteroidia > Bacteroidales > Muribaculaceae > CAG-873. Next base: position 6,207 of record CAYRFB010000098.1, read on the forward strand.
CCCAACTGCAACCTTCCGGAATCACAAAACGATGTTGCTCAGGCAATGACGCAAACTCAGTGTCCCCGTCACTCATATCAAGAGCCGCCTCCGTCTCTTCATCATAGACATCGCTTATACGTTTATAATAGAGCAATGGTGTAATATACTCCTTGAAATTGTCTTGCGACACCGGACCGCGCAACTTATTACAAGCCTCGTATAGATAATTGTATAAATCCTGTGCTCCGGTTAATTCTTTCTGAGCCTTGGCTTTCTTGGGTTTCTTAGGCTTTGCAACAGGATTTTTCAATTCCGGGGATAGACTATTTTTAGCATCCATATCACACATCTTGCTTTAGTTGGCTTGATGCAACTCTTAAATAAACATACTCCGGTTCCTCTACACAATTTGAGTTGAGTAAATCTTTTATATCAACATGAAGCAACTCTGCAATCTGCCACAAACATTCAAGACTCGGCTGTGAGGTATTAGTACACCATTTTGACACGGTAGCCGGGTCTTTACCAATCTGTTCAGCAAGCCATTTAC
>CAYRFB010000099.1:0-6725 GCA_964423485.1 uncultured Bacteroides sp.
ATGCAGATCGCCGAGCTGCTTGCGCCGATGAAAGAAAATCTTGATAACTTCCGCCGATCTTACACCGACGCTTACTCAAAGGAGAGCGAGAAACGCGCTATGCTCGAACAGCAGCTAAGTGAGCTCTTCAACCTCAACCGCAGCATAGGCGAGGAAGCGCGTCGGCTCGGCGACGCGCTCAAAGGCAATTCAAACGTCCAGGGTCAATGGGGCGAAATGGTGTTGGAAAACATACTCGAGCGCTCGGGACTGCTGCGCGGACAAGATTACTTCGTGCAAAAAACTGTCGACGCCGCAGATTCAAAAGCCCGACCCGACATAGTGATCGCTTGTCCGGGCGAGCGTAACATCGTCGTTGACTCGAAGGTGTCGATGTCTGACTATATGCGCATGCTCGACGCTCGCGACCGTCAGGCAGTCAAAGCCGCCGGTGAGGCTCACGTTGCGTCGGTCAGAAAGCACGTCGGCGAGTTGAAACGCAAGAACTACCAGGATCTGCTCAGCGGCCGCAACGCCGACTTCGTGATGATGTTTATCCCCAACGAAGGCGCATATTTAGCCGCAATGCAGCTTGACAACACCTTATGGCAGACTGCTTTTGACAGCCGGGTGATCATAGTGTCGCCCACCCACCTTGTGTCGGTGGTCAAACTGGTCGAGATGCTTTGGCGTCAGGAGAAGCAAAACCGCAACGCCTTGGAAATAGCCGAAGTCGGAGCCAAGATGCTCGACAAGCTCGGCAATTTTGTCGCCGAGATGACCAAACTCAAAAACAACCTCGACTCGGCTCAGCGTGCCTTTGACTCGGCAATGGTGAAATTTGAAGGGCGCGGAGGCTTGAGAAGTCTCAGCGAAAGCATGCGCGACAAGGGCGTCAAAAGCTCACGCGAGATGCCTCCGCGCATGACATCGGTCATTCAGCACGAAAATCCTTCAACTGAGCCTGAAGACGCTGACGGGCAAAATAGATGCGGCTCTTGACAGTGCCGAGTGGCAGGCCGGTCTGCTCGGCGATCTCTGCATATTTATAACCGCTGAGGTGCATAGAGAATGGCACACGGTAGTCATCGGAAAAAGAATCTATGACCTGATGGATTTCCTGCACGGCCATCGATCCGTCGGGGGTCTCGTAGCCCGAATCCTGAGGCAAGTTGAGAAGATAGAGATCCTCACTGGTGTCGCTGACAGTCGATTTACGTGACGCCTTGCGATAATTGTTGATAAAAAGATTGCGCATAATGGTGAAAACCCATCCTTTAAAGTTCACATTATCAACATACTTTTCTTCGTTATCAAGCACTTTAAGAGTTGTGTCCTGAAGCAAATCATAAGCATCATCACGATTTGATGTCAACGTGTAAGCAAAGTTGAGCATATTATTCTGAATCTCAAGTAGCTTTGCTTGGAAATTTTTAGATACCATAGTCCATAGGTTATAATTATACGAGATACAATTAACATTCACTCACGCCCCGGGCGACGCGGCCTACGGGCGAGACTCCTTTTATCCGGCAGTCTAAAAAGACAACAAATGCGGGAGATAAATTCCCTGGCATTTATGATTTAATAACAAGCTTTTGGGGATTTTAGAGCTTAGAGCGCAATTTTGCGGCCAATTTGCAATGTTGACGAGCCGACTTTGAGTCTTCGACAGCTTCGTAAAGTTCGGCTAAACTCTCGTGGACGTCGGCCACGTTAGCGTTGCGCTCAACAGCAACCAGAAGCCGATCGAGCGCATTTGCATAGTCGCCGCACGACAGGAAGAAACGACCGAGCTCGAAAGGGGCGCGATAATCCGAAGGCTCAGATGCGGTGAGCTTATCGAGGAGCGAGATAGCGCCGTCGGCATCGCTCATCGCCAGCAGGGCCTGAGCCTTGCCGAGAGCAGCTCCGATGTGACGCGGATAGAGGTCGAGCGCTCGGTCATACTCTTTAAGGGCCTTTTCGGGTTGCCACTTCTGTGTGCGCAGCGTCTCAGCCTTCTCATAATAGTCCTCAGCCAGATCAAGCAGCTTGGCGTCCTGTAGGGCATAGTCCGCCAGTAAGTCGAGATAGCGCTTTTCATAATCAGAGACCAAAGCCTGAACCTTACGCGAGAGCAGCCGGGCCATAACGGGATTGACGAAATCGTTGCGGAATCCCGATGCCTGACAGAGCATCCTGACGGCCATCGGATAATCGCCATTATCAAAGGCGTGAGAGGCGAGGTTGTAAAGCTCGTCGGCCTGGGCTGACTGTACGACTGATTGAAACAACGCATCGTCATTATAGTGCTGGCTAAACTGTCGGATGACCGGGTTGACAAATATGTCACGCTCGTTGACTGTGCTCTTAAGTGTAATGCCTTCGAGCGATGTACATCGGCTAAGGGCCACATAACTTTGACCTCCCGTGAACGCCCCGCGGCCGACGTCGACATTGATGCGGTTAAATGTCAATCCCTGACTTTTATGTATGGTCAGCGCCCATGCGAGCTTAAGAGGATATTGGGTGAACGATCCGATCTCTTCTTCGAGGACCTTGCCCGTCGATGCGTCATATTTGAAAACTATGTTGCCCCAGCGCTCGGGCTCAACGCTATAGACAGAGCCGTCTTCGAGCTCAACGCGGATCTCATCGTCAGTCGCCTCGACCACGCGGCCGAGAGTGCCGTTGACCCAGCGACGTACAGCCCCGGCATCATTTTTGACAAAGACCACCTGGGCTCCCTCTTTTAGCGTCAGCTCAAGGTCGGTAGGGAAAGAACTCTCGGGAAACTCACCGGTGACTGAGCCGATATATTTCCGTTCGGGTGTCTGGAGCTCGGCAAGTCGCGAGTCGTTGATATGGTCGACCATATCGCGGCGCGTGGCTATCGTCATTGAGAAAGCGGTGCGATCCTCGTCATCAGAGACTTTGAGACGCGAGTTGATGGCAAGCATATCGGCCTGAGTCGGCGAGCCGACGCGGATGCGGTCGAGCATCTCAACAAACTCTCTGTCGGTCTGGCGATAGACCTTGGTCAGCTCGACTGACACCAGATTCATCTCCTGAAAAACCTTGGCGTTGAAGAAATAAGGCGATGGATACCACCGACGCAATATCTCTTTCATATCGGGCGTCACCACCGGTTCGAGTTGGAAGATGTCGCCGACAAGCAGCAGCTGTTTGCCCCCGAAAGGCTGACGGCGATCGCCGGTGACAAATCTCAAAATCTTGTCAATAAAGTCAATCATATCAGCTCTGACCATCGAGATCTCGTCGATAATTATCAGCTCTATCTCTTTGAGCAACTTTATGCGCGCACGACCGAGCTTCAGAACAGCCATCAGGCGGTGGGGAGTCCTAAAATCAGGATCGTCGGGCAATAGAGGCTTGAACGGCAGATGGAAAAAGGAGTGCAGCGTCTGGCCGCCGACGTTGACAGCAGCGATGCCCGTCGGAGCGAGCACAACGAGCTTTTTGTCTGAGTGCTGAGTGATATATCTGAGGAAGGTCGACTTGCCTGTGCCTGCTTTGCCGGTGAGGAAGACTGAGCTCTTGGTAGCGGTGAGCAAGGTCATCACCTTAAGAAATTCTGGATTCTCAAGGTCGATGCTTCCTGATTTATTTGGTTTATCACTCATGCGCAAATGACTAAAAAAAGCCGGAAAAGTCGTTTGGGCTTTCCGGCTATAAAGTTACGAAAAAATATTCTTAGAATTTGTATCCGACCGAAAGAACAACCGAATTATGGTTTTCTTTAACGTTGGCCGACGGGGCAATGTTGCCGTCCCAGTTAGTATAAGCCTGGAACTTGCTCTCACGGTTTTTGTGGACATAGGCGGCGTCAAAATACCAGCCTTTATACTTGTAACCGAGGCCACAGGTGATATACTGTGTGAGCTTTTTGTCGAGCGAGAAGCTCGGATCAGTGCCTGAGGTCAACACCTCGACGTTACCGTCGATGGCCGTCTGCTTGACGTTGCAGGTCTGGGCGTTGTAGCCGGCACGGATGCTGAACTGCGGCGACACGCGATACTCGACGCCTAAGCGCACGATGTTTGATCCCTGGAAGATGTCTTTGATGTTGTTGTTGACATTATCGTCGGGTGCAAAATCATTGTAATATGCGCTGGTCTGATATTTGACGTGCATAGCGTCGTAAGCCTGACGCTCGTAGTCGACGCTGACGATGGCCTGATTGCCGATAACGACTGCCGCACCGACCATCAGGCGCCACGGCGTGCGGAGTCGCGAGTCAAACGACGCCCACTCTGTGTACTCAGGGTCGCCATCGAGGTTGGTCAGCTGAGCGCCGTTGTTGGGGTTGTAATAGCTGTAATCCACATCAGCTTCGTAGCCGTGTGAGAGATTGTAATATGTAGGAGTGTGGAAGGCCAAACCGAGACGGAGTGTCTGAACCGGTTTTACGATCACACCAAGCTTGAAGTTCCAGCCGCTGCCGTTGATATGCTTGCGGTTGTAGAGATCAAATCCGGCATCGCCAGTGACGAGAGTACCGCTCTTGTCAGTGGTCACGCGGGCATTCTCCATGCTCTCACTATAATATGAATCACGCGTATAGCTCAAGTCTGTCACTCCAAAGCCGATGCCCCAGTATACTACGTCGCTGACGTTACCGCCGATGTCAAAGTTATACTGATCTACAAAGCCGCGCTCGCGGATAGTGTACATCGCATCGCCGACCGTGCCGTTCTGGTAAAGGCCAAGATACTGATTGGGCGAACCGGGCTTGTCGTTGATCATATAACTGTTGTAAGCGAGGATGCTAAGCCAGTCGCAATCAGAGTCAATATACGGATTATAGTTTTCGCCAAAAAGGAGTTGACCGGGAGCCTGGCCGCCGCTGAATGAGGCGATATAGTTGGTCAGCGAAGTAGAGGTCGGATTGTTATAGCCATTGGTTATGCGGTCAAACGAAGAAACGCGTCCGTAAGTCACACCCCAGGAGATCGAGCGCAGACCTGAACCGATCCAGGACGAACCGACATAGCCAAAGTTGCTGCAAGCCACTTTAGTCTGCTTGTCATTATATTTACCGTATGGAGTCTGGGTGTCATAACCGCGGAAGTTCAGGTCAAGTGTCGCACCGATTTCGCTGCTGCGATAGACGCCGACACCGGCAGGGTTCTGATTCAACACCGAGAGATCGCCGCCGAGGGCCGTGAACGCACCGCCCATCGACATGAATCGGGCTGTGCCGCGAAGGTCTGACTGCGAGAGAGTGTATGCATCAACCGTGCTCTGAGCAAATGCAAGAGCCGGAGCAAGGGCAATGACTGCAGGAATGATAACCTTTTTCATCTGTAAGATTGCTTTAAATTAGTCAAAACGATTTGTGTCACACACAACCAAGGCTTATCGGCGACCACGACCGCCACCACCGCCCGACGAGCCGTGGGAGCCTGAAGATCCGCGTGAAGCGCCGCCACCTCCGCTCGATCTGAACGATCCGCTCGACGATGATGAGCGATATGTGTTGCTGCTGTTTGAATTATAAGAATTTCGGTTGGTGTTATTGTTGTTGCTGTTATTGTTGGTCACTGCAGCACGGCCGCGACCTGAGTTGCCTGGACGACTGTTATCCATGACAGCGCCACCGGTGCTCGGGCGAGAGTTGGCTGCGGGATTATAGCTGCCGGGGCGTGAGACCGAAGTGCCGCTGTTAACCGCAGATGCCGAGCCATAGCGTCCGCGACCCATATTGCCGGGGCGCGATGACGACGAGGGGGCGTAAGCTGACGCCGGACGGTGAGAAGCCGTTGCGCCACTGCCTACGTAATTGTGTGGACGCGAAGATCCCGAAGGTGTTGACGGACGCCAAGCTACTGCCGGACCCCAAGCAGGACCCCACCCTGGTCCCCATCCGGGACCCCAAGCGGGACCACCCCATGACCATGACGGGCCCCAAGTCCAGGAGTTCCAACCCCAAGACCAATAGGGATCCCACGCCCATGAATTCCAGCCCCAACCGTAAGAAGGACCATACCAAGAGTTCCAGTACCACGGACTGTTGAAGCCCCATGACCACGACGGCCCCCAGTAAGCACCCCAAGGATTGGCCTCGATCACATAGACATTGATATTTTGTGGCTGTTGAAGAGCGTAGGCGTAGGTCTCCTTCAGCTCATCGTCATTGCTGCCAGTGACGATGTCGGGATTATGAAATCGCTCAATGCGCTGGGTATAAGTGTAGTCGCCGTTATCAGCGGCGCTTGCGGCGCTTGCCGCAGCGCTCTGCGTCGGATAGCGACGATTGTAAGCATCGACGTCGACATCGAGCGATGACGTAGCGGGCACATCATAAGTGTCGGCCGCCTGATAGTCAGCAACCTGACGATTGCCAGTCACCATATATGCAGCCTGTGCATTGCTCTTGTCTGCCTGTTTCTGCGCTTTCTTTTCAGTCTTCTTTTTTGACGCATCATAATATATATCATCGTCATAATAACCCTGAGCCATAGCCAGCGACGAAACCGACGCAAAGAGAGCAGCCGTTAAAAGGTGTCTTGAAAAATAAGATAATTTTTTCATCAGAAATTATTTTGAGGGTGATTAATTCCGTTTTCTTACTAATTTAGACTTCTGCCGGGGGCTAAAGTTTAATCTCGGCGCGGCATTATCTATTAAACAACAAAGATAATCAAATAATCGTTTTGCGCCAACTTAATAAGCTTAAAATATATTGCCCTACTCTCAACAAGCAAGTGCAAAATTACGAAATGAGTTTGTAAAACTCTTTG
>CAYRFB010000100.1:0-6654 GCA_964423485.1 uncultured Bacteroides sp.
GCGAAAAAGACCTCTGCATCGGTGTGCCCTGTATCCTCGGCCGCAACGGTATCGAAAAGATCGTAGAGTTTGACCTCAACGACGAAGAAAAAGCCCTCTTCCACAAGAGCGCTGAGGCAGTTCACAAGACTAACGCAGCTCTCGCATAATTGCCGAGAGACCTAAAATGCATAAAGAGCTGGTTTAACTTATTCTTAAACCGGCTCTTTTTGCCTATCACGATGAACTTTTGATCGTAGAATCAGGTTAAACCATAGTGAAAATTGAAAATTAGATTAATTATGAAGAAGACATTTTTGGCATTGGCCATTGGCGCGATAGCGCTTACATCTTGCAGCGGCAATAAGACTCAGACGGCCGAGGGCGCGGCTGACACCGAGAGCACAACAGTTGTCGAAGAGACCACAGCAGATAGGCTGACTGCAGATCAGAAAAAGGCCTTCATCGCTTCAGGGCTTGTGACTGAAGCCGATTTCTCGAAGCCTGTATTTGTAGACTTTAACGCAACATGGTGTGGCCCTTGCCGCCAGTTTGGCCCCTATTTCGAGGCCGCAGCTGAGAAATATTCTGACCGCGCCAAGTTTGTGGCCGTCGACGTCGACGTCTATAGCGACGTGGCAAACGCTTTCGGTGTGCAGAGCATACCTATGGTCCTTGCCATTCAGCCTGACGGTAAGTACACCACTTATATCGGCACTCAGGATATTGTTGGCGACGGTGTGTTTGACGCCATCGTTGAAAAGTTTACAAAATAATTATTAGATTATGAAGTACAGCGAAATTGTAGATAATGTGACCAATCGCCTCGGCATCGCCGAGCTCAACGCTATGCAGTTGGCGGTCGGAGCCTCGAAGGCCAGTAAACTGATATTGCTCGCTCCGACAGGCAGCGGCAAGACAGTGGCGTTTTCGATTGCATTGCTGCGTTCGCTGCGTCCCCCATTCGGCCGTGTGCAGGGCGTCGTCTTGGCGCCCTCGCGCGAGCTCGTTCTTCAGATTTATGATGTCGTCCGCCGATTGGCTGTCGGCTATAAGACGGTGGCTTTCTATGGCGGTCACCCGATGACCGACGAAGTCAACAGCCTTTCGCAGACGCCTGACATTATTGTCGCAACCCCCGGCCGACTGCTCGATCACTTGCAGCGTCGCACCGTCGACCTTTCTACAGTCAGCTCGCTTGTCATTGATGAATATGACAAGGCTCTCGAACTCGGATTTCAGGACGAGATGCGTAAGATCGTGCGTCGCCTCGGCGATCTGCGCACCATAGTCCTCACCTCGGCCACGCGCATCGCCGATATGCCTGATTTTATTGACCTTACAGGTGCAGAGACTATCGACTGCGGTCTTGAAGGCAACGGCAAGGCTGCGGCGCCGCGACTCAACATCGCTCATGTCGAGAGCCCCGCCCGCGACAAGGCGCAGACTTTGGTCGACCTGTTGCGATCGCTGCCTAACGGCAAAGTGCTCGTGTTTGTCAATCATCGTGAGAGCGCCGAGCGCACTTATGACATACTCTCACGCGCAGGTCTTCCCGTTGCGCTTTATCACGGCGGTCTTGACCAGACAGAGCGCGAGAAGGCCGTCAGAATGCTTGACAATGGCTCTAAGCCAATTCTTGTCACTACCGACCTCGCTGCCCGTGGCCTCGATCTCGACGCGCTCAGCGCCGTCGTTCACTATCATTTGCCGGTAAGCCTCGAAGCGTGGACTCATCGCAATGGCCGTACAGCACGCGCCGGAGCGTCAGGCGATGTTTTTGTGATCACCTCTGAGGCCGACAACATCCCTGACTATGTGGTCTGGGATCACGATTATAATCCCACCGGACAGTCGGCCGACCCCATCCGCGCCGATTATGTGACGCTCCACCTTAATGCCGGCAAGAAAGAAAAGATTTCAAAGGGCGATGTCGTGGGCTTCCTATGCCAGAAGGGCGGTCTCAGCGCTGATCAGATCGGCAAGATAGATCTCAGCGACCATCAGACTCTCGTCGCCGTCGCCGCCGATAAGGCTGGCGCCTTGATAAAAGCTCTCGCTCCTGAGAAAATCAAAGGCAAACGCGTCCGCATCTCTGTCGTAAACTAAAAAATGCGAAAATCCTGATTTATCGGGTCCGTTTCGCGGATAATGCTTATATTTGTATTTTAATTGCCGGGCACGGTCGTGTCGTGCAAATCATTTAAATTGCAAATATAGCAGATGCAAAACAAAGATATTGACAAGAAGCCCCTCTTGGGTATGACTCTTGACGGTTTGAAGGCTGTGGTCGCTGACCTTGGCCTTAAGCCATTTGCCGCCGGCCAGATCGCCGCGTGGCTCTATCAGAAACGCGTCACCGACATCGACGCTATGACCGATCTCTCGAAGAGCGCCCGCGCGGCTTTAGCGGCGCGCTATTGTGTCGGTCGCGAGGCCCCCAAGGCCGAAGCGAGGTCGGTCGACGGCACTACAAAATACCTCTTTGAAGGGGTAGGGGGGCGCGACATCGAGGCCGTGTGCATCCCCGACCGCGACCGTGCTACGATCTGCGTCTCGTCACAGGCCGGTTGCAAGATGAACTGCTCGTTCTGTATGACCGGGCGCCAGGGTTTCCACGGCAATCTAACCACTGCCGCAATCATCAACCAGGTGCTTTCGATCCCCGAATCCGAAGAGCTGACAAATATTGTGTTTATGGGCATGGGAGAGCCGACCGACAACCTCACTGCCGTGCTCGATGCGATTGAGATACTGACTGCCCCATGGGGCCTGGCGTGGAGCCCTAAGCGCATCACGGTTTCATCAATCGGAAAGTTCAAGGAGCTTAAAACTTTGCTCGATCGCACGAAAGTTCACATCGCCATCAGCGTTCACTCTCCGATCTCCGAGCAGCGCGAATCACTGATGCCCGTCGAGAGAGCTTATCCCATCAGAGAAGTGTTTATGCTCCTCAACGGTTATGACTTTGCTCACCAGCGCCGTCTGTCGGTAGAGTATATAATGTGGCGCGGCGTCAACGACTCGATGCGTCACGCCGATATGTTGGCGCGCCTGATCAAAGGCACTGCTGCCCGCGTCAACCTCATCCGCTTTCACGCCATCCCCGACTCTGATCTCAAACCCTGCTCCGAACACACTATGGAGGCTTTCCGCAACCGTCTCAACGAGCTTGGCGTGACGGCTACCATCCGTGCGTCGCGCGGCGAAGACATCATGGCTGCGTGCGGCATGCTTGCCGGCAAGGCGCGTAAAAAAGAAATTGACAAACAAAACTGATAATACACCTCACCAATTATGAATAACCGCAAAATACGCGTCGCAATAACCCACGGCGACATCAACGGCATATCCTACGAAGTAATCCTGAAGGCTCTCGAAGACACCCGTTTGCTCGAACTCTGCACCCCGGTGGTCTACGGCTCGGCCAAGATCGCATCGTTCTATCGTAAGAGCCTTGAAATGCCGCAGCTGCCCTTCGTGCAGATTGATTCGGCTGAAGCGATCAAGGACGGCTCTTATAATATAATTAATGTGGTAGGCGAAGACACCAAGGTTGAGCCCGGCGTTTCGTCAGATATTGCCGGACGCGCTGCGTTTGCCGCCTTAGAGCGTGCGGTTGCCGATCTGCGCGCCGGCGAGGTCGATGTGCTGGTGACAGCCCCTATCAATAAAAAGAATATCCAGAGCGAGACTTTCACCTTCCCCGGCCACACCGAGTATCTCGAGGCTTCGCTCGGAGCCGAAGGCGACAAGGCCATGATGATACTTTGCAACGACAATATCCGTGTGGCTCTTGCCACAATTCATATCCCCTTGGCCGATGTACCCAAATCGCTGACTCAGGATCTGATCGTAGAGCGCATCCGCACACTCAACGCTTCGCTGCGTCGCGATTTCGGCATCCCGTCGCCGCGTATCGCCGTGCTTTCGCTTAACCCCCATGCCGGCGAAGAAGGACTGTTAGGCACTGAGGAACGCGACATCATCATACCGGCCATCCAGGAGGCTAAAGACCGCAAGATTTTGGTTTTCGGACCCTATGCGGTCGACGGATTCTTTGGCATCGGACGTTTTGTCAAGTTCGATGGCATCTTGGCTATGTACCACGATCAGGGCTTGGCTCCCTTCAAGGCATTGGCGATGGACAATGGCATTAACTTTACAGCCGGCTTGCCATTCGTGCGCACTTCGCCCGACCATGGCACAGGCTATGACATTGCAGGCCGAGGCGAGGCTTCGCCTGAGTCGATGCGCCAGGCCATCTATTCGGCTATCGACATTTTCCGCAACCGTCAGCGTGAAGACGCTGCCAACCGTCATCCCCTCCGCCGCCAATACTACGACAAGGGCTCCGACAACGTCAAGCTCGACCTGACCGGGGAATAAGGTCTGAGCATCCACCATACTGTTTTTTTGCTGTAGAGATTATACTTTATCATACTTACCTAACTCATTACCAAATGAAAAGAATTACACTGTTTCTTGCGGCGGTTGCCGCTTTGTTTCCTCTTGCGGCGCGTGGCCAGATCGTGACCACCACGCCTGCCATCTTGCAGGAAGACAGCCCTAATGTGGTGCTCACTTATCACGCAGATTCCCCGTTGGGCAACCGGGAGTTGGCCAACGTGCCTGAGTCAACCCAGGTCTATGCTCACATTGGCGTGATCACCAACTTAAGCTCCTCTTGGGCTTATGTCGTCACTCCTTGGCCGGAGAGCGACGGCTCAAATGCCGACTCGGCCAACACTGAGAAAAACCATCTCAAGCGTATCGCCGACAACACCTACCAACTCACAATCGGTGATATCCGGCAGTATTTCGGTATCACTGACGCCGCTGAGCGCGTCAGGCGCATCGCTGTGGTGTTCCGCAACGCTGACGGTTCGCTCCAAGGCAAGACAGCCTCCGGCGGTGATATTTTTGTAGATGTAGCCGAGCCCGGTTTTGCCATGTCATTTACTTCCGACGCCGTGTCGACTGTTCTCAGTGCGCCGACGACAGTTAAGTTTACCTTGTCCACGACTGTCGCTGCCGACCTGACTATTGACGTCGACGGCATAGCCATAGCCGAAGCCAAGGCCGCAACCGATCTGTCGAAATCCTATGACTTTAACGCCAAAGGATATTACACCGTCACTGCAAAGGCCGTTCACGACGGCGTGACCGACACTGAGACTATTTCCATCGCCTGGCCAACGGTGTCGGCAGCCGCTGATTATCCCGGTGGCGTGCCGGTGCAGGGCGCTGTTCGCAATGATGATGGCTCGGTGACATTCTGTATCGCAGCCCCCGGTAAGCAGAGCGTCATCCTCGTCCCCTCGTGGCAGGACTATGTAGTGGCCGACGCCAATGTCATGTCATATCAGGATTATGAAGGCAACCGTTACTTTTGGCTGACGGTGACCGGCCTTGCCGACGACGAATACTATCCTTACTATTATCTGGTCGACGGCTCTGTGTCGGTCGCTGACCCTTACGCTCATTTGATCCTCGACTGCTACAGTGATAAGTGGCTTGACCCGGCGGTGTGGCCCGATATGCCGAAATATCCCTATGAGAAATTTGACAACATTATGCTCGCCGTCTATCGTGGCGATATGGACAGCTACGAGTGGACAGCTGCAGACTTCCGTATTCCCGACCACTCCCAGCTGATTGTCTACGAAATGCTGCTACGTGACTTCACCGGCACCATTGGCGAAGCTAACGCTAACGGCACAGTCCGCGCTGCTATCGACCGCATACCTTATCTTAAAGAATTAGGTGTTAACGCCGTAGAGCTTATGCCGATTATGGAGTTCAACGGCAATAATTCGTGGGGCTATAACACAAATTTCTATTTTGCCCCTGACAAGGCTTACGGCTCGCCCGACGATTACCGCGAATTTATTGACGAATGTCATCGCCAGGGCATAGCCGTCATCCTTGACATCGTGTTCAATCAGAGCGACGGTCTGCACCCCTGGTACCAGATGTATCCCTCAGGCCAGAATCCATTCTATAATGCAGTCGCTCCCCATGACTATAGCGTGTTGAATGACTGGAATCAGGGAGGCAACCCTCTCGTTGAGCAGCAGTGGTCTGATGCGTTGCGCTACTGGATGACCGCTTATCGCGTTGACGGTTTCCGTTTCGACCTTGTAAAGGGTCTCGGCGACAATGACAGTTATGCCAACGGCACAGATGCTTATAACGCATCGCGCATTAATCGTATGAAGCGACTTCACGCTGTGATTAAGTCGGTCAACCCTGATGCAATCCACATCAACGAAGACCTTGCCCAGCCCCGCGAAGAAATCGAACTCGGCGACGACGGCATGCTCCAGTGGGCTAATATCAATGCCGCTTCCGGCCGTCTTGCTGCCGGATGGAACGCAGGCGAGAGCGGCATTCCGTCGTCTCTTGGCTGGGGCGCTCCCATTACCTCATTCCTTTCGACGGCTCAGGATGGCCGTCCCTGGGGCTCGACTGTCTCTTATGCTGAGAGCCACGACGAGCAGCGTATAGCTTATTATGTCGAGTCTGATGCAAAAAATAATGCGGTCCGCACCTCGGCCTACCGTCGTCTCGGTGTGCTTGCTGCTGAAATGTTGCTGACGCCCGGCCCGAAGATGATCTGGCAGTTCGGCGAACTCGGCGACGCGCAGAACACCAAGTCTGACGGCGGCAACG
>CAYRFB010000101.1:0-6591 GCA_964423485.1 uncultured Bacteroides sp.
CGAACAAAGTGGCATTTTTTTTAGTTGTATGTTAACTAAACGATTTATAATGGATTCAACTCAACCGAAAAAAGTTGCCGACCAGGTAGCCGGAATGCTTGCTGATGCCGGCGTGAAACATATTTACGCCATAACCGGCGACAGTCTTAACGATCTTACCGACGCTCTTGTCAAAGACGGACGCGTCAAGTTTGTACATATGCGCCATGAGGAGTCAGGAGCGTTTGCCGCAAGCGCTGAGGCTCAGTTGACCGGTAAACTCGCAGCCTGCGCGGGCAGTAGTGGCCCGGGGCATGTGCATCTCATCAATGGCCTCTATGACGCACAGCGCAGCAATGCCCCCGTATTGGCGATCGCGTCGACCTGTGCGTCGGCCGTGTTTGGCACAGAATATTTTCAGGAGACCAACCCGACGCTGCTTTTCTCTAACTGCAACGTCTATAATGAGATGGCAACGACTCCGACTCAGGTGCCTCATATGCTTCAGGCCGCGATGCAAGAGGCTTTGGGGCGCGGAGGAGTAGGCATCGTCGGTCTACCGGCCGATGTCATAGGCCAACCCGCCGTAGAGTCATACGCCTCGACCAAACCCATCTATACCGACCGCAAGCCTGAGCCGTCGGAAGCCGACATCGACGCAGCCGCTGAGCTTATCAACTCAGCAGAGACAGTCGCTATCTTTGCCGGATCTGGAGCGAAAGATGCTGCCGACCTGGTCAATGCCTTGTCAGAAAAGCTGCAGGCACCGGTAGGCACCACCTACAAGAGCCAGCTCGAACTGATGGGCAAGTGCAAGAATTACGTCGGCCATATGGGCTACCTCGGCATGTGGTCAGCCGAGCAGGCTATCGCTTCAGCCGACGTGCTTATACTGATCGGCATGAACTTCCCCTACCCTGGTTTCTTCCCGACCGACAAAAAAATCATTCAGGTCGACGTCAGGGCTGAGCGCCTCGGCCGCAAGACCAAAGTCGACGTCGGCGTCAGAGCTGATGCCGGTCTATTCCTCACAGCGTTGCTCCCGAAGGTCAACGCCAAGACTGACACGACATTCGTCGACAAGGCTCTCGCTGATTACGCAACAATCAAAAGCAAATTTGCCGAACCGGTGAAAAATCCCGGCATCAAAGGCGCCATCCGTCCCGAGTATATGCTCTCGCTGCTCGATGACTTGGCCGATGACAACGCGGTATTCACTGTCGACACAGGCATGAACAATGTCTGGACGTCACACTATCTGACCCCAAAGGCCGACCGAAGGATGATAGGATCATTCTCTCACGGATCCATGGCCAACGCCATGCCTATGGCTATCGGAGCAAAATTTGCGTGTCCCGACCGTCAGGTGATCGCCGTCTGTGGCGACGGCGGCTTCTCGATGCTGATGGGCGAGCTGCTGACCATCATCCAATACCGTCTCCCTGTCAAACTGCTCGTTGCCGACAACCGAAGTCTCGCCTTCGTGAAGTGGGAAATGGAAATGGCCGGCCTCAAACCCAATGAAACCGACCTCACCAATCCCGACTTCGGTAAAATGGCCGAGGTGATCGGTTTCCAAGCCGAAACAGTAGACGATCCGTCGGAACTCCAGGCCGCTATGAAGCGTTGGCTCGCCGCCGATGGCCCCGCGCTGCTTTCAGTCGTAACCGACACTGACGCCGCATCGTTCAGTTTCTCTGAAAAACTAATGCAGTCAGGCCGTCCGGGCAACCCTCTGAGCAACTTCGGCCCCTTAGGCAGCTAACGCCTGATCGCCTCTACAGACTCTGCTCAATCACTTACAGATGTACGCTCTTAAATTGTTATAGGCTGAGATATATTTCCGGCCGGCCGGTACGGGATGAGGATAATGACGCAGATAGACTTTACGGTTAGAGAATTTCTCGATGTAAGGCACTGCGATGATAAACGATCTGTGAATCCTGACGAATTGCCCCTCTGGCAGCATTGACTCGATCTCTTTCATCGTGATCTGCGACACAATTGTTGGGAGATTGCGTCGATACATTTTAACATAATTCTCCATCGCCTCTACGACGATGATGTCCTGGAGGGCGACAACAACATTCTTATGATTGGCTTTCAGCGTGATCGATCCGGCCGAAGTGTCGTGCTCAGAAGGCGCGATCAGTCTTTTAGCCTTGGCTATGGCCTTTTCGAAGCGGGGATAGAAGATCGGCTTATGAAGGAAATCAACTGCATCGACGTTAAAACCATCCAGGGCATAATTGGCGTATGCCGTGGTGAAGATCAGACATACTCCGGCCGGCAGTTCTTTGGCCAAAGCAATGCCGTTGTGAGAATTCATTTCTATGTCGAGGAAGACGATGTCGGGATTGACCTTCTCGATGAAGGCCATACCGGCCACCGGCGAAGTGAAACACGTCAGCTCAATTTCACCATAGCGATTGCAGTACTCACGGATGATGCTGAGGGCAATCGGTTCGTCATCTATAGCAACACACTTGATCATTTTAATAAGTCAATACAGAGTTTTACCTTATATACTATACCATTGTTTTCGATATCAACTTTATGCCTCCCGGGATAGAGCAGTTCAAGGCGCTTGCAGCAGTTGTCGATCCCTAAATGTCACTTTTTTCAACGGGCGACACACCGTGCTTAAAACAATTCTCGACAAAGGTGACCAGCAGCATCGGTGGCACCTGATCGATAACGAAAAACACCTGTCCTTGCTTGACATGCGCGCCTTCTGACATAAGATTGAGAAAAAATTTGTGCAAATATAGGTTCAAACGATTGTCCGTCCATTATTCATAAGCAATCGAAAGTTGTCCAAAATGCGCATAGAGCACCCATTTCAGCTTGTTTTAAGCTTAATTTATATTCCAAACTGCGTATTTTGTTTTATCTTTGCGTCAAGATTTCAATTTTCATGACTCAAGCTGAACTAATCTCGGTATTCCCGGCCGAAAATTCTATTCCATCCAGGGTCCTGCTTATTACGCCTGAGCTCTTCGATCATCTTTTGGGCCAGTCAATCCAGGAGTGTCGCGTCTTTTTCCTCGTCACTGACGGTTCAATAACCATAAAGATGGGTTGCGACCGAATGGATCTAAATAAAAATGTGTTGGTCGATTTGTATGTCAGGGATAGGATCCAGATTTTGAAGTTTAGCGACGATGTCAGAGCCTGGTGTCTGCTGCCAAATTATATATTCACAAACGAATCGCTCAACGGTCTGAAACCGTCAGATTCCGAGTCATTCAAGGAGCGGCGCAAAATACCGATGCTGCCTCTCGAGCCTCCCGAAACTGAAAGATTAGAGCGACATCTCGCTATGCTCGCCCAGGCTCTCGGCGATTTTTCTAATTATTATCGCATAGAGTTGTGTCAGACCTATTTCCGCAGCTTTATGCTTGAGGCCGGCAATCTTGACCAGCACAAGAAGAAGGCCTTAAAAGAGGCTGAGAGGATCGAAAGCCGCCAGGACGCAATGCTCAGAAGTTTTCTCAAGTTAGTGTGGCAGCATTATCGGTCAGAGCACAATGTCGACTTCTATGCGCTTCGACTGTGCATCACGGCTAAACATCTCTCAAGAGTGGTCAAGGACCGGCTCGGCAAAACCCCTTATGCTGTCATCCGCGACGAGTTGCTCCAGCATGGCTGCGAAGAGTTAAAGACCTCGGCGAAATCGGTTCAGGAAATATCTTCTGAGCTCAATTTTTCGGAGACGGCGTCGTTTTGCAAATTTTTCAAGAAACATACCGGTCTGTCGCCGACCGCTTACCGCGCTGAGTATCTCTCAGACATTAAAGAACACTAAATCAACACTCGACAATGATTTTTTGATAATTAACAATTATATGGCATGAATGAAACAAAGCCCGCTTTTGGCAAAAGGTATTTGATATTCCTATTAGTGTTTTTAGGTATGTTGTCGGCGTTTGGGCCGTTTGTCACTGATATGTACTTGCCAGTGCTCCCGGGCATGGCTGAGATCTTCCACTGCTCCACCTCGACAGCTCAGTTAGGCTTGACGATGAGCCTTATCGGTCTCGCCGTCGGACAGCTCTTTTTCGGTCCGCTCAGCGACAAGTATGGCCGCAAATCAGTGCTGATAACATCAATGATACTGTTTATCGTCTCGACCGTTGTGATATTGTTTTCCCCGACAATGCAGTGGTTTAACGTCTGTCGTCTGTTCCAGGGCATAGGCGGCGCCGGTGGCATTGTGCTGTCACGCTCTATCGCTACAGACTATTATTCCGGCCGCGAGCTCGCTAAAATACTGGCAATTATCGGAGCCATCAACGGCATCGCTCCGGTGGTGTCGCCTGTGGCTGGAGGCCTTGTCTCAACCGTCACGGGATGGGAAGGCATCTTTATGGTCCTCCTCGGCATCGGCGTGATAATCCTGTTGATGTGCATCGCCTTCCGCGAATCACATCCCACCGAAAAGCGGGCCAAAGGCAGCGTGCTCAAGACCTTTGCCTCAATCTGGAAATTATTTAGGCTGCCCTATTACCTTGTCTATGTGCTTATGTATGCCTTCGGGTGTGCCATCCTTTTTGCCTACATATCGTCGGCATCGTTTATCATCCAGAACCATTACGGCTACTCGCCGCTGGTGTTTTCGATCTGTTTTGCCATTAACTCTGTGTTTATCGGCATCGGATCAGGCCTGTCGGTCAAGATCAAGAGCAGCAAGAAAGCGGCTATGGTAGGCGCCGTACTGCTCATTGTTACCTGCTTATCTCAGATGATCATCAACTCTGTCCACGACACATTTGTCATCTACGAGATCTCCACCCTCGTGGTTCTCACGGGTGTCGGATATCTCTTTACGGCCGCGACCACACTTGCAATGTCAGAGGGCCGCGACTATATCGGCAGCGCTTCGGCGATTTTCGGTTCGATGGGTTTCCTTTTCGGTGGCATAGTTTCGCCAATCGTCGGCATCGGTAATATCGTCCGCTCCACGATGACAGCCATGCTCGTGTGTGCAGTGGTGATATTCATCCTGGCTTTGGTTTCCTACAGGCGCAGACAGGCCATATAATTACCGTAAAATCTTAAAACGTACTATTTTTTCTGTTGGAAAAGCCATTCTCTTACCGGAGTCAACTTATATGCGTAATCAAACGAATACATGTGCTCGCTGCCTTTGCCGTCATCGGGCAAAACTGACTTGGGCGTGAAGTTGATGATATTGATCGGAGCTCCGTCTGAAAGCATTACCTCGGCAAGCGAGTCTTGCTCGGCCTGCGGAAGCTTGGCGCTCCAAGTCGCATATTCATATTTGATGCCCTCCGTGTCAGCAGCGTCCTCGACGGCCTTGATGTTGCCAAACGAGCTGCCTTCTTTTCCGGCGGTGATATAGGTGAATTTATGTTTGACAAGCTCGTCAAACTTATTTGTGTCCCAATGGCAATCAACAAATATCGAGGCTGCAAACACATCGGGGTAAGTGATGTTGTAATACATCGAAATCATTCCCCCCATCGACTGGCCTGTGGTGTACAAACGGTTTGAGTCTACATTATTGTTGGCAACAATATTTTTGAGCAGTCGTATGACCATGTCAACTTCGTCGGTATGCTCGTATGCGTCATTGACGGCGACGCCCGAATATTGCGGCACAAGCACATAGCACGGATTCTCAGCCTGAGACTCTTCGCTTGCCCAGACCAATGCACCGTAACCCTGCGTCAGCGGGCGAGTCGGGTCAGTGCCCGGAGTGCTTGCATCGGCCATAAACAGCACCAATGGATACTGTTTTGACTCATCAATATTCTTGGGCGTAAACAGATTATATTTCATCGTCTTGTCCGTTTCAGCATCTCGATATTCCAACTGCCTGAACTCAGGCACTTCTTTCTTGATCATAGCCTGTAGCACCGAGTCGCCTGTTTTGTCAATCACAGGTCCGCCGCCGGGTGCGCCGAGCTGCGGGCCACCGACCTTGCTGCCTTTCTTTTCAGCGCGTTCAAATCTCGCATCAGCCGATCGCTTTTCTGATGTTGTGCCACGTCCTGAGCATGAGGTCGCTACCGCAGAAAAAGCGCAAACCAATGCAAACGATAAAAGAGCCGTCAAACTTATTTTTCGCAATTTCATATCTTCTTTCAAATTTTTATATCACTAAATAATAAGATAAAAACGCCACCAAAAGTTTAACCTTTGGTGACGAATGACAATTAATTAGTGACAAATGACAGCCTTTCCACCACGATGTCGCGGGAGCTCACAGCTTCACTTATTTGGCCTACAGTTCGCTCAATCCGAAATGATCGGGTGATTACTTCAGTTTGCCGTATTGCTCGTCATTGACGGGTTCGAGCCACTCGTTTGACGTGTTTTCTCCGTCGAGTTCAAAGGCGAGATGAGCAAACCAGCTGTCGGCAGCCGCTCCATGCCAATGCTTTACGTTGGCTGGAATATGGATTACGGTGCCTGGCAGTATCTCTACGGCAGGCTTTCCCTCTTCCTGATACCAACCTCTTCCGGCAACTCCGACCAGCATCTGGCCGCCGCCTTTCGTCGCACGGTGGATATGCCAGTTGTTGCGGCACCCGGGTTCAAACGTCACGTTGAACATCTTGACCTGCTCAGTTGAGATAGGCGCAA
>CAYRFB010000102.1:0-6572 GCA_964423485.1 uncultured Bacteroides sp.
TCATCAATATGGCATCGGTCGTAGGTGTCCATGGCAATGCCGGCCAGTCAAACTATGCCGCTTCAAAGGCAGGCCTTATCGCTCTCGCCAAGAGTATCGCTCAGGAAGTTGGTTCACGCGGCATCCGCGCCAACGCTATCGCTCCCGGCTTTATCGAGACAGCCATGACCGCTGCTCTGCCTGAAGACGTGCGTGCAGAGTGGACTAAGAAGATCCCCCTGCGTCGCGGTGGTCAGGTTGAGGATATCGCCAATGTTGCAACTTTCCTCGCTTCAGATATGTCAAGCTATGTCACCGGCCAGGTCATCCAGGTCGACGGCGGCATGAACATGTAATCATAGCGAAGCCCATAAAAAATTTAACGCCCGGCAAGGACCTGTCCCGCCGGGCGTTAGTTGTTTTATGAGATGATTTCAATCAGAACAATGGGAACGATGACTGAGTGGTCACGTATTTTTGAATGAAAGTGCGATTGTCCATTGTTAGCATAATGATGCCCTGAATCAGTGTGATGATTTCCCAGATGCCACAAGTGAGGACTGTAATCAAGATCGTTAGCAAGCCGCCGGTAATCTTGCCGAGATAGAAATACTGGACGCCTAATGCGCCAAGAAATATCGCCAAAAGCGCAGCCACGCCGCGACTCTTGCCTGAACGCGGATCGCTGTCAAAAGCGTTGTTTCGCTGATAATACTGCTGCTCGTAATTCTCACCGTATGGCGGAGGGACAGGACCGGGAGGTGTCAATGCACTGCCGCAGAATCGACACTTGATCGCATCATCCTGGATGTACTCCTGACAATAAGGACACTTCTTCATAATAGTTAATTTCCAAATGGTTAAATTTGCAGCAAATTTATAATTATTTATTGGAAAAAGCAGAAACGAGTGACGATTTTTTTGCTTGACAGGCGAATGATTTTGTCATTAAGAAATTTTGGAGTAACTTTGACATATAAATAATGATCAGCAAGACAGTCATGCTTACATATACAACTCACCTAAAGAAACTCGTGCTTCCTGAGTATGGCAGAAATATCCAGCGAATGGTTGACCACTGCCTAACGATTGAAGACAGGAATGAGCGCACACGATGTGCAGCTACAATCGTCAAAACTATGGAGTTGCTCTTCCCCATTCAGGGTCACGCCGACGCTTACCGACGCAAGTTGTGGGACCATTTGGCGATAATGAGCGACTTTGCGCTCGACGTTGACCTGCCATTTGAACTGGTCAACAAAAATTCACTCGATGACCGCCCTCAGTTATTGCCCTACGAACAGGGCGAGCTCGATCACCGTCACTACGGCCTGCTGCTGCAGCGCACAATCGCCACCGCGGCTCAAATGGAGCCGGGCGAAGAGCGCGATGCACTGGTGATCCTGCTTGCCAATCACATGAAGAAACTTTTGCTCGCCGTCAATCCAGACGGTGTTGATGACGCAAAGGTGTTTAAGGATCTTAGAGTGTTGTCGCAGGGCGCTATTGTGCTTGACCCAGAAAAGGTTTCGCTTCACGAATTTGTGCTTCCGCCTGTCCCCACCGGCAAAAAGAAAAAGAAAAAATGATCACTGCAAGCGAAATCTATCCCGTAGGCAGGACGATCAAGCCCCATGGCATCAATGGTGAAATCTCTGCTACAATCGACAGCGACATCGACATTGCGGCGCTGAGGTGCATTGTGCTTGATATCGAGGGTATTTACGTTCCGTTTTTCATCGACTCGTTCAGGGCAAGAGGCAGTGAGGCCGTGCTGCTTACGATTGACGGCATTACGGACGAAAAACTCGCCGCGTCGCTATGCAACAAGGATATAAACGCGTTGCGCAGTGATATCGGCGAGATCGACAGCAGTGTCATCGATGAGGACGGAGGCTTTTATATGTCTGATCTTGTCGGCTTCGCCCTGCTTGACCAGGATGACACTGAGATCGGAACTATAACGGGCTATGACGACTCTACCGCCAACTGCTTGCTCATCGTCGAAGACCGCAACGGGAAGACGCAGTATGTGCCTATCGCCGATGAGCTAATCGAAGGCATTGAGCCCGAGAAGAAAACCATAACGATCAATCTACCAGAAGGACTGCTCGACTTATGAAAATGTTTGATGAAAATGAGGCGATCCGCTTCATTCAGGCCAAGGTTACTGACAAGAATATTGGCGATGAAGAGGTGCTTGACGTGATAGACGCTATCTTTGATTACTATGATCAGAGCGGTGAGTTAGATCTTGACTTTGATGAAAATGAGGATGACTCTGAGACTGATGAGGCGGCCATCATAAGCTATGTCACTGATGCATTGAGCGATTCAGGAATCGCTCCGTCACAGATTGCTGAAATGGTAAAAGCCGAGCTCGAATACGAACAATCATTACTTTAACTCCCTCTTATGAACTTTCTCCTTAAACGAACTTCAATGATCATTGCTGCCGGTGTTTTAGCCGGGTGCTCTGCGCTTTTTGCTGCCCAGCCTGAACCAGAAACCGATCCTTTTGAGCTTGATCTCGAAAATAACATCAACACTCCGACTGTGCCTGCAAAAAGGCAGGCGCAAGTTAAAGAAAGCATCGACCGTCTGAAACAGACACTTGAGAAAGTCGGGTTCAAGGCCACGCGTATCCGTCAGGGCGAAGCGCTGACTTTCAGCATTACTTGCGACAAGCTCTTTCGCGCTAATGCATCAGATCTTTCTAAGCAGGGAGCCGAACTTCTCGCCAAGCTGAAGTTTCCTGATGAAATAAGCGGTAAATTCAAGCTGCTCATTGCCGTTCACTCTGATGACACCGGCGAGCAGCAATATGCCGACGCTTTGACCGGAGCCCGGGCCAACGCCATTGACGACTATCTC
Source organism: uncultured Bacteroides sp. (assembly GCA_964423485.1). GTDB lineage: Bacteria > Bacteroidota > Bacteroidia > Bacteroidales > Muribaculaceae > CAG-873. Next base: position 2,854 of record CAYRFB010000102.1, read on the forward strand.
ACTGAGCATCTCCAAGGCGTCGAGCTTGTGATCGTACCATACGGACTGGGCCACGATGATCCGTTGGTAAGCAATGACTCTGTGCTTAAACGCGCAAAAAACCGACGAGCCGATTTTTACCTTGTGCCCACTGCGGCATTGTTTACGAAATAGCTGAAACTTGTGCGGGCAGAAATTGCCCGTAATGCTAATTGATGTCAGCGATTTTTTGTAACTTCGCAAAAAATTGAACCAACGTCTATGGCCGATTCATCACTTTTGTCACGACTCGACGGCATCGAAGCTCGATTCGAAGAAATAAGCACCCTGATTACCGACCCTTCGGTGATAGCCGATATGAAGCGCTATGTGCGTCTCACTAAAGAATATAAGGAACTTGAAAAGCTGACCGCAGCGACGCGGTCGTATCGCGAATTGCTCGGCAATATCGACGAGGCCCACGAGCTGCTCGCCTCTGAAAACGATCCCGAGATGCGCGAAATGGCGCGCGAGCAGCTGGACTCGGCAACAGAACAGCTTCCGAAGTTAGAAGAGGAAATCAAGCTGCTGCTTATCCCCGCCGATCCCGAAGACGGAAAAAATGCAATACTTGAGATCCGTGGCGGTACAGGTGGCGATGAAGCTGCCATCTTTGCCGGTGACCTCTGCAAAATGTATATGAAATATTGCGAAAGCCGCGGTTGGAATGTTGCGATAACATCAGCGAGTGAAGGCGCTGCGGGTGGATTTAAGGAAGTCGTGCTGTCGGTGACGGGCGACGGTGTGTATGGTACTCTCAAATATGAGAGCGGCGTCCACCGCGTGCAGCGAGTACCTGCAACTGAGACACAAGGGCGTGTACACACTTCGGCAGCCACTGTAGCTGTGCTCCCTGAAGCTGAGCCCTTTGATGTCGAGATCAATGAAGGCGAGATCAAATGGGACACATTCCGAAGCGGAGGCGCCGGCGGACAGAACGTCAATAAAGTGGAGTCGGGAGTGAGACTCCGATATATGTGGAAAAATCCCAACACCGGCGAGACAGAGGAAATACTTATAGAGTGTACTGAAACGCGTGACCAACCCAAGAACAAGGAGCGCGCTCTTAGCCGCCTGCGTACCTTCATCTATGACAAAGAGCATCAGAAGTATGTCGATGACATAGCTTCGCGCCGTAAGACGATGGTTTCGACAGGCGACCGCTCGGCAAAGATCCGCACCTATAACTATCCCCAGGGTCGCATCACCGATCACCGCATCAACTATACGATCTATAATCTTCAGTCCTTTGTCGACGGAGACATCCAAGACGTAATCGACCATCTGATCATCGCCGAAAACGCCGAAAAACTCAAAGCCGCAGAATTGTAAGATATATCAAACCCCAAAACAACATATGAAACGTACAGAGCTTTTTGAAAACATTTGCCGGAAGGGCAGTTTTCTTTGTGTCGGACTTGACACTGACCTCAAAAAAATCCCCGAACATTTGCTGGACACTGAGGATCCGATCTTCGAATTCAACAAGGCCATAATCGACGCTACTGCGCCCTACACTATCGCATACAAGCCAAACTTAGCGTTCTATGAAAGCGCAGGCGCTGCCGGGTGGATTTCGCTCGAAAAGACCGTGAAATATCTGCGCGAGAACTATCCTGATCAATTTATCATCGCTGACGCCAAGCGCGGCGATATAGGCAATACAGCCGGACTCTATGCGCGCAGTTTCTTTGAGCATCTTGATGTCGACGCTCTGACGGTGGCTCCCTATATGGGCGAGGACAGCGTGACACCCTTCCTCGGATATGAAGGGAAGTGGGTGATACTCTTGGCATTGACCTCAAATCCCGGTAGCAAAGATTTCCAGATGATCGAGGATAAGAACGGTCACAGAGTGTTTGAGGACGTGATCAAAAAATCGAGTCACTGGGGCTCGCCCGTCAATATGATGTATGTAGTCGGCGCGACCCGCGGCGAAATGTTCAAGGACATCAGAGCCGTGGCTCCGAGAAGCTTCCTACTTGTCCCAGGCGTCGGAGCGCAGGGTGGCAGCCTCGAAGAGGTGGTAAAATATGGCATTATAGATGAATGCGGACTTATCGTCAACAGCTCGCGAGGCATCATCTACGCATCGAAAGGCGAAGACTTTGCCGAAGCGGCCGGCCGCGAAGCAGCAAAATTGGCGGCGCAGATGAAAGAATTGTTGACTCAACATAACATCATTTAATGCGCTGACTGTTGGAGTCTCACAATAATTGATTATCTTTGCATATCAAAAGACAAATAACTGATTAACATAACTCTCTAATTTCACAACGAAATGACAATCGACAATTTTAACTTCGACGGCAAGAAAGCCATTGTTCGCGTTGACTTCAATGTGCCCCTGGATGAAAACGGCAACATCACTGACGATACCCGTATCCGCGGCGCTCTCCCTACCCTCAAAAAAATCCTTAAAGACGGCGGATCGCTCATCATTATGTCACACATGGGTAAACCCAAAGGCAAAGTGAACCCCAAAATGTCGCTCGCTCAGATCAAGGACGCAGTGGCAAAGGCTCTCGGCACAGAGGTTGAGTTTGCTGCTGACGCAGCTGATGCAACAGCAGCCGCTGAAGCATTGAAGCCCGGTCAGGTCCTCTTGCTCGAAAACCTCCGTTTCCATCCCGAAGAAGAAGGCAAGCCCGTGGGCATCGACAAAGAAGATCCCGCTTACGACGCAGCCAAGAAAGAAATGAAGGAGCGTCAGAAAGATTTCGCAAAGAAGCTTGCAAGCTATGCTGACGTGTATGTAAACGATGCCTTCGGCACCGCTCACCGTCGTCACGCTTCTACAGCCGTAGTTGCTGACTACTTTGATGACGACCACAAGATGCTCGGCTACCTGATGGAGAAAGAAGTTAAGGCTGTCGACAATATCCTCAGCAACATCAAGCGTCCGTTCACCGCTATTATGGGCGGATCTAAGGTGTCAACCAAAATCGGTATCATCGAGAACCTTATGGACAAGGTTGACAACCTCATTCTCTGCGGCGGCATGACTTACACTTTTGCTAAGGCAAAGGGCGGTAACGTCGTCAATTCAATCTGCGAAAACGATAAGCTCGACCTCGCTCTCGACATCATCCGTAAAGCTCAGGAAAAGGGCGTGAACCTCGTGCTCGGCACTGACTGTGTTGCTGCTGACGCGTTCAGCAACGACGCTAACACTATGGTTTGCTCTGTAATGGAAATTCCCGACGGTTGGGAAGGTCTCGATGCAGGTCCTGAGACCCGCAAACTCTTTGCTGACACAATCAAGGGTTCTAAGACTATCCTCTGGAACGGACCTGCAGGTGTATTTGAGTTTGACAACTTCACTGCAGGCAGCCGCGCTATCGCTGATGCAGTTGTTGAAGCAACTAAAGAAGGAGCGTTCTCACTCGTAGGCGGCGGTGACTCTGTAGCTTGTGTAAACAAGTTTGGCGTAGCTGACGAAGTTTCTTATGTATCAACCGGTGGTGGCGCTCTTCTCGAGGCGATCGAAGGCAAAGTGCTTCCCGGTGTTGCTGCAATCAACGGCAAATAATAACACGATATATTTGAACCATTAAGAATCTTGGGGTCACAATCATTGCGACTCCAAGATTTTTAGTTTTAAAAGAAAAACGAACAGTCTATGAAGGTCTGTGACGATGAATTCTGGGAGTGGGTTGACAAGCATATCAATGATGATCCGATCAAACTAAGATTGAAAC
>CAYRFB010000103.1:0-6538 GCA_964423485.1 uncultured Bacteroides sp.
AAGGGCATGACGCGCTCATATTGGATGGTCGACGGCGAAGAGATCACCACTTCTTTTTCAACAGAAGGCGCCTTGGTCTTCAGTATGGACGAGATCTACTATGGCCGACTCAGCGAGGAGTATGTCGAGGCAATCGAGGATGTCGACGCCTACCGCATCCCGGCATCAATGCTTCGCGAGCTTGTCACGACCGATCTTGAGTTGGCAGTCTGGTGGGGCGCCATCCACCAGTACGAATACCGTCGCCTCCACCGCTCCCACAAAGAGCGCCTCACCCTCCCGGCCAAGGAGCGCTATGAGGAGTTTGCCCGCCAGTTTCCCGACGTTTGCCGACGGGCTCAGCGCGGCTACATCGCCTCATATCTCGGCGTGACACCATCAACCCTGAGCCGGATCAGTAATTTTTTGATATAGGACAATTTTTTTGAGCGAGCTGTCAGCTATCTTTGCGTCAAATTTTCAAATCATTATGACAACAGGCTCATCAATCAATGCCAAACCGCGTTATCAGCTTCTCGACGGACTCCGCGGAGTCGCTGCGCTGATGGTAATCTTCTATCACGTCGGCGAATGTTTTGCCACTTCGGTCCGTGACCAATGGATCAACCACGGCTACCTTGCCGTCGACTTCTTTTTTGTCCTCTCGGGCTTTGTGATCGGCTACGCTTACGACGGCCGCTGGAAGCGCGGACTCACCGAGGGCGGCTTCCTGATGCGGCGCATCATCCGTTTGCATCCGATGGTTGTCGTTGCGGTCATCTTGGGTGTGATATCATTTATTATTCAAGGCTGCGAGCACTGGGACGGCACCTCTGTCAGCACCGGCGCTGTCATCCTCTCATTCCTTTTGGGTCTCCTTATGCTCCCGGCTCTTCCCGGCACAGCCCCAGAAGTGCGCGGCAACGGCGAAATGTTCCCCCTCAACGGACCCTCCTGGTCGCTCTTCTTCGAATACGTTGGAAGCATCTTCTACGCCCTCTTCCTCCACCGCCTCTCCACACGCTGGCTGCGAGTGTTTGTCTTCGCTTCAGCCGCCATCCTCGCCGCCGTGGCGCTCTGCAATGGCTCGGGCGACTATCATCTCGGCTTGGGCTGGACGGCTGCCAACGGCGGCTTCTGGATGGGTCTCGCCCGCATGACGTTCTCATTCTCACTGGGTCTGCTCCTGTCGCGCGACTTCAAGCCTGTCAAGATCCGCGGTGCCTTCTGGATCTGCACCGCTCTCATTGTCGTCATCCTGGCAGTACCCTATATCGGTGGTCCCGAAAAACCGATGATTGCCAATGCCGTCTTTGACCTCGTTTGCACACTGATCTTATTTCCTTGCATTGTTTATCTCGGTGCTTCAGGTCACACGACAGATCGCCACTCAGCCCGCACTTGCGAATTCCTTGGCGCCATCTCTTACCCGGTCTATATCATCCATTACCCATTTATGTATCTGATGTATGCCTGGGCGTGGAAAAACGGCTACGGCTTTGACCGCGTGTGGCCGGTCGCCGCAGCCATCATCGTGACAGTAATAGTCCTCGCATGGCTCTTCCTGAAGTATTACGATGAACCCGTCCGCCGCTATCTCACCCAAAAACTCGCCCGAAAGAAGAAGGTTTCAGATTGACAATCCTTTACATCTTACAGTCCTGACTCTCTCAAGATCTCAACCATCTGGGCTGGAGTCACGACAAAAGATTTTTTCGGGAAGTGTCTAATATTGCCTGTGACTAAATAGGAATCCTCGACGCTGATTGCCACTTCGTAGAAAACAATATCATCACCATCAGGAAACACCTCGTCGCCTGCCAATCCCCTTTTAGTTTTGATTCCCAGCTCCGTAAACAAGGCAATAAGATTTTCGATATGAATAGGCTTGAATTTGAACTTATCGCGAGAAAGCACCTCTCTGTATTCTTCAATAATTTCATCATTATATACAGGAATGATACTGCCGTTGATGACAGCTCTTATTACCAATGCTGGATTCGACGAACTATTTCCTGAAAATAGAGCTGAGACTAAAACATTAGTGTCAATTACTGCGAAGATTTTTCTTTCTTCTTTCATCACGGACAGCCTTTATCTCAGCATTGATTTCATCCAAACTCATTTCATTCATCCCTTCATCTGCCAGCGACTGTCTCATGGACTCAAAGGCATTAATGGCGTTTTTACGGACGGGATCATAATTTTCAGCACGGATCTCAAACGGTATCCTCTTCTCTCTGACTACGGCTTTCATAAAAATATTGAATGCTGCGGTTGTGCTCAGACCAAAGTCCTCACATAGAGAGTCAAACCTTGATTTAAGCGCTTGATCAACTCTGATTGATATTGTTGCTTGTGACATACTATAATGTTTTTTGTATTGCAAATATAATGCATATTACTCTACAAATGCAAGCTTTTAGCATTAATTTTAATAATTTTGAACTTTTTGCTGTCTGAATAGTTCTTTTAATGAAAATAAAATTTACAGATATGTCAAATTCAATATTAAGAGGTGCAGTTTCAGCACTCTCTGCAATTTTCGGAACTATGTTTATGACAGCACAGACATCATACATCTTCCTCGCGCCAGGCGTCGAGGAGGTTGAAGCAACAGCAACAGTCGACGCGCTCCGTCGCGCCGATATCCCGGTGGTAACAGTAGCCGTGTCCGACAATCTTCAAATCAAAGGTGCAACCGGCCAAACACTTGTGGCCGATTCGCTTATTTCTGACGTTAACACTGACAAAGCCGATTGGTTGATCATTCCCGGTGGCGATCCCGGAGCACAGAACCTCTATGCCAACGACGATGTGAAGGCCAAAATCTTGGCTCATTATCAGAAAGGCGGCCGCATTGCCTCGATTTGCGCTGCTCCGGCGGTGGTACTCGCTCCGCTTGGTGTGCTTAAGGGCAAAAAAGCCACTTGTTATCCCGGCCTCGGCGACGCAATTAATTCTAATGGCGGCCAATACGTCGAGCAGACGGTCGTAATCGAACCCAAGCTGATTACATCCGAAGGTCCCGGCACCACATTACCCTTCGCCATTGAGATCATTCGTGCTACCAAAGGCGACAAAACCGCCGAGACCGTAGCCTCAGGCATGCTCGTAAGAAAGTGACTTATTGCGGGCCAAAATATTTCCTCAGCTTCATTCGCTGGGCCTAAAGGTTGTGAAGCTGAGGATTATTAGTGTTATGCCGAGCAGGACGTTAATGTAACCGATCAGATTACCTTTGATGCCGTTCTTTCTGAATGACCCACAGCCAATCGCTATATTGCAACACCCGATAATCAGAAAAGTCGTATTCATTTCATTTGGATACGTTTCTTTTTCAGAACAATATATGATGGGTCGCTGTCGGTATTCAGACGGGCTACCGAGTCATTGATGAAATCAACAGTGTTGACCAGAGGCAGGATCTTCTTAAGCATATCCTCGACCTCCATATTGTCGCAAGCCATTTCGGTGGCTAAAACATTTGTCAACGATATTGTGTCATAGGTCTGTGAGTATTCGCCGCCGAGGTGGTTGCAGTTGGTGACTATGCCGAAGCTGCCATCATCGTTAAAGTCAATATATGCAGTCACTCCGGTTTCTATTTCTGCCGGGCGCACATATGATGAGTCGTTTTCGACAATATTTTCTATAAACCATTGGCCCGCTATGCTTTGCGTCGCACAGGTTTCGGTGGCTGCATCTCCGGCCACACCTTTGTCAGCGCTGCCTTTACTGCCAGAGCAAGCAGTAAGGCTTATCATTACGCTGATAATCAAATATTTCCACATAAGTATTTCGTATTTAGTTGCTTAATAACGGTTTATTGCTTCGCGTCGCTCTCAGGAAGAAGTAGAGGAAGAGCGCCGCGGCGACAAAAAGGCTCAGCGAGAAGCTGAGAATGATGCCGAATATGCCCATGCCGAGCGGGAACCCGAGCAGATAGGTGGCTGGAATGCCAAGCATTACATAGCTCACAAACGCTATCCACAACATAGGCATCACATGGGATGTGCCGCGCAGCGCGCCGGCAAAATTGATCTGCGTCGCATCGCCTGCCTGATAAATCACCAGCGGCAAAATCAGTGTCGATGTTACGGCGAGAACGGCCGGGTCTTCGGTGAAGCAGCCCATCAGCGCATCCCCGAAAAATATGAATATTGCCGACGATATGCACATCATTGTCAGCAACACGTGATATCCGGCCCAAGCCACACGCCTCATAGCCTTGGGGTCTGACTGCCCGGCCTCGTTGGCCACAAGTATCGTCACTGCAGCGCCTATGCTGTAATAGATACAGAAACCTAAGGTGCCTATGATCACGATGATCTGAAATGCCGCTAAGTCGATGGCGCTGATCCATCCCGTCATGACGGCGGCAGCCGTAAACGACCCCGACTCGAAGGTCATCTGCATTGAGATAGGTATGCTGATGTTCCAAATCTTACGCAGTGATCCGGCCGTCACGCGAGCATTCACAAATCCTTGGCGATAAGGGCGGTATGTCTTTCGATAGACAATCCATAATATGAACACAACAACGCCGAGCACCCTCGAAAACAGCGTGCTCAAACCAGCACCTACAAGTCCGAGTTCGGGAAAACCCCAGTGGCCGAATATCAGCAGATAGTTGCCAAGGATATTGATCGCATTAGAGCCAAGGATGATCCACATCGGTAGCTTGGTGTCGTTGATGCCATAGCTCCATTGCGCCAGGACATTAAACACGGCCAGCGGCAGCATCGCCGCAAGGTAGATCAAGAAATAAGGTCTGATGAGCGGCAGCAGTTCCTCGGGTTGACCGAGACGGTCGACATTTAGATAGATAGCCGTCATCACACCCATTATCAGAAGCGCAAAGACAAGGTTGAGCACCAACGCGTTGCGCACCGTGGCGCCGATGTCACCGTGACGCTTCTGCGTAAAAAGGGCTCCAACTATCGGCGTGATGCCGTAGGTGAAGCCTATACAGCAAAAAATTGCCACGTTAAAGACATTGTTGACAAACGACGCTGACGCCAGAGCGAGCGTCGAATATCGGCCGACCATGATATTGTCGGCAAAGCCGAGCACAATCATACCGAGCTGCCCGACGAGGATCGGCAATCCCAGTCGGAGCAGCGCAGCGTAATCGTGTTTATATCGGCTTAAGAAACTCACGCTTGATTAGTCGCGGTTTCCGAAAATGCGAAGCAGATAGAGGAAGAGGTTGATGAAATCGAGATAGAGGGTGAGAGCGCCCAGAGTAGCGAGTTTGCCGGTCGAAGCGCCTTCCATCTGAAGGGCCATATTCTTGATCTGCTGAGTGTCCCAGGCAGTGAGACCCACAAAGATGAGCACACCCGCATAGGTGATGATCCACATCATCGTCTCACTGTGGAGGAAGAAGTTGACCACCGATGCGATCAAAAGACCGATAAGCGCCATAAAGAGTATCGAGCCCATCTTCGACAAGTCGTTAGACGTGAAGTAGCCATAGATGCTCATGGCCGCAAATGTTCCGGCAGTGACAAAGAATGTTACAGCGATGCTATGGCTCGTGTAGACTATAAATATCGGCGCCAAGGCCAGACCGTTGACGGCTGCAAACAGATAGAATAGCCCAGTAGCCGCTGCCGACGACAGACGGTTAATAGCGCCTGAGATGGCGATCACAAGCCCGATTTCTACAATAAGGAGAGCCCACACGGCCCAGCTGTGACCCTGCATGAAAGTCCAGTAAGCCTGACTGTCAGAGCACCACATTGCTATGAATGCCGACACCAGCAGTCCGAGCGTCATCTTGAAGTAGACGCGTTTCATCACCGACGACACCTTAGAGGCCAGTGATGTTGAGTCGTAGCCATAAGCCGGCTGACGATAAGAATTGTTGTCAAACATAATTTTATAAAGATTTGAGAGTTAATAATTACATTCTTTCAGGAACCTTGATGCCCAACAGTGCCATGCCCGAGGCGATGACTTCGGCCGTCACTGCCGAAAGCTGAAGGCGCAGCGAGCGCACGGCGGCATCCTCCTCGCGCAACAGCGGGCAGTCGTGATAGAACTGGTTGTACTCCTTGGCCAGATCATAGATGTAGTTGGCGATCAGGGCCGGCGAATAGCTGCGGCCTGCCTCCTGCACCACTGACGGATATGACGCAAGGCGCTGGATCAGCGAGATCTCCTTTTCATTAGGCATAACGTCGGCATAGTCGCCTATGTTCAGACCCTGCTCAGCAGCGCGACGGAGCACTGACTTGATGCGGGCGTAAGTATACTGGATAAAGGGCCCCGTATTGCCATTGAAGTCGATTGACTCCTTAGGGTTGAAAGTCATATTCTTGCGTGGGTCAACCTTAAGCAGGAAGTATTTCAACGCGCCCATGCCGACGATCTCGGCGATCTCGGCCTTCTGGGCTTCGTCGAGGCCGTCAGTCTTGCCGGCTGCCTCTGCAACCTCGCGGGCCCCGGTGACCATTTCAGCCATCAGGTCGTCGGCGTCAACGACTGTACCCTCGCGGCTCTTCATCTTGCCCTCGGGCAGCTCGACCATGCCGTAAGAGAAATGCACGAG
>CAYRFB010000104.1:0-6419 GCA_964423485.1 uncultured Bacteroides sp.
GGCGTAATTTAATTTCAACTATCGTATTTAATGAGAAAATTATTAACGGCGGCAGTAGCATTGATGGCCGCAATTACATCTTCAGCAGAGGGTTATCAGGTCAACACATTCAGCGCCCGTCAGACAGGCATGGGTCACGTCGGCGTGGCGATGAAACTTGGCGCAGAAAGCAATATTTTTAATCCCGCAGCTGTCGTCTTTTCTGACAAGACAGTCGAGATCTCGGCCGGCACGAGCGCGATCAAGGCCACGGCCCACGCTTACTACGACGGCAGCGAATACACGACAAGCAACAAGGTCAGCACGCCGATGAACGTTTCGGCGGCATTCCGCATCTACGACAACCTCTACGCCGGCCTGTCGCTCTACACCCCTTATGGCAGCTCGATCAACTGGGGCGACAACTGGCCGGGAGCCATCCTTAACCAGTCGGTCGACCTTAAGGTCTATACGGTTCAGCCGACGGTGTCGTGGCGCATCACCCCAAAACTCTCGATCGGCGCCGGTATCATGATCGCCTGGGGCTCGGTCGACCTCCACAAGGGTCTGGTGTCGATGGGCTCGCTCAACGCCTTGCAAAAGCTGATGATAATGGCCGGACAGATGCCCCAGGCTGCATATCACGAGTTTACGACTACGCCCGCGGCCGTGGTGCTCAACGGTTCGTCAGATCTCGCCGTCGGCTACAACGTCGGAGCGATGTATGACATCCTGCCCAACCTCACCTTTGGCGCATCGTTCCGCTCAAAGATGGAGATGAAAGTGGCCAAGGGCAACGCCCAGGTCAATTATGGCAACGAGGTGGCCAAAGGCCTGCTCGGCTCGACGCTCGACGACATCAGCGCCACAAACTTCTCGGCCTCAATGCCTTGCCCCTACGTTCTGACCTTCGGCCTCTCATACAAGCCCATCGACAAACTCATCGTTGCGTTTGACGCTCAGCTCAACGGCTGGCGCAGCTACAAGCAACTCGACATCGCCTTCGACGGCCTCCCACAGTTTGACCAGCATCTCACCAAAGACTACAGCAATGCCTGGACCTATCACATCGGAGCCCAGTATGCGCTGACCCGGCGCTTTGACGTGCGCGCTGGCCTGATGGTCGACACATCGCCCTGCAACAAACTCCACTACAACCCCGAGACACCCGGCGCCACCAAGATCGAACCCTCGGTAGGCTTGTCGTTCCGCCCCGTGGTCGGACTGTCGATCGACGCATCGTTCATGTATATCAACGGCACTCGCGTCAACGGCGCCACCGGACATTATGAAGACTTCATCGCCAAGAGCTACCCGATGCTCGGCCTCCCGGCCGACGCCACCTTCACCGCCGACTACAAAACCCGCGCCATCATCCCCGCCATCGGCCTGAGCTACGCCTTCTAACCGCCACCCTTGTCCGTCCCCTTGTTCGGTCACGTGTACGGTCTCTTGTAGGGTCTCATTGTACGGCCTCGTGTACGGTCGTTGCTTGCAACGACCCAACCCAAATTCAGACCAAAAAACCAGAGAACCAGAGAACCAGAGAACCAGAGAGATAAAAAATAGACGTGGGCTACGCTTACCATCAGCAAGCGCGTTAGCGCAATGCTCGCCCTCGATGAGCGCTGGGGCAGCCGCCAAAGACCCGCGTTAGCGGCGTCGCGAGAAAAATCATCAACGATGGTTGCCAAATTCGGCGCGGATCATCTCGCAACCTGCGTTGCAGGTTTCTCAATTATATAACTGCCAACGTGGGGTGTCGCTACGCTCCACGCCCCCGCTACTGCCTCGCGACCCTCCCGGGAGGGTCGCGAGGCAGCGGCCGAGTTAGCAGCCTAACTCTTTGACCGCTATGCGGCCAAGGAAATGTGTGGATGCCACCGCTAACCACAAGCTGCGCGCCGCCACGCGGCGCTTGCGTGTGGCTACTATTCTTTAGCCGCTATGCGGCTGGTCGACCTCTACGAGGTTGGTGGAGGTGACGTGACGACCGTACAAGCGCCCCCAGACCCGGTAGGGTACTGCCTCAAGATTAGCAGGATCGCTGAAGTTTGGCGGTCAGATGGGTAGATTGTGGGGATAATTGAAGAAATTTTACACAATTATGTGATTAATATGCTTTTTTAAGAAAAAAAGTTGTACCTTTGCGCCGAAATATTTCGCAAGCACATAGAAACGAAAATATCTATTCAAATTTTTTATTCTAATAAAACGTAACACGTTATGAAAAAGTTATTTTTTACTCTTACCGCTGCCGTTGCTCTCGTTAGCATGGTAGCTTGCTCAGGCAAAAAGGCTGAAGTTACTGAAGAAAATGCAGAAGTGCCCGCAACTACAGTTAAGGCTGCTTACACAGGCGTTCTTCCCGCTGCTGACTGCGACGGCGTATGGTACACTCTTCAGCTCAACGATGGCAAATATGACATGATCGAAACTTACTTCGCTCTTGACACTACTGCTAACGCAGGCATCAACGAAATCCTCAGCGTTAAGTCAGAAGGCACTTTCGAAACTGTTGAAAAGGGTGATTTCAGCTATCTCAAGCTCACTCCTTCAACTCAGGATGCTGACATCTGCTTCCTCAACGCTACAGACTCAACTATCATCATGCTCAACGCTGATCTTGAGACTCCCGCAGCTCCCGACTTCTACACTCTTAACATCGTTAAGTAATTAACATAGAGTCAAAACTTAAAAAGCTTGGATCCTTTTGCAGGGGTCCAAGCTTTTTTTGTGCGCCTTAATGCGTTAGTTGTTTTTTGTTTAGCCTTCACGCTTGGGATAGATGAAGCGGGCGAGGCCGTAGATGTAGCGGCGGAAGCCGGGACGGTAATTGAGCAGGCGGTCAAACCAGCCGAGGTGAGGATTGACGAGCCTCACTACATAACCGACGTAGAACATTGCGAAGAGCGTGCCCGGGCCGACGACGGTCCAGGGCCACGAGCCAAAGAATGCGTAGCCTGAGATCACGGCCAAGACGACCAGCGTGGTGTCGACAATGATTTTTATGATGGGGAAGGGCTTGCCCGTGACGCGTGAAAGAGCCACCTGGATGCCCTCGCCGGGCATCGTCACCGAGCCGCAACGTATCTCAATGGCCACGGCGCAGCCGAGCACGGTGGCGCCGATGAGCTGGGCTGCTATCTGGCTCCACAGCGTGTCGTAAGCGAAGACCGACGTGAGCCACATATTGATGTCGAGCAGAGCGCCGAAGATGAAGCCCACCACGAGCTGAAAGAGCTGTATGGGCTCGAAGCGACGGCGGAGTATCAGCATCTGGGCGGCGACGAGGATGACGTTCATGATGTTGGTATAGCCGCCGATGGTCCATGCGGGAGCCAATCCTGCCTCTCCGGCGAGGGTAAACGACATAGGGATTGACGATATGACGCCGCTGCCGAGATTGGATCTCACGCACAGCGCCACGCCGAGCGTCATAAAAAACATAGACAGCAACAGCAGGATGTGTTGCCACACAAAACCGATTACTTTTTCTTTTACCTTAGCCATAATTTTATCACAAAATCACTAATAAACTGCGAGGCGAGAGGCGGAGGTGTGTGAAAGGAGCGATGTCGTTGGCTGACACCGCTCCTTGTTAAGTCTGTCGAGGCGCGACGATCAGATGCGCTTCTTGATGGCTTCTGTCTCGGCTTCGTAGCCGGGCTTCTCGAGCAGGGCAAACATATTTTTCTTGTAAGCCTCTACGCCGGGCTGGTTGAAGGGGTTGACATCGAGGATGTAGCCACTGATGCCGCAGGCAGCCTCAAAGAAGTAGATGAGCTGGCCGAGATAGAGCTCGGTTAGGGCGGGGATGGTGATGTGGAGGTTGGGCACACCGCCGTCGACGTGAGCGATGACAGTGCCGAGCTCGGCCATCTTGTTGACTTCGTCGACGCGCTTGCCGGCAATGTAGTTAAGGCCGTCGAGGTTAGCATCGTCGTGGCCGATGCGTAGCTCGTGTTTCTGGTCAACGACCGAGAGGACGGTCTCAAAGATGGTGCGCTCGCCGTCCTGAATCCACTGACCCATAGAGTGAAGGTCGGTCGAGTTGTCGACAGCGGCGGGGAAGATGCCTTTGTGGTCCTTGCCTTCGCTCTCGCCGTAGAGCTGTTTCCACCACTCGCCGAAGTAGTGGAGCTTGGGGTTGTAGTTGACGAGGATCTCGGTCTTCTTGCCGGCACGGTAGAGAGCGTTGCGGGTCTGAGCGTAGAACGCGGCCATATCGTTGGCGCCGGTGAGGGTGGCCTGCTCGAAGGCTGCGGCGCCATCGATGAGGGCGTGGATGTCAAATCCGGCCACGGCGATGGGGAGCAGGCCTACGGGGGTCAGCACTGAGAAGCGGCCGCCGACGTTGTCGGCGATGACAAAGGTCTTGTAGCCTTCCTGAGTGGCGAGGCTGCGGAGAGCGCCGCGCTTTTCGTCGGTGATGGCAACGATGCGCTTGGCGGCCTCTTCGCGACCGAGCTGCTGCTCGAGCTGCTCTTTGAGCAGGCGGAAAGCGATTGCGGGCTCAGTGGTGGTGCCTGATTTTGAGATTACGATTATGCCAAACTTCTTGTTTTTGAGATAGTCAGAGAGTTCGTAGAGATAGTCTTCGCCGATGTTCTGTCCGGCGAAGAGCACATGGGGAGTGGCGTCGTGGCGATATGCCGCAAATGAGTCAGAGAGGGCTTCGATGACGGCTTTGGCGCCGAGATAGCTGCCGCCGATGCCGATCACAACGACGGTGTCGCAGTTCTCGCGCAGCGATGCCGCAGTTGCGTTGATATCATCGAGAAGCGATGCGGGAGTTTCGGATGGTAGCTTTACCCAACCGAGGAAGTCATTGCCGAGGCCGCTGCCGTCGGTGAGTTTGGCGAGGCTTTTCTGAGCTTCGGGCTTAAGGGCTTCGATGTCGCTAAGCGAGGTAGCTCCGAGTGCATTTTTGATGCTGAGTTCGATTTGCTTCATTTTGAAATATTTTTAAGTATGATATTGTCTTGAATTTCAGTCAAAGTATTGCGACATGCGGTCGATCGCAGTCTGCGGCTTGACGCCGCGGTAGAGTATGTCATAGACACCGTTGAGGATGGGCATCGCCACATCGTAGCGCTCGTTGATGTCGTGGATGCACTTTGCCGCGTAATAGCCTTCGGCGGTCTGCTGCATCTCCATCTTGGCGGCCTTGACCGAATATCCCCTGCCGATCATCGACCCGAAGTAGTGGTTGCGCGAGAAGCGCGAATAGGCTGTCACCAGGAGGTCGCCGAGATAGACCGAGTCGCAGATGTCGCGGCGGGCGGGCACGACGGTGTTGACAAAGGCAGCCATCTCGCGGATGGCGTTTGACATCAGCATGGCGAGGAAGTTGTCGCCCATCTTTGTGCCGTGGATGATGCCTGAGGCTATCGCGTAGACGTTTTTGAGCACGGCGGCATACTCGATGCCGTCGACGTCGGTCGAGGTGATGGTGTGGGTGTTCTTGCCCGACAATGACTGCGCAAAGACAGCCGCCCGGTCGATGTCGCGGCAACCGATGGTCAGGTAAGACGGACGGGCCATGGCGACCTCTTCGGCGTGGCAGGGTCCGGCTATCACGAGGCAGTGGCTGTCTTTGACGCCGAAGCGATGCTGCATATAGTCAGTGATGAGTTCGTTTTCGCCGGGCACGATGCCTTTGACCGCCGAGACGATATATTTGTCAGCGATGTCGACGCTGATCTTGTCCATTTCGTCCTTGAAGTAGGGCGACGGTGTGACAAGCAGCAGGGTGTCGCAGCTGCTGCAGACGTCGTCGAGACTGGTCGAAAAACGGATGCGCGACACGTCAAACTCCACGTCGGTCAGGTAGGCCGGGTTGCGGCCGTTGGCGATGAACTCGTCGATGCGGTCCTGACGGTGGAGATACCACGAGATGGTGTCGCTGTTGACCAGAAGCAGCTTAGCCAGGGCGGTGGCCCATGTGCCACCGCCGATGACTGCTATATTGCCCGGGAAATGAGGCTGTTGGGCGGGAGAGTCCATGACGGCTTATTTCTCGGCTGACTTGGCTGACTCGATCCAGGCTGTCACATCGTCGACGGTCGGATTTTTGAGCTCGAGTTTGAATTTCTTGTTGAGGCCGCAAAGTTCCTGATGGAGCTTGCCGGGAGAGGCCACTGCTGCGAGAGCCTCGACGGTGAGCACACCGGCTTTCTGGAGCGGCGCCACCCACTCGGCGGCAACGCCGACGGCTTCGTAAGCCTCGGGCTTATCGCGGCGCTCGACCTTCTCGGGGCGCATCTGGGGGAAGAAGAGCACCTCCTGAATGGTCGACTGGCCGGTCATCAGCATAGCGAGGCGGTCGATGCCCATGCCCATACCTGAAGTCGGGGGCATGCCATACTCGAGGGCGCGCACAAAGTCGTGGTCGATGATCATTGCCTCGTCGTCGCCCTTGTCGGCGAGCTTCATCT
>CAYRFB010000105.1:0-6385 GCA_964423485.1 uncultured Bacteroides sp.
CCGAGACAATGTCAGTCACCTACGACAACATCCCCTCCGGCGCCCTCCTCCTGCTGCGCGACCTAACTAAAGGTAAGGACGAACGCATTTTTATGATAGATGAAAACGGCCAGCAGGAGTGGTGGTAAAAAACGATTCCTCGTTCATCACTCTTCATTCTTCATTCCCTCTAACCGTCTGTAGACCGATGGATTTACGCCCATAACGCGCTTGAATGCTGTCACAAAGTTGCCTGATGACTTGAAGCCGACGCTCTCAGCGATTGCCGAGATTGTCAGATTGCCATTTTTCAACAGTTGAGCGGCTGCAATGCGTATGCGGTGCTCATTGAGATAGGTCTTAAAGTTTTTACCGTAAGTGCTGTTGATCGCAGCCGAGACGTAGGTCGTATTTGACTTAACGAGTTGAGCCAACTCGACGATGCTGAAGTTTGGCTTTGTGATCAGAGCCTCGTTTTTCATTACTCGCTCTATGTCGCGCAGCAGCACAACGGTCTGGCGCTCTGACAGCAGCGGCTGTTTTGATGCCGGTTTTTCAGATTCCTGACTTTTATCGTCAAGAGCGGGTTCGGGCTCAGGTGTGACTTGAGATTCAGATTCATACATTTCAGCCAAGCGTTCGCGCAGTTGCCTCGATACGGCTTCCTGGCGCTCGAGCTCGCTGTTCTTGGATAACAGCATTTTGTTGGCCTTTGTAAGTCTGCGATTGTTGTGGTAGATAAGCAGCAGAAAAGCGATCGCGACTATCAGCGCAACGGTTATCGAAATGATCCATCGGCTCTGGGCCCCGATGCGGCCGTTGAGCTCAAACATCTCATCGCGCACCTTCTCATTCTCATATTTGTACAAACGGTCGCATGCCGCATTAAACTCTCTGCGATTGAAAATCGAGTCGTTGATCTGAACTGCAAGAAATCTGTATTTCAACACACTGTCGGTCTCTCCTCGCGTGGCATAGACATCAGCAAGCCTGCTGTATGAATTTGCCAATATGTCGGGATAGAGCTCGAGTGCGTCAGGCGTTTGGATGATCGAATTACAAATCGCATATACCGAGTCCATCATCTCAAGGCCAAGATATGCTTTCCCGATCCTGTCGCCTGCGAGTATTGAAAGATCGTCACTGAGACCGTTGCTTTTTGCCACCTCGGCGGCTTTGCGGCATAGTTGGATCGCCTTGCTGTAATCTCCCTCGGCCTGGGCTATTGACGAACGGGCCAATGTCTGCCAGTACATAGTTTCGGCGTTGGTGCGGAGTGATTCGCCTAACAGCATCGAGTGATAGCGTTTGGCCTGCTCAACCTCGCCAAGCAGGGAGTTGATATTGACAAGATTTAAAAGCGATGATGCTAACAGGTAGTGATAGTTCCCTTTTCGTGACACGGCATAGCTGCGCTCGAAATAATCGCGCGCCCTTTCATAATCGCCAAATGTTTCATAGATATTGCCGATATCGTTAAGGCCTAACGCCACTGACTTCTCATATCCCTGCTGCTCGCCCAGCTGCACTGCCGCGATATAGAATTCAAGAGCCTGGATATACTGCCGAGTGATAATGGCCGAGTTGCCTCCGAAGTCAAGGGCTTTCACGATCAGCGTGTCGATCTCGCCTGACTTGTAGCGATCGAGGGCAAGACGGCCATAGCTGACGGCGTCGTCATGCCGGTTGTCCAAAATGGCGCGGCGCTGTTGCTCCACAATCTCTGATAGCTGCAGATCATCTGTCGCTTGGGCGGGTATTATTATGCAGACCAAATAAAGGAAAAGCAATAAGAAACGGTTCATGGCCCAAAATTAATTATAAAAATCCAATAATCCAACTATGTTTTTTTAAGAAAAAAGCATCTGTTTTCTAAAATAGGATATATTGAATGCCCCAAAATTTGGGCGGATAAGCATAGTAAGTGTAACTTTGGGACCAAATTAAAATTTTATTCTGATATGAAATACTATTTTACTTCTTTACTGCTCTTGGCAGTCGCATCACTTCCCTGTTTGGCTCAGGGGGAGAGTGAAGGTTCTCCAATCTACGATTCTGCACCCGGCACCGAAAAGTATTACAACACGCGGTTCAGTATCGCAAGCATGTTCTCGTCGATGAATAATATGCAAGAAATTGATGAGGTGTGCTACCGAATCAGTTATGACGGAGATAATGCTTATATTTACAATCTTCTTTCGGTTGGTGACTTCCTCGAGAAATATGTGAAGTGTGACGTCGTCGATAACCAGATCATCATTCCCACCGGTTTCATTTACAAGGATCAGGGCTATGCACAAGGCATCGTCAGACGCGTCGTTAAAAATGATGAAGGCAAGTGGTCATTCGATTATGACAACAATCCGGTTGTGTGGACTATCGAGTCTGACGGCACGATTAAAGACACCAATCCTGATGAGGCCATCGGTCTGGAGCTCCTTTATCCTGAAGATGATTATGCTTTCGAAAAGACCATCATGGATAATTTCATCCTTAATCCCTGGACGTTTGATGCTAACGAGCCTCCTGCGGGAGCCGAAGTGATGGAATTCCGCCGCGAGGTTGAGTATGAGGTTGATATGACCACTCGTAATGAAGTCATGAAGGTTGCTAAAGACGGCGACACTTATTATTTCCAGGGTCTGGTAGATGATGAATCATTTATTACAAATCCCCGTTGGATAACCGGAACGCTTGAAGACAATGTCATAACTATTCCCGCCGGCCAATTGTTGGGCGTAGATTTACGCGGATATTTCAACTATTTCTATACAACAACCTTAAATATGGAGACTGGTCAGTTTACCATTGAAGATACTCCTGCAGTGTTTAAAATTTCTGACGACGGTAAAACAATGACAACTGAAGACTGGCTCATCTCAACTCAAGGGTTCTCGTATGTATGTTTGTATTTCCCGGCACCGAAACTCACATTCTTTGATCCCGTGCCCGCAACTCCCGAGACACCTGTTTTCGTTAGCTTTGATGACTCCTGGTATAATTATTTTGGATCAGTCACATTTATAGCTCTTCTTCCCTACTTTGATACTGAAGGCGAGTTCATCGATCCTGCTCGTATGACATACAGCATATTCCTTGACAATGACACTGAGCCCTACGTATTCCTTCCCGAGGACTATATGGGTCTGATGACACCTATGAGCGAGTTCCCGTATTCTTATGAATCATTCTTCATCAAGAATTCTTCGTCAGAAAATTACCAGCGCCATATTATTGATGTTGCGACCAACGATTTCACTAAGATCGGCATCCAGACCTATTATACTGTTGGCGACGAGCGCGGGGCAAGCGAGATCTTATGGTATGACAAGAAGACTACAGCCGCAGAGGCTCTGACCGTCAATCCCATAGCTTCTGAGGAATACTATGATTTGACCGGTGTGAAAGTGTCTCCTTCGGCTAAAGGCATCGTGATCCGCCGCATCACCTATGCTGACGGATCAGTCAAGACCGTCAAGGAGTCAAGACGCTGATCATTCAAAGACGATCATTAATCAATTTACCTCTAAGCAAGTCCGCATGGTTGTGGGCTTGCTTTGTTTTCAGGTAGTCGTCGATGATGTCAGCGTGGCGGCCGTTGTGGAGATCGGTGCCGACAAAGTCGACAAGATTGTCGGCCATCAGCATCTCGGCCACTTCGCGCTGCTCCTTGCCGTAGGCCCCGGCGAGGCTGAGAAGGTTGATCTGAAATTTTGCACCCCCGGCGTGAAGCTGATGATAGCGCGACCGGTTCTTGAAATAGTAACTGTAGCGCTCGGGGTGGGCAAGCACCGGTATCATCCCCTTGACCTGCAGATCAAAGATGCACTGGTCGATAAACCAAGCTTCGGCCACAAACGGATTCTCGATCATTATATAGTCACCGGGCATAGTCATAACCTCGCCGCTCTTGAAGTAGGACATCGAGAAATCATCGAGCCTGTACTCAGCGTGATGCGACAGCTTGATCGGGTTGCCCTTGCTGTCAAGCGCCGTCTGGAGCCGGGCCATAGCCTCATCGAGTATGGCGGGAGTGTTTTCAAACGTGTCTTTAGTCACGTGAGGACTCGCTATGATGCTATCGATCCCCCATGACTGCATGCGCTCGATCAGGCCGACCGAGGTCTCTACGTCAGGCGATCCGTCATCGACTCCGGGGATGACATGGCAGTGAATATCGGTTTTAAACGGCAACTCGGCCGGTGCTTTGGGCTTATTGAAAAAATTGAACATCTTCGTTTTGTTTTTTACAAAGTTAGTGATTCGCGTCGATAAAGATGTAATCCCATAAACTTAAAATATTTTAACGAGGCATAAACAATGTGGAAATTTTTCCGTAATTCATAGGAAAAAGTCGTAACTTTGAGCCTTAATTTTTATGGACATAAACACTGAAGAGAGAATCTTATGGAAAAAAAGAAATTGAAGATTCGCGATCTTACGCTCCGTGACGGTCAGCAGTCGCTGTTTGCGACTCGTCTGAGCCAGAGCGAGATCGATAAATTACTCCCGTATTACGAAAATGCCGGCTTCTACATTATGGAGGTTTGGGGTGGCGCCATCCCTGACTCTGTGATGCGCTATCTCGACCAGTCGCCCTGGGATCGTCTGCGCGCTTGCTCAAAGGCAATGAAGGGCAAGTCACTCCTGTCGGCCCTTTCACGCGGCCGTAACCTTTTCGGCTATGTGCCTTACCCCGACTATGTGCTCGAAGGTTTCTATAAAGAGGCCATAGCCAATGGCCTCAACGTGATGCGTATTTTTGATGCGCTCAACGATATCGACAACGTCAAAGAGTCGATCCGCCTCATCAATGAGCTCGGCGGCATCGCCGACGGCGCAGTCTGCTACACCGTCGACCCCAAGACCGAGCCCGAGCAGGTCGGCTTCTTCGGCCGCCTCTTCGGTAAGAAACCCGCCGAGCCCGAAAAGATCTTTACCGACGAATATTTCGTAGAGAAGGCTAAGCAGATGGAGGCCCTCGGAGCCAAGATCATCACTCTCAAAGATATGGCCGGTCTTGTCAACCCCCTCCGTGCGGCTTCGATCATCTCTAAGCTCAAAGCCAATGTCAAAGTGCCCGTCGACTTCCACACTCACTGCACCCCAGGCTACGGCCTTGCATCATCCGTGATGGCGATCATCAACGGCGTCGATATCCTCGACACCAATATCTGGTGGTTTGGCGGCGGTTCGGCTGCCCCGGCCATCGAGCTCGTCTACCTCTTCACTCAGAAGCTCGGCGTTGAGATCGACGTAGATATGAAGGCCGTTGGCGAGATCCGCAAACACCTCCTCGGAGCCCGCCAGTCGCTCAAAGACTTTGACCTCGGTCAGCTCCCCCGCGAGTTTGATCCCCTCAATGATAAGCTCCCCGCCGAAGTCGAGGCTCAGCTCGACCGCGCCATCGCTGCGGCCAAGTCTTCTGACGAGGCAACACTCCTCGACGCCTGCCACGCCATCGAGCAGTATTTCGGATTCCCCAAACCCAACGAACTCGTCAAGGAAGCCGAGGTGCCCGGCGGTATGTACTCTAATATGGTCGCTCAGCTCAAGGCCCTCCACGCAGAGGATCTCCTCGACGACGCCATGCGCCTCATCCCCATGGTGCGCCGCGACGCAGGTCTGGTGCCCCTCGTGACTCCGACCAGCCAGATTGTCGGCAGCCAGGCCGTGTCGGTCGCTCTCGACCGCCGCAAAGGCAACGCCGACTACACCACCAAGTCAAATCAGTTTATCTCACTCGTCAAGGGTGAGTACGGCCACACTCCCGTAGCCATCGACCCCGCCTTCCGCGAGAAGATCACCGGCGATGCTACAGAGAAGCCCTACGACACATCGTCTTACAAACGTCCTGAAAATCCCGTGCTCGAGGATCTCGGCGGCGTCAAGCTCGCTTCTAACCGCGAGGAAGAACTCTTGCTCGAACTCCTCCCCAGCGTCGCCAACGGCTTCCTCCGTCGCCGTCGCACCGAAGAGTTTGATGCAAAGCAAGCCGAAGAGGCCAAGAAGCAGGCCGAAGCGGCTCCCGCTGCCCCTGCCGTACCTCAGGAACCCATCACCGGCGAGACCCTCGTCGCTCCCATGGGTGGCCGCATCATCGAAGTCAACGTCAAGCCCGGCGACAAAGTCAAGAAAGGCGACATCCTCCTTGTCTACGAAGCAATGAAGATGGAGAATGACGTCGAGGCCGAAAAAGACGAAGTCATCAAGCGCGTCTTTGTCGACGTAGACCAGATCGTCGGCACCGACGCCGTCCTCATCGAATTTGAGTAATTCCCCCCTCCGAGATTGGATATACCAACGGGGCATAGCCGGCTTTCGGCCATGCCCCGTTTTACATTTCTAATGATTTTCTTTCGTAAGGAGTGGCTTATTTTTTAGCCGGAGCGGTTTTAAATATTAC
>CAYRFB010000106.1:0-6294 GCA_964423485.1 uncultured Bacteroides sp.
AAAGATTATCTCGATTTCTATCACGAACTCTATCCCGGTCAGGAAGATCCCCTGTGCTGGATTCACCTTAACGTTGATTATCCCTTCACTCTCACCGGTATTCTTTTCTTCCCCAAGATTAAGAATAATTTTGAGATTACTAAAAATCGTATTCAGCTCTATAGCAACCAGGTTTTTGTAACTGATTCGGTCGAAGGCGTAGTGCCTGAATTTATGATGCTCCTTCAGGGTGTGATTGACTCGCCTGATATCCCTCTTAACGTTTCGCGTAGCTATCTGCAGAGCGATACCGCCGTTAAGAAGATATCGACTTATATCACCAAGAAGGTTGCTTCGCGCCTCGAAGACATTTTCAAGGCAGACCGGGCTGAGTTTGAAAAGAAGTGGGACGACATCAAGATATTTATCGAATATGGCATGCTCACCGACGAAAAATTCCGTGACGCTGCCATGAAGTTTGTCCTTCTCAAAGATACCGAAGGCCGTTACTTCACTCTTGACGAATACAAGACCCTCGTTGAGGCATCACAGACTGACAAAGACGGCAACATCGTCTATCTCTATACCACCGATCCTGTTGCTCAGTTCAACTATATCAAGGCTGCAACAGATCGCGGTTATGACGTTCTGCTTATGGATGGCCAGCTTGACAGCCATTTCGTTGGTTTGCTCGAAAGCAAGCTTGACAAGACAACCTTTGTGCGCGTCGACTCTGATGTGATCGACAACCTCATCCGTAAGGATGGCCGTAAAGACGTTGACCTCTCGGCTCTTCAGCGCAACATCCTTACCACGGTCTTCAAATCTCAGACACCAGAGGTCGACAAGTCCCAGTTCCTTGTGTCGTTTGAGGCATTGTCTGACAAGTCACAGCCTATCGTAATCACTCAGAACGAGTATATGCGTCGTATGAAAGACATGGCCGCACTTCAGCCCGGTATGAGCTTCTATGGCGAGTTACCTGACAGTTACAGCCTTGTAGTAAATACTGAGCATCCGCTTATCGTGAAGATCAAAGAGGCTGCGTCAGCTGCTCTCGATGATCAGGTTAAGCCTCTTGCTGATAAGATTGAGGCCGATAATGCCGAAATCAATAAGATCCGTGACGCGGCCAAGGGCGCTGCTCTGTCAGCCGAAGACGATCAGAAAGTAAAAGATCTCGAGAAGACAGTTGGCGAGGCTCGCGACAACGAAACTAAAATCATCAGCGACTACGCAAAGACTCAGCCGCTTGTTAAGCAACTTATCGACCTTGCCCTTCTTGGCAACGGTCTGCTCAAAGGCGAAGCGCTCAGCTCATTTGTCGAACGTTCAATTTCTTTACTCTAATAGCAATTCTGATACTACCGTCGAAAAGCTCGCCCCCACCGGCGAGCTTTTCTTGTTGAGACTATCCAGCCGGTGGTAATGAGAAAAATATTCAGAATTTTTTTCAACAAAATCTTAAAGAGTGGAATTTTTGTTGTATATTTGTAAATCATTAAATTAAATCAAAATATTATGGCCAGACCAATTGCTGAAACCCCAATATTAACAGGAGATGACGCTGTTCGCTTTGATCAACGTATGCGTGAGGTTGAGAGCCTTTCAGACATTCAGCGTGCTGAGAATACGAGAAAGCTTAAAGAGGCTGTAAAAGAAGCCAAGAAATATATAACCATTTGTATTTAATGGAGCTCATCAGGCTTTCTTTAGACTCAGTGTTGTCGCATTTTGATTGCGGTGACGAAGATCTGAACAATTTTCTTTTAGAAGATGCTAAAGGTTTTCTTGAGAAGCGTATAGCTAATTCATTCTTACTTATTGAAGATGAGTATATTGTGGCTTACTTTTGCTTATTGAATGATAAAATAAGCAAACAAGAGGTAAACAATAGTCAATGGAAAAAGATAAAGAAACGTTTTCCTGACGAAAAGAAGTTTAGTAGCTATCCAGCCATAAAAATTGGTCGTTTTGCAGTCTCAACTGCTTATCGAGGAAAAAAGATTGGGACTATGTTAATGAATCTAATTAAAGATATCTTGGATTCAAACACAAATTTCTCTGCTTTTCGTTTTATTACCGTTGATGCTTATCTTTCAGCCATCAGTTTTTATGAGAAAAATGGTTTCGTAAAACTTACTCAAAAAGAAGAGAACCCCCATACAAGTCTGATGTTCTTCGATTTGATGGAATTACAGTAAAAAATTCAATAATATTTTTTTCTAACCATTTATCTCGTGAAGGTGAGAGTTAGGATTAGTTCGCGGGGGCGGAGGTGGTAGTCGTAGCTGAAGTTGTTGAGGCCTGTGAAGAGTGTGTAGGCGTAATGGCGTGAGTTTAAGAAGTTGTTCATTTGCACGCCAAATCGCCAGGATTTATGAGTATAGCTTGCCGAGGCGTCAAGGAGGGAGATATATTTTGTCACGCCGGGCGCAAGTTCGTGCCATGACATTTCGTTGCTGACGCCGACATTAAATCCTTTGGCAAAGAAAAAATTCAATCGTCCGTTATGGGTCTGGACCGCATAGCTCCTCTTCACGTTTGTGAAACGGGTGAAATTTTTTGAAAACGTGATAGCGTAGCCTAATTCCATAAATTCAAATGGCGCGGTGTTGACAGATGGCGAAATTGAAAAGCTTTTGGTCTTATAAGGTATGATTTCTTCATTCTGAAAGGTCTCCTGTCGGCCAAAATTCAGTAAACCCGCGAGCGAAAATTTGGTCTTGATCACCTGCACTTGCTTTGATACTGATGCATTAAACCCTGTCGACTCACCGCGAGCCGGACGGTCGACTGTATAGCTGCCTATAATATCATTATCGACTGACTGAGCGCTAAGGAGATTCATCTCTGTCAGTGAATGATTGGCTGACGCATTAAAAAACAACATTTCGATCGGCATCTGGAATTTATAAGCTAATGTTCCGCTTAAAATTTTGTTTTCGGATATTATGCCCGAACGGGCTTTAAGACCAAGATAGCTGCTTGCCATCGGTGCTGTCAGCATATCGATTATGTCACCTACACCGTGATTATATGAGCATCTGGCCGCCAGCGATGATTTTGCATTAATATTCCAGGTGCAAAAGGCCGAAGGATTTACAGTCAGTTTTGTCGCTTTCTGCGCAGCGGTTTGGCTGCCACTGTTATGATAATTGTAAATTTGAGCCTTGATGTTGGCGCTCACTGTAAAGTTGATGACCTGACGAGGATGATTGTAGCTGTATTGAGGCAAGGCCTCAACGGTAATGTCTGTGCCTCGAATGATGTTTTCAGCTCGGCCAATTACATCGTGTTTGAGCCGGGTTTTGATATGCTCGCTGCTGACGGTCAGGTCAACCGGCAGGCTGAAATAGGAAGTGTACTTATGGCAACTCGCAGAGAAACCGTGTTTGGCGTAGAAGTTTGACGTCCTCGCGTTTTGCACTATTGACTGATCTGAATTTGAGTCACGGCTGATGTCAATATGCCCTTCCGGACCGCCTGAATATGTGAAATTGGAATATGCAGACCAATTCCATTTGCCTTTGACCCATCGCGCGCTGAATATATTACCGACATTAAAGGTCTTCATTGTCTCATCTTGATAAATGAGATTATTCAATCGCCAAGTCGGCAAAGTCGCGTCAAAAAAACTTGCTTTTGCCGCAAAGCGTTCGGTCAGGTCGACCTTATCAGAATTAATGCGGTATTCCACTGTCAATTCGGGCTTATGTTCATGGGCCTCTGACATTTGTGACTGGTCAATCACCACCTGACTGTTGCCGTCGTAGTATCGCTCGACTGTTGAATAACTGTAGGACCCTTTCGTGTAAGCATATGACGCCTGGGTGCGCAGTTGTGTGTCATCTTGCAATTTGTTTAGAATATTAAGAGACACGAGTTTATCGTTGGGTTGGCGGTAGCGCTTGCTCGATATGGGAGGAGCAGAGCCTGATAGCCGGCCGAGAGTTGACACAAGAAGATTTGAATTGTTTCCGGTCAGCCGTTGTGCGTGAACTTTGACCATACCCTCGGCAAACTCCTCGATGTTGCTGAGTTTGGCAGTGAGCAGGGCCTGAAAGTTCTTGTTGAACATCATGCAGGAGCCTCCGAGACGATAAAGAGCGTCATCGCCCCAACCGGCTGCTGCTTCATAAGTGCCCATCGGCTTGAATTTTGCCCACGGTTCGAGTTTGATATTGATAGCGACATCGTCGCTAAACTTGTCTTTGTCAATTTTTGAGTCCTTATGATTGTTAAGCACTTGTACAGCCTCCACATAGTCGGCCGGGATATTGTCAGTGGCAAGATTGTATTTTCCATCCAAGAGGTCGAGCCCTTCGATATAGAAATTTTTGATTTGCTTACCTTGATAAGAGATTGCGCCATTGTCGTCAATCTGGATGCCGGGGATTTTCCTCATCGCGTCTTTTAGAGATATATCTCCCTTGCCTTTAAAGGCTTCGAGCCTGAAGGTCAGAGTGTCGCCGCGGACATAGACCATCGGGGCCTTGACGGTGACTTCGCGCAGCTCGTTGGACTTGGGCGTAAGCATAATGTCGACATTAGAGGTCTTATTAGCAATAGTCTCCTCATATTTGGCATAAGACAAACGCTCAACGCTCAGAGTCAGCGTCTCGGCTGTGCTCGTGGTCTTAACTCTAAATGCGCCGTCGGCTTTGCTCATGGCATAGCCCACCATTTTTGATCCGTCGAGCAATTTGACTATAGCACTCTCGACAGCCTCGCCGTCATCGTCATAGACTTTACCGCTGATGACAGTCTGAGCCGTTGCGGCAAAGGCCGCAACGACCGACACTGCCAACATCACGGTCCGCGCAATTTTATTCAAGTTCGCGGGCCACATAGCCGTTTTCTCTTTTTCTCAAAGGCACACCGTTGAAGATTACGGTTGCATCATTGGAGTTTTTGTCTGACTTTGATACTGTCACTGATTTTATAGATTCCATCGGGATGAGTTTCATAGGATCAGAGGCGTTCTCAAACTCGGTCTTGTTCTTAATAAACTTGTTGCGGTCGATCTTGACAGCGTCAGGCCAGTTCGGGCGATAGAGAGGCACATCGGCTTTGCGGAAACCAATAGCTTCGAATGAATGGACATTATCGCGGTCGGCAGCTTTCATCACGAGTCCCGGGAGGCCCCCGATTTTCCACGGGCCCATAGCCACAGGTATTTCAGGAGCAAACCACACTCTCCACCTGCGACCGCCATAATTGCCCTCAGCAACCATACACTCATAGCCGCAAACCGTGTCGGTCTCCTCGCCGATCTCCCAATCTGTGGTGTCGGCATCCTCTTCATAGACATAGAAGTTTGGGGTGATAGAGCCGTAGACGGTCATCTTGCCGGCCGGAAGATTCTGATAAATGATTTCATCATAAGCATATGGGTTTTGCCAATTGCGCTTTTCAGCCGCCATAATGTCACTGTCATCAGAGTTGATAATGTGGCGGACTGAATCAGCTGCATAGGTGGTGTAATCGCTGAAGCGCCCTACTCCGTCACCGATCTGAAGCACGCAGCTCGTCGCTTCCTTGACGGCCTCGCCTTTTGATGAGTTATTGATGACATAGCTGTAAATACACTCGTATGACGGTTCGGAAACAAGCATATTGGTCTTGCGGTCAAATTCGACAATCGAGTCACTTTGAGTCTTTTTGTTGCTGACATTCACTGATTTACGCATTGATGTCGCGCTAACGACAGTAATGTCTTGGGCTACTGCAGTGAAACTGATCACCGCAGCAACGATCATTGCTATTTTCTTCATAATTTAGGTTATTTGGTTTTCACGTAAATGACGCCGTTAGTATCGGTTCTCTTGTCAACCGTTATGCTTTGTATCTCTGAGGGATCTATCTCATCAAGATCCGCCCAGTCTGTATTCACGCCATCAATGACCACCGCAGGTCGGTCACTGTCGATCTTAATCGAGTTAGAGCTATCAATCGGTTTATAATTATATGTGTCGACTATTCGGCCACAAAATAATTTGCACTTGGGATTATTTGCAAACACGGCCAAAGCAGCAACCAAGGGAATGAATGCTAATATCAGCAGACGCTTGACTTTGCTTGACGGATGAGAATTCATCATCGCCAAGCGGCGCTTGAGCTTGCCGTGGCTGAGATTGTTTCCGACGAAACAAACCTTGCGGCCAACGACCTTGCCAATGAGCATAAGTTGATATTTACGCGCGTCGAAGCCCGATGAGACGACAAGCTCGTCGGCCTGAAACTCGTGAATGTCTTTAAGCTCGTCGCGCATCATCCAGGCTACCGGATTGAACCATTGAACGATCACAGCCA
>CAYRFB010000107.1:0-6213 GCA_964423485.1 uncultured Bacteroides sp.
CCGGGTTCAAACGTCACGTTGAACATCTTGACCTGCTCAGTTGAGATAGGCGCAAGGTAGCTCTGGCCGATAAAGTATTGGGCATAAGCGTCATTCGGCTCTCCTATAGGGAAGATCATCTGTTTCTGGAACTCGGCCTTGGCGTCATCGCCCTTGATATCATCGCTCCACACGTCTTTTGCCAGCCGGAAGGCTGCCCAAGCTTTAGGCCATCCGGCATAGAAAGCTATATGAGTGATGATTTCAGCGGCCTCGGTGCGCGTGATACCGTTCTTTTTCGCTTCCTGAAGGTGGAACGTCAGCGATGAGTCGGTGATGCCTTGCGAGATGAGCGAAGTAATAGTCACAAGACTACGGTCGCGCAACGAAAGCAGATCATTGCGGCTCCACACTTCGCCGAAAAGGATGTCGTCATTGAGATGAGCAAACTCGGGAGCAAAGTCGCCTAACTGATTGCGACCCGCGGTCTGTACGATTTTCTGTTGTGCCATAATGCTTAATGTTAATGTCATCAATAATGAAAGGATGCAGAGTCTTTTCATAGAATTGCTGTTTTATTTGAATAATTAGGCAAATTTACATTTTTGCAAGCCGTCTGACGTATCAATTACAACGCTTTGCGTATCATTTTCACTTATATCTGTTAAAAATCATATTATTATTGCTAACTTTGGGTTATGAACAAGATTCTCAAGGTTAATTCGCCCGGCGACTATAGCGCCTATCTCGGTCAGCAGGACCGTCACAGGTTGGTGAGCGTCATTGATTACAATACGATCTCACCGATTCGCTCGAGCTTGAATCATTATGGGGTATACGCGATCTTCCTACGCGATGACGCTTCGGTAAAACTCCAGTATGGTTGCGGCAAATATGATTACAGGGAGTCGACCTTGCTGTGTGTGTCGCCGGGGCAGATCGGCGGCAAAGAGGATAACGGTGAGACGATTTCTATCTCAGGCTGGGCGCTGCTGTTTCACCCTGACCTGCTTCACGGCACAAGCCTCGAAAAGCTTATTCACGATTACTCATTCTTTGACTATCACATCAACGAGGGACTCCATATGAGCAAGGAGGAGCACGACATAATCGTGTCGCTGCTCAAGGCGATTCAACGTGAGATCGATGAAGCTCCAGACAACGTGCAGAATGACATTATCATCGGCTATATCAACGTGTTGCTCAAATATTGCCAACGGTTTTACAACCGCCAGTTTGTCACCAGAAAGTTAGAGAACAACGATGTGCTGGCGCGTTTTCAGCAGACGCTGACAAACTACTACGCCGAAGGACTGCAGTTTGAGCACGGCATACCGACAATCCAATTTATGGCCAAAAAGCTCTGTATGTCACCCAACTATCTCGGCGACCTGATCAAGCGCGCCACCGGCGAAACCGCGGGCAATCATATCCGCAATTTCCTTATCATTCAGGCCAAGAACGGTCTTGCCGCCGGCAAGACGATAGCCGAAGTAGCTTACGACATCGGCCTCGAATATCCCCAGCATCTCAGCCGCATGTTCAAAAAGCACACCGGCTTGACCCCATCGCAATACCTACGCCAAGTCAAGGACAAAAAATAGCCTCACTCCTAAAGATTTGCGTGAATCATTTTGAGGAAATTTATTCCGCGCTCGTATTCATCATCGCTAATGCCTTCACGGGCCTTACTTGTTGCCATATTTATAGCTTCAGCGATTTTGGCACGACTCTCGATAGCCTTCTCAGTCAGAAATATACCGTTTTTTGAACCGGAGACTGCTTCGCGGCGGATAAACCCATTTTCTTCCAAAGTGTTGAGTGAGCGACTTATGCCGGCGCGGTCTTTTCCGACGCTCCGAGCAATGTCGCTTTGACTTTGACCATCCTTAATAAATAGTTTCTGAATTATCACAAACTGGGCGTGATTAAGCGGCAATCCCAGGCTGTGCAGCGAACGGTTGAGTTCAGCCACCAGTGAGTTGAATGCAAAGTCGAGATAAACCCCTAATAGATCATATTCTGGCTGATTCATTGCAATTATATGTTCAAATTATTTTCATTACAAATTTAATACACATTGTTGATATGTCAACAATTTCTAATCCTTTATTGTTGTAATTGAGGAAAACAATTTATGATATTATAAAATGAAAATAATAGCATTAGAAGAGCACATGGTCAGCAAATCGATAGGAGCTGCCGTTGCCAAGACTATCCAGGAAGCGTATCCCTACGCACAACAGTTTCTTCATCCGGCACCTGCCGATGCACCCAGTACACCTGACCTCTTTGAGTTAGGGGAAAGGCGCATAGCCGAACTTGACAAAGCCGGCATAGACATGGAAGTGGTGTCATACACAAATCCTACGCAGTGGCTTACAGGCGACGAGGCAGTGACTTTGGCCAAGCAAGCCAACGATGCCCTATATCAGAACATAAAGGCATATCCCGACCGTTTCAGAGCATTTGCGACTCTGCCGTGGAACAATCCTAAAGCAGCCGCTGACGAATTAAAGCGTACTGTAAATGAACTCGGCTTTGTCGGCACGCTTATATCAGGACGTCCGCAGACGGGTAATGTGTTTCTTGACGATCCTATGTACTATCCTATGTGGGAGGCTCTGACAGAGCTTGATCTTCCTGTCTATATTCATCCAAACTATACTTCTGTCGATGCCTGCAACGCATATTATTCCGGATTGAATCCTCAGCTGGATACAATTCTGAGTGCCTACGGCTATGGATGGCACTATGAAGCAGGCATTCAGGTGATCAGGATGATTCTCGCAGGTGTGTTCGAGAAATACCCGACACTAAAGGTCCTTTCAGGGCATTGGGGTGAGATGGTGCCGTATTTCCTGCCCCGTCTTGACCAGATGTTTAAGCCGGAGGTAACCGGACTTTCTGACACAATCACAAATATTTACAAGCGACATGTGTGGATTTCGCCGAGCGGCGTATATGATATGGATACGCTCAGGTTCTGTGTCAATAAACTCGGAATAGATCAGTTGGTTTTCTCCGCCGACTGGCCATATGTGCCGATGACGGATGCCCGCTCGTTTGTAGCGAACGCTCCGCTGTCTGATACCGACAAAGAGAAATTCAGTCATCTCACCGCCGAAAAGCTATTACATATTGACTAAAACGGAAGCTTTGTTTAACATAAACGTCAAGACGTCATACCCCTGTTAGTGCTATTAATAAACACAGACTGCCCGGACTCTGATGAGCCCGGGCAGTCCGTAAAAAAAGGTCTTATGTATATTGTTTTATGACACGATGGCGTCATTGGCGGTCCACTCTGTAAGGCTGCCTTCCTTCACCTGGATGCAGACTTCGGTCATGTCGGTCTCAGCGTGGAGTTTGCGCTTTGCAGCCGGAGCTACGCGAAGCCAGTCGCCGGCCTCGAGAGGCACATTCTCTCCGTCGATTTCCATAAAGCCTTTGCCTGATACGATAAAATAGATTTCCTCGTTCTGCTTGTGGCTGTGATAGAAAGGAATTACTGTTCCGGCAGGAAGATTGTTGACTGATACCTCGGCACCAGTCAGTGCGAGTGTGTCATGAAGCTCTGTGCGGGGCGCACCTTCGGCTACATGTGTTTTGCTGTAATTGCTCATAAGTTTTTAATTTTAGTAGTTATAAAAATATATTACAAATTTATGCTATCGATAGTTATTCTCCAAACATTCGTTTGATCTGAGCTATTCGTAGCTGATTATACAACTTGGTCTGAGGCGAGTCAGGCACCAATAGATCAAATCCGTGGAACACGCCCGGTATCGTGTGGAGTTCGGTGTTCACACCCGCACACGTCAAGCGCGCAGTGTAATCAAGGCATGACATACCGAAGAGGTCAAGAGTGCCGACAGCAATAAATGCCGGTGGCAGATTTGACAAGTCTGTCGCGAGAGACGCTGAGTAATATGGCAGTTCACTTTCCGGCAATTTCTGACCGCCTAACAAGGTTTCCCATCCGAGGCGATTGTAAGCCGGAGTCCACACCAGCTGGCCTGCATAAGGATCAGGCATCGGATCCCGGTCAGTGCCGGTGCGGCTGTCGAGCATAGGATAAGTCAAAGCCTGACCGCATAATGCCACTCGGCCGTGGTCGCGATTGTAGAGCGCAAGACGAGCAGCCAGGCCACCACCAGCACTTTCGCCTAAGATCACAATGCGATTGGGGTCTGCTCCATACTCCGAAGCGTGATCGTGGATATATTCAAGTCCTGAATAGGCGTCATGCAGGTCGGCCGGGAAAGGAGCCTCTGTGGCCAAGCGATAGTTGACGCTGACTAAAATTGCCTGCAAACCGTCGGTAAGAACCTCCGGCTTGGTAGCCATAGTGTTGGCGTCACCCACAAGATAGCCACCGCCATGCATAAAATACAAAATTGGCAGTGGACCTTTGCGGGTCAGTTCGGTAGGCCGCCAGATATACAGATCGATGCTATTACCGTCCATACCGGTGATGGTGACCTTTTGTGAACCGGGCAATGCCTGACTTTCGCCAATTATGCCCAAATACGGGTTCTTGTCAAATGGTAATTGACAAGCCTCAAATATCTTGTCTATGATAGGCAACTGATATTCTTTTGCTAACAGATGCTTTGATGTAAATTCTTGCGACATTTTGTTTTTTAGGTTGATTGTTAATTTGATTCAACTTTTAAGTCAAGTTGCATAATATTCAACCATTGATAAAACGTTTTAGTTCTATAAAGATTACTCCAGGCTTAATTCGTAATGTTTTATGCACGTTTTGGAATATTATTAATATAAAAATTGAGAATCCGAGGGAAAACAAAGCAACAAAAAGAATGTTATAATTAGAAAAAATGACTCGACGATGACACGAAATTCCCTTCCTCCATTATGGACAATCAGCGACATCAACGCCGTGGCTCCGGGCATGATGTTTGGCTCAGACTTCATCTTTTATCGCGATCTATCTGCCCTCAGAAAACTCACCGGCAAAATAGTAGTTAATTTTGTCGGGTTTATTTATGTCAGGTCCGGCAAAATCGCGATTACCCTTAATGATATATATCTGAGAGCCGAAGCAGGACAGATTATTTTCTATAAAGCCGGCGACTTCATCTCCGACGTGTTGTTTTCGCCCGACAGCGAGGGGATGGTCTGCGGTATTGAGTCAACTCTGCCGTTTGAAAGCCGCAGCCCGGTCGGATTTCCCCAACTAACGTCATTAAAGGGCAACTGCCTCGTTTTTAATATCAATAAAGCGATGGCCTCCCTGCTTGAAACCTACGGTGAATTATTGAGTCAGAAATATTCAATGGGGATAGAAAACGTAAGGTTCACAATAATTTCATTGATGGAAGACCTTCTTGCTTCAGTCACCCTCCCCACCGCAGACACCGATAAGCAGCCTGCAAGACAGTCTGCCGATAGGCTCTATCAGCGATTTTCCACAATGCTGATCGAATCCTATCCCAAACCGAGAGACGTTAAGTGGTTTGCCGACGCCCTCTCTGTGTCGCCAAACTACCTTTCGAGGGCCGTGAAACAGACCAGCGGCAAAAGCACAATGCAGTGGATCAATGAAGCAATTATGACAGACGTCCGCACCTCTCTGATCCATACCGACGAATCAATCAAAGAAATCTCTGCGCGATTAGGTTTTAATAACCCGGCTTTCTTTGGGAAATACGTCAAAAAACACTCAGGCCTCACCCCAAAACAACTCAGATCATATCTCAAGTCCAACCACCCAAAAGAAGAATAATTGACACAGTCAATGAATATCCAACAAATTTTCGGGATGCTCTAATTCTTCAACGAGTATATCGACAGTGGTACACGGCTTATGGGACTTATAGTCCAGCGTATGCTCAAAGAATCCACGGAGTTTTTGCGCTCTTTCTTTTGCCAACTCTTCATTACCGATCTTCTGCAACAGCGAATAGAAGCCTTCGTCGTTCTTACGGTATTTGAAATCTTTAAAGCCGTCAAATCTTCTAATCTCTGCCTCCAGTTTAGAAATATAGTCTGTCCGGGATATACCGGCATCAAGATATATGAAATGCAAGAGGTACCATAATTCAAAAGCCTCATTCGACCAAGCTGCTCCATAGCCTTTTCGCTCAGCAAGAGCTATGGCTTCATTGAAGTCATTGAAATCATCTTTATCGAAAACAACCCATACGCGGTCAAACTTCAACTGTCGTTGATGCTCCAGTCGCTCTCGAATCTCTGCTGTCTTCTTTA
>CAYRFB010000108.1:0-6127 GCA_964423485.1 uncultured Bacteroides sp.
CGAAGACGATGACATCATCGTGGTCAACAAAGGCTACGGCCTTCTGTCGGTCGGCACTGACAAGATCAAGACCGGTACGGCATACTCGATCTTGCGCGACTATCTTAAGCGCGTAGACCCTCGCAACAAGGTGTTCATTGTCCACCGTCTCGACCAGCACACCTCAGGCCTTATGATGTTTGCCAAAAATGTAAAGGCCAAAGAGGCGATGCAACATAACTGGAACAATATGGTGCTCGACCGCCGCTATGTATGTGTGGTCGAGGGCAAGCTCGATCCGCCCGAAGGAGAGATACGCAGTTATCTCGCCGAGAACACACAGCACGAAGTCTATTCAACTGATGATCCCAAGGCCGGCCAGCTCGCCGTGACGCGTTACTGTACACTCCGCTCGGCCAATGGCTATTCGCTCGTTGAAGTCACTCTTGAGACCGGTCGTAAGAACCAGATCCGCGTCCATATGAAAGACCTCGGCCATCCCATCGCCGGTGACCGTAAATACGGAGCCAAAACCTCGCCTATCCACCGCCTTGCTCTCCACGCTATGTCGCTGCGTTTCGCTCACCCCGTCACCCGCGCCGACATGAACTTCTCCACCCCCGTCCCTCCCCCCTTCGCAAAAATGGTGAAATAAGACTGTCAAATATCAAATAAATCCCCAATAATTTTGCAAAAGTAAACTTTTTAGTTAACTTTGCGTTTTACATATCAAATATGGCAAACCGAACCATAAAACTATACAAGGATTACTTCAAGGAGTTTTATGTAGCTCAGACAGATCAAGTAAGACGCAAGATTAACTATTGTTTGAATGCGGTCAAGACCATTGACAGGGTTCCGAAATCCATACTAAAGAATATGGAGGACGCTGACGGACTTTATGAAATTCGTGTTGAAGTTGGAAGTAACATATTTCGTATATTCTGTTGCTTCGACGAGGGTTTTCTTGTAATCCTTTTCAACGGTTTTCAGAAAAAGACCCAGAAAACACCCAAACAGCAGATTGAGAGAGCAAAAAAATTAATGAAAGATTACTTTAGCGAAAAAAATAATGGATAAGACTAAGAGAGATGCCATCATGAACGCCAGTACTTTTGACGAGCTTCTTGATGCGGAATATGGAAAAAACGGCACTCCCGAACGCGAAAAGTTTGATGCCGATGCAGCGGCCTTTTGCTTGGCTGAGACGCTCAAGGAAGAGCGCCTTCGCGCCGGCCTGACTCAAGAACAACTTGCGGTGCGCATAGGCACCAAGAAAACTTATATTTCTCGATTGGAAAACGGTAAGGCTGATGTGCAGCTAAACACATTATTTCGCATTTTTGAAGGCCTCGGCCGACATGTATCACTTTCTATTATATAAGTGAAGGCCCCTTCGCAAAAATGGTGAAATAGGTTGTGAACCTTCTGGCGGCTCCAAGTGTTTAATTTACAAAGTGAATGAAAACCGGGAGCGGTGACCGTCAGAGATCGAAATCTCCAAGCTGTTGCGGGTGAAATTACCGCAGACGTTTCTCCTCATAAAGCGCAAATGCTCTCTCGGCGATGCTTAAAAATTTTATATATCTTTGCTCAACGACAACAGCGGCCCAAAGCTCTTTAGCTCCGGGCCGTTTGAGTTTTTATACTGGCTCGATTGGATGTTTATCTCACGTGAGGGCGCGATATTTCACTTTTAATGCGAGTATAATTTTCTCGCTTGAGCGATTTTGATTATTTTTGCAAATGTATGAACACTCTTCAACTTTATATATCTAAATCATCTCGCGAATCAGCGCGCCTTGCTGAAATCAATCCCTCTGACGAGGGACGTCGCGCGGCCTCTGACATGAAGGGCGCCGTGGCCTTGGTCGACTATCCTCCATCGGCCAAAACTGTCTTTCTGATAGTGACTAACCTCCAGAGCGGTTACGCAATCCATATCATCCGCACCATCCCCCCGACCAAGCCTAATCATCTTGACGCCACGATTTACATCGACCGCAATCTCGACGTCATGGCCGAGGACCTGACTGAGGTGATCGACACCGTGAGTGCAACCGTGCTCGCCAAAGCCGTCACTGAGGAAGACATGGCGCGCCTGCGCAGCCTTTTTGCTAAAGAATATGACGTGCGCGACAAAGCGCCGCGCGTCAAGGCCTCGAAAGGCTCTGAATATGCATTTCTCAATTACGGCAAAGACCCGCTGCCGACTCTTGGCGACATCGTTGCCGACGGTCTTTACCGCCCGGAGTGGAGCGCTTACAAGGCCGTATGCCTGCTCGACAATGACCTCGCGCCTCTGCCCAACTCGATGGTCGATCTTAATGAGGCTTACGCTGATGAGCCTGAAGAAGAGCCGGCTAACGAGCCGGCCGCCGCTCACGAAAGCGTCAATCAGCGCTCGGCAGGAGGAGCACCGACATCTTATGTCTTCTCAATCCCCGTTATGCTGCCCGAAGGCAGATCTGACCTTGAGTTTGAGCTCGAGAGCTCTCATCAGCTGCAGCGCAGCCCTATCGCGGGCTATGCAGTGGCCGGCAGGATAGTCAGCGGGCCTGACCGTGTCAACCGTCTGCGGCAATCCTCTGACAAGACGCTCTACGCCCGCTTCGAGAAGTGGATCTGGGGCGCCGGCGGCGTTGTGGCAGGCATAATCATCATGGCCATTATCGGCCTTTTCAGTGACTCTCCGTCCGAGAAGCGCATCGATAGCTACCAGACCCCTCAGCCCGTTGAGGCAGCGGCTCAGACCTCAGAGCCTCAGGCTCCCGCGCAGACAGCTGCCGCTCAGCCTGAGCCCGTCGCTGAGTCTAAGCCACAGCCTTCTGACGCGACGGCCTATCTTGACAACAACCGCATCTGGCGCCTCGACGACATGGAGAAGATCGAAGGTCTGCGCGGCCTCTTTGACGACCTCAATAATTATCGCTTTGACCAGATCACAGGCAAGTGGGCACAGACCCTCGGGGCCTCGAAAAATTTCTCAAAGGTCATCAAGGCTGCTGAAAAATCTGTCTCCAAGAAGGTCGATCCGCGCCGACACCCTGACCATAGCCCGAGCTACAACCGAGAAGGCGACACCGGCATAGGTTGGCTCGGCTACACCTTCTGGATTGATCCCTGATTAATACTTTGTTGATCATAACCATATGAAATTTAGCTGTATATCATCTTTTGCGCCTCTCGTGGTTGCCGTTTGCGCGGCGCTTGCGCTGCCGGCGGCTGCACTGACGGTGACGACTCCCGATGGACGGATCGTTGAGGTCAACGCCGTCAATGAGCACACTCTCCACGTGATAAATTATCTGCCCGGCCAGACGGAGATGACATCCTCGACCCCCTTTGGGGGGACATCGGTGGCAATCGTCAGTGAGACCGAGCTCGGCAGAGGTCTTACAGCGCTCACGTCAGGCAATCTCACATCTTCCGG
Organism: uncultured Bacteroides sp.; assembly: GCA_964423485.1. Lineage (GTDB taxonomy): Bacteria > Bacteroidota > Bacteroidia > Bacteroidales > Muribaculaceae > CAG-873. The sequence continues at coordinate 3,413 of CAYRFB010000108.1, forward strand.
CGTCAGCGCCGTCATTGATTCTAACACCGGCGCGGTGACCATTATGGGCGGACCTAACCGCACGATCGTCGACAACGGTCTGCGACCCGTCGCCGACGGCAAGATGCGACTCGAGCTCACCACAACCTCGACCGGAGCCTATTACGGAGCGGGCGAGCGTGGCCACAAGCTCAACCTGCGCGGCGACACACTGGTGATGTACAATCGTCCGACCTATGGCTATGGCGCCGGCGACCCGCGCATCAATCAGATGAACATCACTATGCCCGTCGTGCTGTCGTCTGACGGCTTCGCACTGGTCTTTGACGATTTCGCCGCTTCGACCCTCACGCTCTCCAATCCGATAGTCTACGAAACCGAGGCTCCGGGCCCGGTGAGCTACTATTTTGTCAACGGCGTCGAGACTCTGGCCGATGTCGTCGAGCAACTCACCGAGATCACCGGCCGTCAGCCCTTGCCCCCGCTATGGGCGCTCGGCTACATAACGTCAAAATATGGTTACAAGACTCAGGCCGAGACTGAGGAGGTCGTCAAGCGACTCAAGTCGCTCGGCTACCCGCTCGACGGCCTTGTGCTTGATCTCTACTGGTATGGCAAGGAGCAGGATATGGGCCGCCTCGACTGGGAGCCCGAGCAGTGGCCCGAGCCTGAAAAGATGCTCGCCAGACTCGCCAGTCAGGGCGTCAACGTGGTGCCCATCTCCCAGCCTTACGTGCTGCGCAATGGCAAGGGCGTCGAAAACTACGATTCGCTCGCGCCCAAAGGAGTCTTCGTGCGCGACTCGGTCGGCGATCCGCTTCAGGTTGAGATCTGGGTCGGCAAGGGTGGCATGTTTGACGTGTCAAATCCCGACACCCGCGCGTGGCTCTCCAAGCGCTACGCCGAGCTGACCGACATTGGTGTCGGAGGCTGGTGGGGCGACCTCGGCGAACCCGAGCAGCATCACTATGCCTCGCGTCACGCCAACGGTCTGAAAGGCCGTGAGTATCACAACTATTACGGCAACGACTGGAGCAAGATCATCGCCGATCTCTTTGCTGAGCGCTATCCTGAGCGTCGCCTCTTCTCGCTGATGCGTGGCGGCACGACCGGCCTGCAGCGCCACAGTGTCTTCCCCTGGTCGGGCGACGTTGCCCGCTCGTGGGGAGGTCTGGAGCCTCAGATACGCATTATGCTCAACTCCGGCCTCAGCGGCTTGGGTTATATGAGCCACGATGTCGGAGGCTTTGCCATCGACGAGACCAACCCCATCGACCCTGAGCTCTATGTGCGCTGGCTGCAGCTCGGAGCGTTCTCACCCGTGCTTCGCACCCACTCTCAAGACTATGCCGAGCCCTATCACTATCCCGATCAGGCCGACATCATCAAGCAGCTCATCACTGATCGCTATCGCTGGCTGCCATATAATTACACTTTGGCTTACGAAAACGCCACGCGAGGCTGGCCGTTGGTGCGTCCGCTCAACTTCCACGACGACGGCCCCGCGGGCTGCGACACGATCACCGACGAATATCTTTGGGGCCGCGACGTGCTCGTTGCGCCCGTGCTGACCCAGGGCGCCGTCAGCCGCCCGATCGTCTTCCCCCGCGGTAGGTGGATCGACTACCGCTCTCCGCGCGTGAGCTACTCGGGCGCTGTCAGCTCATACGACGCGCCGCTCGACGTTCTGCCCCTCTTCGTGCGCGCCGGAGCCTTCATCCCTCAGGCTGACTATAAGATGGGTAACACCGGCGAATATGACCCCGCCCGTCTGACCGTGACCTACTACCCCGGCGACGGCAAGTCATCATATACACTCTTTGACGACAATCGCCTTACGCCCCGCACCCTCGCCGACGAGGACTATCGTCTCATCACCTTCGAGGGCGACAACTCTGACGGCGAGATCAGCATAAGCATATCGTCAGAAGGTACTTACGACGGTGCGCCGAAGCGCATCGACTTTGATTTCCGTGTGGCCGGACTCGGCTCTGAGCCCAAGACCGTCGCAGTCAACGGCAAAGCGGCAAAATTCAGCTACGACGCCCTCACCGGCCTCCTGACCATCAAAGTAAAATTCATACCCAATACAAAAACTGAAATTTCAATCAACTTATAAATCGCTTAAAAGTCATGTTCTCAGGCATAGTAGAAGAAGCGGCCACCATCACCGCCGTAACCCATAACGAAAGTAATGTCACCCTCAGCGTGAAGTGCTCATTTACCGACGAGCTGCGCATCGACCAGTCAGTAGCTCACAACGGCGTGTGCCTCACCGTCGTAGCTCTCAATCCCGACGGCACTTACGAGGTCACGGCCATACGCGAGACCCTTGAGCGTTCAAACCTCGGCGACCTTAAGCCCGGCTCACTCGTCAATCTCGAGCGCTCGATGATGATGAACGGCCGCCTTGACGGCCATATCGTGCAAGGCCACGTCGACTGCACCGCCGAGTGTGTCGACATAGAGGACGCCGACGGCAGCCGCTACTATAAGTTTGTCTATGACATCGATCCCTCGATGATTGCAAAGGGCTATATGACCGTAGAAAAAGGCTCTGTGACGGTCAACGGTGTCAGCTTGACTGTCTGCGACAGCGAGCCCCGATCATTCCGCGTGGCCATCATACCCTTCACCTTCGAGCACACCAACTTCCGCGACATCAAGGTCGGCGACCGCGTCAACCTCGAATTTGACATCATCGGCAAATACCTCGCCCGCCTCTCCGAACTCAAA
>CAYRFB010000109.1:0-6087 GCA_964423485.1 uncultured Bacteroides sp.
CATAGACACATAAATTTCTCCACAAAATTAAAACCTTTCCCCCAAACCACCAAAAAAAGAACCAACGAGTTAAGAATATCTGCGGGTTCTCTTGTCCAGTCTCTTGTCCAGTCTCTTATCCAGTCTCTTGTACAGTCTCTTGTACGGTCGTTGCTTGCAACGACCCCCTAAAACGTTGTGACATAGCGCAAGCGCTCGCCGCCGGCGAGGATGAATGACCCGCCACGCGGGTCGCGTGAAAGTAGCCCAGGGTGGAGCGGAGCGAGACCCTGGGATGATATAGAAAGACCTCAGAGACCCGCCGCGCGGGTCGTGAGAAAAATCATCCGCGAATTCAGCCAAACTTGCCCCGGAAACTATCGAAAAACAGAGAACCAAAGAATTAATAAACTTTTATTAAAAATACTCTCTGGTTCTCTGGTCGTCAATTTTTTTCTATTCTATCTTTTCTCAATTGAAGGGTCTCCCCCATGCGTCGCCGCCGCGGTCGTAGGAGGCTTGCATCAAGGGTTCCATTTTCACTTCAACGACTGTCATCGCGGGTTTTACATATTTTTTCTTTTCCATATTATTGCTTTTTAGTTGTTGATAATCTTTTTGCCGTCTTTGATGATGATGCCTCGGTGGTTGTCGCTTACGCGCTGTCCGTTAAGGTTATAGGCGGGTGAATCGGCAGCGGGCTGCTCGACGGTGATTTGGCTGAGGCCGGTGGTGACCTTGTCGCCAAACTTGGCTGTTATCCGTGCCGTCGTGGCCTCGCCTGCGGGCAGCTTGAAGTAGGCGCGGCATGCGTCGACCGACGATCCGCTGCCTGCCGGGTGAAACTCCGTCTCAGCCCAACCGAAGTACAGGCCTGACTCGATCTCATCTTCTGTGAAAACCTTCTTTTTGTACACGCCGATATAGCCGTCGCCTTCTGCAGCCTCGGCGGTAGTGGCCTGGACAGCAACGCTCTGGTTAATCACGATGCCATCGGTGAGGTCATCGTCGGGCGTAAACATATAGGGAATGTGAGCCTCGGTAGCGTCGACGGGATCAAACTGCACGGTCGTGTCGGTAAAACCGGTGTATTTATATAAGGTGCCATCCTCGATGGCGCTCATGGCGAAGGGGAGGTGGAGGCTGTAAGGCGTACCGGCTTCAAACTTACGGTTAATTGTCACCTTATTTGCCGTGAAATTATAAGGCACGCTGAGAAGGTTCTGATCGCTGCCGCCGGCGTTGTTGATGATAAAGTGATCGCACGTTCCGCCCACTACTACATTGGCGCGGCCATCTGACAGCGTAGTGCCCACGGGGACATAAACCAACGCATTCTCAGTCAAATTGTTTAAGAGGGCCGAGCAGTCGTAGGCAGCTTGCGACATATCGACCAAGCGCAGGCCGCTGCAACCGGCAAAGATGCCTGAGGGGGCGCTGAGCTCCGAGGTGTTAAGATAGCCCAAACCATTGATTACAGTAAGATTGGGACAGCTGCTGAACCATCCGTAGCAAGTAGTCGGCCGGGCAGAGCTGAAGCTCTCATCGAAAACGACTGATTCGATCGCATCGTTGCCGCTCCATTCGGGCGCGTCATCGCCGCTGTTGAGGAAATAATAAGTCGGTTGGTTATAATCGACCGCTCCATTCTTGAAAGTCAGCGCAGAGCTTCCATCAGCAAGCACAGCGTGAGCGCCAACGAAATTCAAGTAGCCCATCGGGCCATAGTTGGCGTTAGTTTTATTTGTGAGGCTCGCATCATAATTTCGAAGCTGTATGCAGCCGTTGAACAGATTAGTAGAATAATAAGCAGTTACGTTATCAGTAGTAAATGTGTCTGAAACATAGATATTTGCAAGATTAGAGCAACCGTTAAACATACTGGTCATTGTAGTCACTTTTTCGGTATTGAAACTGCATAGATCAAGCGATGTCAGATTACTACAGCCATTAAACATACCGCTCATTGAAGTCACTTTTTTGGTGTTGAAATTGCTTAGATCGAGCAATGTCAGGTTACTACAGCCGCTAAACATACTGGGCATTGTAGTCACATTTTCGGTGTTGAAATTGCTGAGATCAAGCAATGTCAGGTTACTACAGCCGCTAAACATATATGTCATATCTCTCACTTTTCCTGTATTGAAATTGCTTAGATCGAGTGATGTCAGCGATGTACATCCTCTAAACATCTCACACATCGTATTTACATTTTCAGTGTTAAAACTGCTTAGGTCAAGCGATTTCAGACCAGTGCAGTTATAAAACATTTCATACATTGTTGTCACCTTTTCGGTGTTGAAATTGCTCAGGTCTAAATTTGCAAGTTTACTACATCCGGAAAACATAGCTTGCATATCTGTCACATTTACGGTGGTGAAGCTACTTAGATCAAGCGATGTCAATTGGCTGCAGTCACCGAGCATTTCTCTCATATTTGTCACATTATCAGTTACGAAACCTCTCAGGTTAAGCGTTTGAAGACTTTTACATCCGCAAAATAATGCACTCATATTTGTCGCATTTGCGGTGTTGAAGTTGCTCAAATCAATTGACCTAAGGGAAGAGCATCCGTTAAACAGACTGGAAATATCAGTCATATCAGATGTATTTAGCAAAGAAATATTTTGAATATTACTTAAAGCACTGAAACCTCTAAACCAACCACAGCAACCTTGAGGCTTCACGTCTTTAAATGAATCTTCAAATATTACAGTCTGAACGCTTCCCTTTATGCTGCTTGAATACCATTTAGGTGTTGTATTGCCTTGTAGGTCGATTTCCCAGACGCTTGTGATGGCAAGGCCATTGCTTTCAAGTGTGCCACCTTCTTTTAGCTCGGTGTCAGAAGTCAGGAAATGGAATGATTTATCACCCCCACAGTAAACTGCGTAAGGGGTCTGTGCTCTCAAGCCGGTGACCATGAGTAGTATGGAGGCGAGCGTTAGAATCAGTTTTGTTTTCATTTTTATATCATTGGTTTGTTAATATTCGGTCTCACAGGTCAAAGCGTGACAAAACAGCCAGCCTGCTCTCCGGCGGGTTGGACGCGGCGAGCAAGCTGGCTGTAAAAAAATACCCCAAGATGATAACTATCTGGCTATCATCTATTTGAATCGAATAATTGGGGGGGGTAAATCTTGTCATTTTTTTGGCGGATGTTTTTTTGCAAAAGTAACACATTTATATTTAATACGCAAGCGATAAGAATGAAAAAATTTTTAAGGGCCTTGTACGGTCTCTTGTACGGTCTCTTGTACGGTCGTTGCTCGCAACGACCCCCTACCACGTTGTGGCATAGAGCAAGCGCTCTCCGCCGTCGACGAGCAATCTGTATAACCACAGGGAGAGACCGTCGCCCTGAATTCCCCCAACAACCTCGCAGAGGTTGAGCTGTCTATCCTCTTAGAGGAAAGGAATATGTGGTGTAGACGCCTATAACTGGTTTCTATTTGGATTCGTTATAAGTCGCTTATTGCCATTAAATTATAATATAGGTCTGCTAAGCTCTTATATCATTGCCGAAGGGGAAGAGGGCGAGCTTCATCAGTTTGAAGTGCTGGAGGCCGAAGGGGATGCCGATGATTGTGATGCAGAAGATCACACCCCACGCAAGGTGGGTGAGAGCTATGGCAAATCCTCCGACAAACCACCAGATTACATTCATAATCCCGGCCAGACAACCCGAGGGCCAGCCTGCATCGACTATTTCTGTGCCAAAAGGCCACAATGCGAGGGCCGCCAACTTGATGGTCTGCAGTCCAAACGGTATGCCGATTATGGTTATAATCATCGCCAAGCTCGACAGTGCATACTCTATGGCGATCATTATGCCGCCAAACACGACCCAAATTATGTTAAGAAACAGTTTCATAAGTTTATAAAAAATGTTCGCCAAATCGCCTGCTGACGACTTGGCGAACATTATAATAATGAATAATTAATATTGGTGTGATTCTTTTTCGAGCTCGGCAGGGGTGAGCTTGCTGCCGTTCATCTTGCGCCATACATACCAGATATAGGCAAGCACAAAGGGCACGAGGATAGAAACATAGCTCATCACTTTAAGCGTGAACAGCGATGACGAGCTGTTGGCGATGGTCAGTGAGCTTGCAGTGTCGAGTGTCGAGCGATAGTAAGCCGTGCCTTCATATCCGGCGAGGAGGAAGAGCACCACGACAACGAGCACTGTGCCGATGCCGCAGTACCAGATGCCTTTGTCAAAGGTCGTGCTCAGCGCCGTGCGGATGATAGCGTAAAGCACCATCACAACGCCGATGACGAGCAATACAGCCAACGGCCACATCGATATGAGGTTTTTCCAATAGATGTAATCCACCTCGGTGAATGATCCATTGCCGGCCTGCTTGACGCCGCTCGAGAGGAGCAGGACGATCAGGAATGCCACGAAGAGCACGGCGAAGATAGCGCCGTTGATGAGGGTCTTGGTGCGCATGCGCTTTGTGAATGTCTCATCGGCGCGGATGTTGTTGATGAAATATAGGGCTGCCTGTGTGCGGGCGAGGAAGAATACGGCCACACCGAGCAGCAGGTTTTTCCAACAGATGATGGCTTCGAGTCCGCGGCTGGGCGCCCACTGTGAGATAACCGGAGCGCCGGGCTCGAGGATATTGGTCTTGGTCACGGTGAAAGCCGCGCCAAAGAACATCATGGCGACGGCCACGCCGAGCAGCACACAGCCGACAAGACCGTTAAACATCAGGAAGGTGTCGTAAGTAGCTGTGCCGTAGAGGTTGCCTCGTTTGCGACGGAACTCATAGCTGACCGCCTGAACCACAAAGCTAAGCAGTATCAGCATCCACAACCAGTAGGCGCCGCCGAAGCTCGTGGAGTAGAACAGGGGGAAGGAGGCGAAGAAAGCGCCGCCAAACACAACGAGCGTGGTGAACGTCAGTTCCCACTTGCGCCCCAACGAATTGACCATCAGCTGGCGGTAAGCCTCATCTTTGTGGCAACAAAGCATTGACTGTCCGCCCTGGACGAATAACAAAAATACAAGGGCAGCGCCGAGCACTGCGATGATCAGCCACCAGTAGGCTTGCAATAATTCTAATTCTGTCATGACTTGATTTTATTATTCGGGTTGTTCGATGTTATTTTTTGATGCCTTGTAGATATAGCGGAGCATGATGCTGATTTCGGCTGCGAGGAGCATCGTGAACAGCACTGCGAAGATCCAGAATGTCAGCTGCACTGAGCCCGTTGTGACGTCAGAGATTGCAGCGCGCGTCGGCATAAGGTCTTGGATCACCCAGGGCTGACGGCCGACTTCGGCTACGATCCATCCGGCCTGGCTGCATATCCACACGACAGGGATGGAGATGATGCCGACCCAGTGGAGCCACGGTTTTTCGAGCACTGCGGTGCGACGGTAGCAGACAAAGAGCAGCACGATGAAAAGCAGCATCAGATAGCCGCCCGCCATCACCATCACACGGAAAGCATAGAAGGTCATTGCAACCGGCGGCACGGCCTGCTCGGCATTGTCAAGATAACCGTAGCCGAAGTAACGGAAATTTTCCATCACCTCAGCCTGAGCAGTCGCCATAGCCTTTGTGTCGCCGTCGGCCTTAGCCTTGGCGTAAGCGGCGAGAGCTTCGCGGGCCTGCTTGCCGCGGGCGATGCGCTCTGCATAGCTGTCGCCGTAGACAGTGTCACCGTCGGCGGTGATGGTGCGACCTTCGATAATGTCATTGATGCCCGGCACGAAAGTGTTGGGATCGTGGTTGGCGAGGATCGATAGGCCGTAAGGGATTGAGATTTCACCCTTGATGGCCTCGAGATCATCACCGGGCTTCTTGTCAGTGTTGACAAAGCCGACAGCAACGAGGCTCTGGCCTACCTGACCGTCATAGAGGCCCTCCATCGCGGCGAGCTTCATCGGCTGTACGCGCGCAACCTCAACGGCTGAACCGTCGCCGGTCCAGAGGGTGAGGAGCATGCCGGCGAGACCAAACCAAGAGGCAAGCCTGAGTGACTTGCGGGCGACGTCGATGTTGCTCTTGCGCCAGAGGAGCCAGCAGCTGACACCGATGACAAAGACCGCAGCGAGCACCCAACCACTAAAGACGGCGTGGAAGAATTTGT
>CAYRFB010000110.1:0-6034 GCA_964423485.1 uncultured Bacteroides sp.
GCCTTGCAGCACTCGCACCTGAAACGAGCGCGTCTACCATTCCGCCACCTGGGCTGCATTTGGGGTTTTGCGTGGCAAAGATAGCGATTTTTCGTGAATTTCGCCACATCATTGGCCGTTTTTTGTTATTTTTGTGCGATTTTTTTTCTTAATGATATAATTATTGTATTTTTTATATGTCAATACTTGAAGGAGATAAGCCGGTCGGTCTGTGCAGTGACCATGCCGGCTATGAGATGAAATGTCTGCTCGAGGGTTATCTTGAGGCTAACGGCATCACTTTTATTGATTTTGGCACGAAGAGCGCCGAGAGTTGTGATTATCCTGATTTCGCTCATCCTTGTGCTGAGGCCGTGGAGCGGGGTGAGGTCTATCCGGCGATCGCTCTGTGTGGTTCGGGCAACGGCATCGGCATGACGCTCAACAAGCATCAGGGTGTAAGGGCGGCTTTGTGCTGGGATGTGGAGCTTGCGCGTCTCGCACGCGCGCATAATGATGCTAATGTGCTTGTGATGCCGGCGCGTTTTATCTCGGCTGAGCTGGCCACGAGGATTGTGGACGCGTTTCTCAACACTCCTTTTGAGGGCGGGCGTCATCAGGGGCGCATCGACAAGATTCCGGTGTCGAAGTAGGATTTTTGACGTCGGCAAGGCGATGGCTGTCTCCGCAGCTCTGTGAGCGGGGCCGGAGTCAGTAGTTTTTGCGCCCTCGCAGAGGCGATTTGGGTGTGTTTCGGCCGTTATTTACAAGAATTTCGGCTCATTGCTTTGTTTGATGGCGAAAATATCTTATCTTTGTGCGCTTATTTAGAGCCAATCTCAGAATATAAACCAAACACTTTATAATTATCAATGGCAACCTTAGAAAAAATCAGAAGCAAATCGGTGCTGCTCTTTGCGATCATCATCGTGGCTTTGCTTGCATTTATCCTCGGAGACTTCTTCAATTCGAGCCGCTCTTATTTTGGATCGGGCACAGCTGTGGCCGAAGCTAAAGGCAAAAAGATTGACTACACTCTCTATCAGCAGCAGATGGAGCGCGCTCAGGAGCAGTCGCGCAACCGCAACAATGTCGATAACGACGAGCTGTCGCAGAGTGTCATCCAGGGTCTCCTGGGTCAGGAACTTTTGAAGCAGGAGTTTGAAGATCTCGGCATACGTGTTTCTGACAATGAGATTTCGGAGGCAATGACCGGTTTTATGCCTCACCCAGCTGCTCAGCAGTTTATCTACACTATCTCTCAGAATCTCGGTTTTGACCGTTTTGACGGTAAGGCTGTGCTCGACGCGATCAAGAATCCCGCCAAATACAATCTTCCCGTTGAGGCTGCCAAGCAGCTTGGCGCGGCATGGGCTCAGACTGAGAAGGACGTCGAAGACGCTATGCTCCAGCAGAAGTTCTATCGCCTGGTGCAGGGTCTTTTCACTGCCAACGAGCTCGACGCTTTGAGCACATATAATGACAATGCGTCAACCCGCCATATCGCTTATGCGACCAAGGGTTACAACACGTTGTCTTCTGACGACACCCAGGTGACCGACGCTGACATCAAGGCTCTCTGGGATAAAGAGAAGAACAATTATAAGATCGACGAGGAGACTCGCAGCGTGGACTATGTATATGTAGTCATCGAGCCGTCGGCTGCCGACCGTCTTGCAGGCCAGCAGGCTGTTGAGGATGCCATCATCGCTCTTAACGCTGGCGAAGGTCTCTCTGCTGTCGACTCTGACAGCCGTTTCGTGGTAAACCACGAGAACCAGCGCGCTTCACGCATCTCTGACACTCAGCTCCGCAACTTCATCACCGGTGCTGAAAACGGTCAGGCCGAAATTGTAAACCGCGGCCGCGACTCTTATCGTCTCGCAAAGCGCTTGGGCGCAAGCGAGCAGGTCGACTCGATCAACATTTCTTTTCTCGCTGTCCGCGACGCTTCGATGACCGACAGCGTGGTCAACGCCCTCAACTCAGGCGCTGCATGGGCCGAGTTTGTTGACGCCGAAAACACTCAGGGTCAGGACAGCGTGTGGATCTCGCTTGTTGGCGCTAACATTGACAACCGTCTCCGCGACGCATGGCTCGCTGCCGCTGTCGGCCAGACCACAGCTCTGACTGACACCGTCCAGGGTCAGGCCGTCGCTCAGATCTTCAAGATCAACCGTCGCCTCGCTCCCGTGACCGTTTATGACTATGCTGTCATTGACTACACTGTCGACCCCTCAAACGCTACTCTCGAGAAGCTCAACACTGACCTTCGCACATTCCTCTCTGCCAACTCAAGCGGCGACGAATTCTCTAAGAATGCTGCCGAAGCCGGTTACTCGATCCTCACTGCCAACGTGAGCGCTTCGCAGCCCCACATCGCCAACGTGCCCGACAGCCGTGCTGCAGTCAAGTGGGTCATGAACGCCAAGAAGGGTCAGGTTTCGCCCATCATCGGCGACAACAAGCAGACTTATCTTATGGCTATCGCCGTTAAGGATATCTATGATGACTATCTCCCCTGGAACGCTCCCTCTGTCCGCCCCGACCTCGAGCACAAGGCCTCTGTCAACAAGGCCGGCGAGGCTCTCGTAGCCCAGTATGCCGGCAAGGCCAACAACGTCGAAGGCTATGCCGACCTCTTCGGTGGCGAAGTCTCTGAAGGCGATGTCATCTTCGTTTCGCCCCGCGTTGCTTCAATCGGTATCCGCGAAAGCGCACTTCAGGGCGCAATCGCCGCTGCTCCCGAAGGCACAGTCGTAGGCCCGATCGCCGCCAACAACTCGATCGTTGTATTTGAGGTGAAGTCAGTGTCAGACGAAAGCCGCCCCTACAACTTCGACGAATATGCTCAGCGCTTCAACCGCACTATGGGCATCGGCACCGTCGACCCCTTCAAGATGCTCTTAGGCAACAACAAGGTTAAAAACCATTCGCTCAACTTCATTCAGGGCATCGAAAACTAATGTCCCTCTGACGATAATTTCGGCGCCGGGGTCAGATCGCATCTGCTCCGGCGCCGAAAAATTTTATATATACCCGTCAACAACAAGCCATAAAGCCAAATGCCAAAGCTCTATCTTTTTCCTGTGCCGATGGGCGACACGCCTGTGGCCGACGTCCTGCCTCAGCGTAATGTCGAGCTCGTAAAGACCGTCAGCCACTTCGTGGTCGAAAACATCCGCTCGGCCCGTCGCTTCCTCAAGGCCTGCGACCGCTCGATTGACATCGACTCGCTCAACTTTGTCGAGCTCAACGAGCACACTCCGGCTACTGCCGTGTCGGCGATGCTCCAGCCCTTGCGCGACGGCTTTGACATCGGCGTCGTCAGCGAGGCCGGCTGTCCGGCCGTGGCTGATCCCGGAGCCGACCTGGTCGCCGTGGCCCAGCGCGAAGGCTATGAGGTTGTGCCCCTCGTGGGGCCTTCGAGCATCATAATGTCGCTCATGGCCTCAGGTTTCAACGGCCAGTCATTTGCCTTTGCCGGCTATCTGCCGATCGACGATCCGCGCCGCTCGTCAGTGCTCAAAGAGATGGAACGCCGCATCCGCCGCGACAATCAGACGCAGATCTTCATCGAGACCCCTTACCGCAACAACCGTCTGATCGACGACCTCTGCCGCCGGCTGCCCGGCGATCTCCTGCTTTGCGTCGCCTCTGACATCAGCGGCCCCCGCCAGTCGATCATCACCCGCTCGCTCGCCGACTGGAAAGCAGCCGGCTACCACTACGAGAAAATCCCGACAATATTTCTCCTTTACTGTTAATTGACCCAAATGTCTGATTTCAAACCTTCACGCCGCCTGTCGCGCCAGTTAGACGAACTGCCCGGACTCTTTGATGACATCGACATCACCCGGGCTGACATCGCCGGCGACATAATCGTGCGCGCAACGTCAAAGCCCGTCCGCGTCGAAACCGAAATCAGCACCATCGATCTCGAGGACCTTGAGCCCGACAAAGCGCTTAAGTTCATATCGTTTGGCAGCGGTAGCAGCGGCAACTGCGCCTACATCGGCAACCGCAGCGCCGGCCTGCTTATCGACGCCGGTGTAGACCCGAAATTTGTCACTGAGCAGCTCCTCCACAACGGCATCGACATCACTCACATCAAAGGCATACTCCTCACCCACGATCATGGCGACCACATCAAATATGCCTATTCGCTGCTGCGCAACAACCGCCACATGCGCCTCTATTGCACACCCAAGACGCTCAACGGTGTGCTGCGCCGCCACAATATCTCTCGCCGCATCCGCGACTATCATTCGCCGATCTACAAAGAGTTTCCCGTCGACCTTGCCGGCATGACCGTCACCCCCTTTGAGGTCTCTCACGACGGCACCGACAACGTCGGTTACTCAGTCAGCTATGGCGACGTCTGCATGACAGTGGTCACCGACACCGGCTACATCACCGAGCGCGCCGACTATTATATGCAGCGAAGCGACGCTCTGATGATCGAGGCCAACTACGATGCCGAGATGCTCCGCACGGGCTCCTACGCCGAGCATCTCAAAGCCCGCATCGCCTCGCAGATCGGCCATCTCGACAATGCCGTCACCGCGGCCTATCTCGCGTCGATAGCCACTCCGAGGCTCACCCACGTCTTCCTCTGTCATCTCAGCCATGACAACAATTGCCCCGAGATCGCTCTCTCAACCGTCACCAACGCCCTCAAGGCTGCCGGTGTAGCCCTGTCTGACCACCCGCTATCGCCGGGACTGCACCTCAATGTCTTGCCCCGCTTCGCTACCTCCCCGCTCTTCGTAATCAAAAAAACAACGAAATAACTTGTCATGAAAAAAACAATTCTTGCCTTAGTCTCCCTCCTCGCCATGTCGGCCGCCGCAAATGCCGCAGACATCGACTACACCTTTGCCCAGCCTTATGGAGCGTGGTGGGAAGCTCCCGCCCGCCCAGAGCTCTCGCTCACGGCCCGCAACAACGCCGCAACAACCGCCACTGCCACAGTGAGTCTTGACATAGCAACCGATTTCGGTCAGCCGGTCTATAATCTGAGCCAGACGGCCGACATCGCCCCCGGCGACAGCTGCACGATGAAATTCAACTTCAACCTTGCTCCAGGCTTCTACCACTGCGTCTTCACTGACGGCAACGCGACAATAGCCCAATATAACATCGGCTACCAGCCTCAAAGCATCTACTCTCCCGCCGACTATCAGCCCGACTTTGCCGAATTCTGGCAGCGCGCACGGGCCGATCTCGATTCCGTAGCCCCCGACTTCGCTATGACCCGTTTCCCCGAGCAGGACACCCCCAAGAGCGACGCCTATAAAGTGACGATGCGCTCAGTCGGCGGCGAGCAACTGACCGCCTTCCTGATGCTGCCCAAGAAGAAGGGCAAGTATCCCGCCGTGATCAATTATATGGGCTACGGCGCCGGACCCGCATTCTGCGACTTCCTTCCATCATACGACGGCGAATTTATCTACTTCCAGCAGAATATCCGTGGTCAGGGCCTTAATCTTGAGACCAACACCCACGGCGAATGGATGGTCGAGAACCTCGAGGATATCGAGAACTATTACTATCGCAACGCCTTTATGGACGCCGTGCGCGGCGTAGACTTCGTCTTCACTCTGCCGCAGTTTGACGGCGTCAACATCTTTGCCGAGGGCGGCAGCCAGGGCGGCGCCCTTACCCTTGCCGCAACCGCGCTCGACAAGCGCATAGTAGCCGCAGCTCCCTTCATACCCTTCCTCAGCGACTTCCCCGACTATTTCAGGCTCAACGACTGGATCGGCGGCACATATCACCGCGCGGCCAAAGAGAAAGGCCTGAGCGAAGATCAGCTCTTGCGCAATGTCTCATACTTCGACATCAAAAATCTCGCCACAATGATCGATGTGCCGGTGCTTATGGCCGTCGGCCTCCAGGACCCGACATGTCCGCCTCACACCAATTTCTCAGGCTACAACAATATCACCTCGCCCAAGCAATTCATAATCTACCCTCGCATGGGCCACGCTGTCGAGCGCCCCGACTGGGACAACGCCCACATCGCCTTCTTCAAAAAATATATGAAGCCCGT
>CAYRFB010000111.1:0-6015 GCA_964423485.1 uncultured Bacteroides sp.
GCAACATCCCTTACCGCATCTACGGAGGCCTGTCGTTCTACCAGCGTAAAGAGATCAAAGACGCTGTCGCATACCTCAGACTCTCCATCAATCCCAATGATGACGAGGCTCTCAAGCGCGTCATCAACACTCCGGCACGCGGCATCGGTGAAACCACCGTCGGCAAACTCGCCAACGCCGCTATCGAAAACAACGTCAGCATCGCCGCCGTGGCCTTCAACCCCGACAGATACAACGTCGACCTCAATCGAGGCACTAAGGCCAAGATCGCTTCATTCACAAGTCTGATCGACAGCTTTGGAGCTCTCGCTAAGAATGGCCTCAATGCCGACGAAATGACCCAGACTGTTATCACCAACACCGGCTTGATGGCAATGTATCTCTCCGAGACAACGCCCGAAAGCATCTCCAAGCAGGAAAACCTCAACGAGCTCCTCAACGCCGCCCGCAGCTTCGTTGCTGACAAGATCGAGCAGGGCGACGATGAGCACACCTCTCTTCAGGACTTCCTCAGCGAAGTTTCGCTCGCTACCGATCAGGACTCCGACGACGAGACGCCCGAGCCCAAGGTTACGATGATGACCATCCACGCCGCTAAGGGTCTGGAGTTTGCCAATGTCTTCATCGTCGGTGTCGAGGAAGATCTGCTCCCCTCTGCAATGAGCGCTTCGAGCATGCAGGAGATCGAAGAGGAGCGCCGTTTGCTCTACGTTGCCATCACCCGTGCAAAAAAATACTGCATGATGAGCTACGCATCTTCGCGTTTCCACAACGGTCAGACCAAGACCTGCCAGCCCTCGCGTTTTATCGCTGACATCGACTTCAGATATCTCAAGGCCGAGTCCGGCACCGACATTTCTGCCGCCTCCAAGTCTCAGTCTGATTATAAGAACCTCAACCGTTTCGAGTCGCTGCGACGCCCGGCTCAGCCATCTGCTCAACCTTCGCCTCAGCCCCGTTTCGAGCCTCGCGCGGCTGCAAGACCGATGGCCGCCGACGGCGATTTCGCCACTCACCGGTCCTCTGAGCTCGCTGTCGGTGTCAAGATCGAGCACCAGCGCTTTGGCCTTGGCACAATCATGGAGATCGATCAGTCTCAACCCGACCATAAGATTGTCGTCGACTTTAATAATGTGCAGCAGCGCACTCTGCTTCTCAAATTTGCCCGTTTCAAAATTATTGGCTGATGAAAGTTCAAGAAATTCCAACTCCCTTTTATGTCGTTTACGAAAACCGCATTTGTCGTAATCTCCGGCTGATCTCTGACGTCAGCCGCCGAGCAGGGGTCAAAATCATTATGGCTTTCAAGGCCAATGCATTGTGGCGCACTTTCCCGATTGTCGCCCGCTATTGCACAGCCTTCACGGCAAGCTCGCTCAATGAGTTGCGGCTCGGCTTGGAGCATCTTGGCTCTGATGCCCACAGCTACTGCCCGGCCTACACCGACAGCACCATTGACCAATACCTTGCCGGAAGCACTCATCTCACCTTCAATTCAATAAGCCAGTGGCTTCGCTTCGCTGACCGTCTGCAGGCTTATAACCGGGCTAATCCTGACAGCCGCGTTTCGCCCGGCCTCAGGGTCAACCCCAAGTGCTCTGTCATTGAAACCGACCTCTACAATCCGGCTCTCCCCGGTTCTCGCTTCGGCGCATCGGCCGATCAGCTTGCCACTCTCCCTGACGGCATCGAAGGCCTGCATTTCCACGCGCTTTGCGAGTCTTCGAGCTACGACCTCGAAAAAGTCCTCGACGCCTTCGAGGCCCAGTTTGGCCATCTCCTCGATCAGGTTAAATGGGTCAATATGGGCGGCGGCCACCTGATGACCCGCCAAGGCTACGACACTGACCATCTGGTCAGTCTCCTTCTCGCCTTCAAGGAGCGTCACCCCGGCGTTGAGGTGATCCTCGAGCCGGGCAGCGCATTTATGTGGCGCACCGGCGACCTCATCACCTCGGTCGTCGACACTATTGAAAACGACGGTGTCAAGACCGCCATTGTCGATGTGTCTTTCGCTTGCCACATGCCCGACACTCTCGAGATGCCCTACAAGCCGGCCATCACCGAGAGCGTTGAGCCGGCCGAAGGCCTTCCGGCTTATCGTCTGGGCGGCAACTCATGCCTCAGCGGCGACTATATGGGCGACTGGTCGTTTCCCAAGCCCCTGCAGATTGGCGACCGCCTGACTCTCGAGGATATGAACCACTACACAACCGTCAAGACCACGATGTTCAATGGCATCTCTCATCCCGCCATTGTCCTCGCATCGTCAGAAGACGCCGATGACTGTCAGATCCTCAGGCAGTTTACTTACGATGACTATAAAAACCGCATGTGCTGATCTCTTGCGCTATGGAGCCAAAATTTTCAATCATTGTTCCGGTCTATAACCGCATCGACGAGGTCCGCGACTTGTTGGCGAGTCTCGAGGCCCAGACTGTCAAAAATTTCGAGGTCATCATCGTCGAGGACGGCTCAACCGACCGTTGCGCCGACGTTGTCGCCGAGGCCGCAGCCCGAGGCCTGAATGTCAGGTATTTCTATAAGGACAACGAAGGCCGCTCTATTGCAAGAAATTACGGTCTCGAGCGAGCCGTCGGCGACTACTTTATTTTCTTCGACTCTGACTGCGTCATCCCTCCGGCGTATTTCGAAACCATTGAGCGAGAGCTGGCCGCATCTCCCCTCGACTGTTTCGGTGGCCCTGACGCGGCTCATGAATCTTTCTCCGACGTCCAGAAGGCCATCAACTATTCGATGACTTCATTCCTGACCACCGGTGGCATCCGTGGCGGCAAGATCAATCTCGAGAAGTTTGTGCCCCGCACCTTCAACATGGGCTTCTCACGCGGCGTCTACGACCGCGTTGGCGGCTTCCGCGAAATGTTTTCTGAGGATATCGACATGAGCACACGCATCAAGCAGGCCGGCTTCTCTATCGGCCTCATCCGCCATGCTCCCGTCTGGCACAAACGCCGCATCGACCTCCGCAAATTCCTCCGCCAGGTCTACGTCTTCGGCATGTCGCGCATCACCCTCAAGCTCCTTTATCCCGACTCGCTTAAGCTTGTCCACTGGCTCCCCGCCGTCTTCGTTGTCGGCTGCATAGCCTTGATAGCCTTAGGCATTTTTGTTTCTCCCTGGTTCCTTCTCCCTTTGGCTGTCTACTTCTTTTTGATATTCTTGTTCGCGACTATCTCCACCAAAAGCTTAAAGATCGGCCTTCTCGCCGTGCCGGCCTCCATCATCCAGTTGGGTGGCTATGGCTGTGGTTTCATCAAGGCATATTTCACCAAGATAATTCTCCGCCGGGGCCGCGATGTCAACGAAGAAGTGTTAATCCGTAAAGGCAAATGATAAGCCATGCAGACCGACCCCGTTAATAATCCCGAAATTCGCGACCGCTTGATCAAGGAAATGTCTAGCGACGAGCGACCCCGCGAAAAAGCCATCCGCCATGGCATCAAGACCCTCACCGACACTGAGCTGATGGCGATAATTTTCAGCACCGGCCTCAAAGGCAAATCTGTCATCGAGCTTAGCCGCGACATACTCAGCGACAATGACAACCACCTTTCAAAGGTCGCCCATCTCTCTGTCCCCGAGATGCTCAGGCGCTACAAAGGTATCGGCCCCGCCAAGGCCATCACCTTGCTTGCCGCCCTTGAACTCGGATCGCGTTCGGCTGCCGATGCCGCCAAGATCGACAATCCTCCCGTCACCTCCTCCGAAATCGCTTATAAACTCATGAAGCACCATTTCGAGCGCCTCGACCACGAGGAGTTCTGGGTGCTTTTGCTCTCTCAGAGCGGCCGCGCGATCCGCGAAGTCAAGATAGGCCAGGGTGGGGTGACAGCCACAGTCGTCGACGTCAAGCTCATCATGCGTGCCGCCATCGAGCATCTTGCCTCTGCAATGATTGTCTTCCACAACCATCCCTCAGGCTCGCTCAACCCCAGCAGGCAGGACGATGAACTGACAAAAAAGATCGCTGAGGCTGCCCGATATATCGACGCTCGCCTCAACGATCATATTATCATTTCTGATGCGGGATATTTCTCTTACAATGACCAGGGGCGCCTTTAGCGCTTGTCGGTATTGCCTTCGTAGTAATTTACAAACGCTTGGTTGACAAGCCTTACGCCGCCAGCCGTGGGATAGTCGCCTGAGAAGTACCAGTCGCCCGGATGATTCGGTATCGCTTTGTGCAGGCCGTCGAGCGACTGATAGACTATGTCTACGTCGGCCTTTACTGATGCGGGCGTGAGCATCTTTGCTATCTGCGCCGAGATTTCCTCATCCGTAAACGGCTCATAGATCGCTTTCACGCAATTTTCTTGCTCGGCTGCGGGTTTCTTAAGTTCTTCAACAGCTTTCTTATATGCCTCGTCTATGATTGACTGGCGCCCGCTTTCCTTCAGCAGTTCGACTGCTGCCTTAAAGGCTATGAACTCTGCCATTCTCGACATATCGATGCCATAACAGTCGGGATATCTCACTTGTGGCGAAGATGATACGACAATAATGCGCTTCGGATGCAGTCGGTCAAGCATCCTCAGGATTGACTGGCGCAGGGTAGTGCCTCTGACGATGCTGTCGTCGATCACCACTAATGTGTCACAGTCATTATGGATGCAGCCGTATGTCACGTCATAGACATGGGCCGCCAGGTCATTGCGCGAAGTGCCCTCGGCAATGAACGTTCGCAATTTAATGTCCTTTAACGCAATCTTCTCGATCCTCAGGCGGCGGTTCATTATCGCCTTGACCTTTTCTTCATCAAGCTCCCCTTCTTTCTGAGCCTCGATTATCTCTTTGGCCTTCAGAGAGTCAAGATACTCCTCCAAGCCCTCGTTAAGCCCCATGAAAGCCACCTCGGCCGTATTGGGGATAAACGCAAACACCGTGTTGTCGATGTCATAATCTATCATCTTCAGCAGCTCATCGGCCAACTGGTGTCCTAACGCCTTGCGTTCCTGATAGATGTCGGCGTCGCTGCCGCGCGAAAAATAGATGCGCTCAAACGAACATCGCTTGTTCTCGCCCGCTTCGAGCACCTGGCGCAACGTGATCTTTCCTGTCTTGCCTACGATCAGGCTCTCGCCGGGCTGCAGCTCCTTGACCTGTGCTCTCGCAACGTCCATCACGGTCTGTATCACAGGTCGTTCCGACGCTAACACCACCACTTCATCGTCGTAGTAGTAAAAAGCCGGTCTGATGCCGTGACGGTCACGCAGCGCAAACATATCGCCTGATCCCGTGGCCCCGCAAATCACGAAGCCGCCATCCCAGAGCGGTGCGGCGGCTTTAAGCACATTGTACGGATCAAGCTCGTTTTCAATCATTTCGCTCAGCTGCGGATCTTCGATCGTGTCGCGGTACTGGCGATAGAGGCGGTGGTTCTCCTTGTCGAGATAATAGCCGAGCTGCTCCAGTATCACCACAGTGTCGCTGTAGATGCGCGGATGCTGGCCCTTAGCAACTATGTTCTCGAATATTTCCTCAACGTTGGTCATATTGAAATTTCCGCATAGCAGCAGGTTGCGTGACCGCCAGTTGTTTCGGCGCAAGAACGGATGCACGTATGATATGCCGCTTCGGCCCGTGGTGCTGTAGCGCAGGTGCCCCATATAGATATTGCCCAAGAAAGGCACCTCCGACATATCCTTCAGGTCATCCCTCTGAAAAGCCTCGTGTATCTGGTGATGTATGTTATTGAAAATCTTTGATATCGCGTCCGATCCCATCGCTCGTTCCCTGAACACATATTCGTGGCCCGGCTGAGCATCAAACTTCACCACTCCCACTCCGGCAGCCTCCTGACCGCGGTTATGCTGCTTTTCCATCATCAGATACAGCTTGTCGAGACCATAAGTCCAAGTGCCATACTTTTCCTTATAATAACTCAGCGGCTTGCGCAATCTTATCAACGCAACACCGCATTCATGTTTGATCAATTCCATAGACACATAAATTTCTCCACAAAATTAAAACCTTTCCCCCAAACCACCAAAA
>CAYRFB010000112.1:0-5919 GCA_964423485.1 uncultured Bacteroides sp.
CCGCTATGCTCTCGAGCATTGCCGCGACGATATCGAATTCCTTTCAGAGCACTTTGACAAGGGTCTGATCGAGCGACTCGAATTTGTGCTTCACAACGATTTCGTGCGCCTCACTTACACCGAGGGAGTCAAGATTCTCGAGGAGTCAGGTCGCAAGTTTGAGTTCCCTGTCAGCTGGGGCATCGACCTTCAGAGTGAGCACGAGCGCTACCTCGTCGAGGAGCACTTCAAGAAGCCCGTCATCCTGACTGACTATCCCAAAGACATCAAAGCCTTCTATATGAAGCAGAACGACGATGGCAAGACAGTGCGCGCCATGGACGTGCTTTTCCCGACTATCGGCGAAATCATCGGCGGCTCAGAGCGCGAGGCTGACTACGACAAGCTGCTCAAGCGCATCGAGGAATGTCAGATCCCGATGAAAGACATGTGGTGGTATCTTGACACCCGCCGTTTCGGCACAGTCCCCCACAGCGGTTTCGGCCTCGGATTTGAGCGCCTTGTGCTCTTTGTGACAGGCATGACCAACATCCGCGACGTCATTCCCTTCCCCCGCACACCCAATAACGCCGAGTTCTGATCAGAGCAACATAGACCATAAAAAAGGGAGGCAACCACCGATGATAAGTGGTTGCCTCCCTTTTTTATGGTCTGTCTGAGATCAGAGGACGATCTTTTCCGCCGTGTTGCCTTGGCGGCGTATGAAGACACCTGATTGCGGATTGTCGACGCGCACGCCCTGGAGGTTGAAATACTCGACAGGAGCATTTGACTGGTCGGCGTTGACGTCATTGATGCCTGCCGGTTTGGGCAGAGTGATGCGGAACATCGGCGCAGCCACTGTCAGGAATGTCGCCTGCTTGTAGAAACGCTCTACCAGGATAAAGCTGTTGTCCGGGAAGGTGATTTCGCGACCGTCAAGCTCGCCGAAGAGTCCCATCTCTTTGATCTCTTCTTTTGTCATGCCGTCCTGAAGATATTTATAGGCCAAAGAGAAGATGCTCGCGTCGCCATAGCCGTTGTCAACTCCTGCGGGTGAGTCTTCGATATAGACAGCTTCGGGATCCTCGGCGTGGACATAGAGATAGTGCTTGTGATTTTCGTGAGGACGATACATTGTGGCATACACGCCTGACGAGTAATAGGGGTGATTCTGGTAGGGCTCGACCAGACGATAGAAGCCCGGCTGATTCTTGTTGACTTCGATTGCGACATTGAGTTTCTCGGTCGACATGTCGGGATAGACAGAGCCTAAGACGTCTTCATAGTAGACTGCCGTGCCAAACTCTTCCCACTGGTCTGCCTCATCATCCATGACATAGAAGTATGAGGAGTTGACCGACACAGGTTCGTCATTGTCGTTATATGCTACGACGATCAGAGCGTAACGGCCACGCTCAGCAGCGGTGATGGTGTTTTCGCCGGCCACGGCCTCAGTGCCGTTTTCGATTGCATAGGCCATATCTTCGTCAGTGCCGTTGAAATAGCCTAACTTCGCGCAGGCTTTGAAGCTCTTGATGTCAAGGCCGACTTCTTTGATCGTGTAGTGGAACACGTTGTCCTCTGAGCACGATTTGTCGTCGAGCGTCGTGATCGCAAACTTATAGTCTTTCCACTCGCTTTCGGGCATCACGAGCTTGAAGTTGGCAAAAAAGTTGCCGAGCTGCCAGCGATCGCCTGCTCCGACGGTCTGGTAAGCGATGCCTGAGTCAGGTGCATAGAAGACTCCGTCTTTGATGGTCAGATATTTCTGAGAGTCAAATTCGTTTTCGATGACATAACTGCAGATATTGTATTTGTTGCCGATGGTGCTGACAGGTATAAATGCCTTGTCGGGGTCAGTGGCGTTGATATACAGATAGCCTTCGTTGTCTGGCTGGCCAAATACATTTTTGATGATTGACGAGGGACAAGCGTCGCCATAGGCCACAAAACGATACCATCCGGGCTGCTCGACGCTCTCTTCGACAGTGACCGTCCAGTGGGCGCCCTTCTCCCAGTGAATCATAGTGAAGACATCTTCATAGTATTCGCCCTCGCCGAGTACTGTCCATTCGCCTTCGGGGATAATGGTGCGGGGATCGGGGCTGTCCTGAGCGCTGATTTGCCCGACACAGATTGACAGCATCAACAAGGCTGTCGCAAAAAACTTTTTCATAATTTTTGATGTAGAAATTGATAAAAAGTAATAATGTCGATTGGATTATTTTTTGTATTGCAATGCAAAAATAACTAAAATGGGAAAAATGTGCAAAAAATTGGCGCGATATATTTTTATTGCCACAATAATGACGCTGTCACAATCATTTTGATTTCTTGCCGATGCGACGGCGAGCAACAGAGATGCGGCGCCAGATGTTATGCGCGCGGCGCCAGATCGGCGAGGGCACGGCGGCAATGTCGCTCGACATCGGGTCGACAAACGATGTGAGCGACGGTCCTTCGCCAAACTGCTCGGGGTAGATGATCAGCAGGTTGTTGCCCGCGAAGTAACGCTGCAGAAATGATGGCATTTCGCTGATCGACGATGAGTATGACACTGAGTTAGGTCGGGCACCGATGATCACAAAGAGATCATCCTCGTTGATCTTGTTGGCCAGAAGCACATAGTCGTCGTTGGCGTCCAGTGTGTCAAATTCGCAGCGGATGCCGTAGTTCTCACGATATAGCACCCCTCTGATGAGCGGCTGAGCGTCGGCACAGCAACAGAAGATGATGCGGCAACCGAGTTGGCGCGTAAGGCGCGCAAGACCTCTGACCCAACGGCTGAAACCTGTTTCATACTGCGCGCGATAAGGCACCCATACCACGATGCGCGTGACTGTGTTGAGCGGGATGAAGCATCGGCTGATGAGCACCATCTTGTTGCTCGAGCGCAACAGTTTTTCGACCTTGTTGCCAAAAAATGTGTCGATGACGCCCGCACGGCGGTGCATACCGAGGATGACTTCTGTGATGTCGCGCTCTTCGATAGCGTTGAGCACACCTGTGACCGTGTTGAGATCATACCGCTCGAGGGTCTCGACCGCGACGTCGGCCGCAGCGCCGGCCTTGCGGGCTGACTCCAATGAGGTGCGGGCCAGGGTCTTGGCTGCCGTTGTGTTGGCGTCGCGCACATGGAGCGCAAACATACTGTGACTGCCGCGGTCGTTGCGCATCAGCACCGCGAGCTCCATCAGCTGGGCGGCCGAATCAGGATTGGCCACCGAGATTAGAGTGTTGTTGGTGCGGGTCTGGCGTATCACTCCGTCCTCTTCCTCGGCCGCGAGAAGTCTCACCTTGAGCTTGGGCGCGTTGGCGGCAGTGATGATTGGAGCGATCGCACAGGTGACAAGGATCACGAGCACTGTGCTGTTGAGTATGCGTGTGTCGAGCATGCCGAGATTGTAGCCGAGTGTCACCACGGCAAGGGCGACAGCCGTGTGGGCAGCCGTGAGACCAAACATCACGCCCTCACTGCTCGAGTCGAGATGATTGACGCGACAGGCTATAAAGGCCGGCAACCATTTGCTGACTATGGCGACGGCAAGCATAATGCCGGCCACGGTGAGAGTGTCGGTGTTGGCGATGACTCGGATATTGATCATCATGCCGACACTGATGAGGAAATAAGGTATGAACAGAGCGTTGCCGACAAACTCTATCGATCCCATAAGCGATGATGCCGGGGGCACATACCGGTTGAGGAGCAGTCCGGCAAAGAAGGCGCCGAGCACCGGCTCAAGCCCGATGAGTTGAGCGGTCCATGCAGCAAAGAAGACCATGGCGAGCACAAAGACATATTGCGTGACTTTGTCGTTGTGGCTTTTGAAAAAGCGGCGCGTGATGCGGGGATAAAGATAGATCAGGGCTATGCACCACAGCGCGAGTTTGCCGATCAGTATTGCCTGAGCGACAAGGTCAAACGATCCTTCGCGGCGC
Source organism: uncultured Bacteroides sp. (assembly GCA_964423485.1). Classification (GTDB taxonomy): domain Bacteria; phylum Bacteroidota; class Bacteroidia; order Bacteroidales; family Muribaculaceae; genus CAG-873. The sequence goes on from CAYRFB010000112.1 coordinate 3,922, forward strand.
ACATTTACCGCAGCCGCAAGCACAAGCAGGGCGCCGATGACAGCAATGATAGTGCCGACAATCGATATCAGCACCGCCGGAGCCTTGGTGATTCCGAAACGGGCCGCAACAGGATATGAGATCAACGTGTGAGAAGCATACATCGCGCCTAAGAGCAGGGCGGTCAGCCAGTCGAGGCCGAGCAGCCACACACTTGTCAGCACACCGAGTATCAGCGGTATAAACAAAGTCAATATGCCGAAAAACAGGCCCTTGCGCATATTGAGCCGCAAGTGATACATATCGATTTCGAGCCCGGCGAGAAACATAAGGTAGAGCAGGCCTACCTGCCCGAAAATGGCAAAACTCGAATCATTGTCGAGCACGTTGAAGCCATAAGGGCCGATAACAACGCCGGCCACAATCATACCGATGATGTGGGGGATTTTCAGCTTATTGAGCAGCAATGGCGTAAACAAGATGATGACCAGCACGATGAAGAAGATCTGCACCGGCTGGGTCACTAACGGGGCTGAGTTGAGCAACACCATTGCAGCTGAGCGGGGGGCTAAGACTTGTTAAAGCAACCGTGGTCAAGCATATACTGCGCAATCTGGACAGCGTTGAGAGCAGCGCCTTTGCGGATCTGATCGCTGACGGTCCAGAATGTCAGTCCGTGATCATTAGAAATATCGCGACGCACACGACCGACGTAGACCGGATCACTGTCGGCAGCGAAGAGCGGCATCGGATATTTTTTTTCAGCCGTGTTGTCGATTAGCACCACTCCCTCAGCGGCGGCAAAAGCATCGCGCGCAGCCTCGACGCTGACAGGCTCAACGGTCTCGACCCAGATGGCCTCGCTATGGGCGCGGAGCACGGGCACACGGACACAGGTGGCGCTCACCTCGATTTCGGGAAGGTGCATGATCTTGCGTGTCTCGTGATACATCTTCATCTCCTCTTTGGTGTAATCATTGTCCATAAAGACATCGATATGAGGGATGACGTTGTAGGCGAGCTGGTGGGCAAAGCGTTCGACTTTGGGTTGCTCGCCGTTGGCGAGAGCGCGGTTCTGGCCGATGAGTTCGTCCATGGCGGCAGCGCCTGCACCACTGGCGGCCTGATATGTAGCCACGTGTACACGCTTTATTTCTGACAGACGGTTGATCGGCGCGAGAGCCACAACCATCTGAATCGTCGTGCAGTTGGGGTTGGCGATAATGCGGCGGGGAGCGTCGAGGGCATCGCTACCGTTGACCTCGGGCACGACAAGAGGCACATCAGAGTCCATGCGAAACGCGCTTGAATTGTCGATCATCACTGCGCCATAGCGTGTAATGACATCAGCATAACGCTTGGATGTGTCGCCGCCGGCCGATACAAAGGCTACGTCTATACCTTTGAAAGCATCGTTATCACAAAGCTCTTCAACAATGTATTCCTTTCCGCGGAAAGTGTATTTGCGTCCTGCGCTTCTCGAAGAGCCAAAAAGTTTCAAATCGTCAACGGGAAAATCATTCTGTTCGAGCACCTTAATAAATTCTTGCCCGACAGCACCACTTGCACCGACAATTGCAACGTTCATTCTTACTATAAAATGCTAAAAATTAATGTGATATTGATGTCTAATTTTTTATTTCCGCAAAATTACGAAATAATAGCGAAATAACGCTCTATTCCCATTAAAAATAGTAAATATTTGCTTTAGCTAACTCTCACTCCAACCAAAGCCACCAACACTTTACCTCAAACATAACCACGCAAGTCACTCTTGCGACGAAAGTTTGGCCCGTCCTACAGGTATTACAAGTCCGACAAGTCCGACCCGTCTGAATGGTCCGACACTCCTCTCGCAGCACCGCTGTGACACTCATAGTAACCCCGCGCACCATGTTACAAACCAATCACAAATAGCGTGCATTTTTATCACAAATCAGCTATTGTAACAATTTTGTATCAATTTTTGAGTGATTTAATCTGCTGTATTTCATTGTATTAAATTGCTTTATTGAGAAA
>CAYRFB010000113.1:0-5885 GCA_964423485.1 uncultured Bacteroides sp.
ACGTTGCAGAAAAAACGTTGACAAAAAGTTGTCAGTTACCAAGATATTGTATAACTTTGCGGAGTTTTTCTAAGAAACGGACCAATGGGAAAGTTCACTGCATATAAATTGCCGCTTAAGAGCCTTGCCAAGGGCAGTCACGAATTTGACTATACGCTCGGCAAGCAGTTCTTTGTTGACATGGAGAGCGCAGATGTCCGTGATGCTGACGTAAAAGTCAAGCTGACAGTGACATATAATGGCGATGTCTATGACCTCAACTTTGTCTTCTCAGGCGAAGTGACTGTGTTGTGTGACCGTTGCCTCGATGATCTCCACCTGCCGATAGAGACCACCTATCATATTATGGTGAAGTATGGCGACTCATACAATGACGACTCAGATGACCTGCTCGAAATACCCGAGAGCGACAACTATCTCAACGTGGCTTACATGCTCTATGACACAGTCGCTCTGGCGATACCGATCAAGCATGTGCACCCGTTAGGCAAGTGCAACCGGGCAATGAGCGCGATACTTAAAAAGCACCGCGCGCGTGCGACAGGCGAGGACGCCGATCTTGAAAACGACCTTATCGACGAGATGGATCAGATGGACGATGACAACAGCCAGCCGGCCAACGATCCGCGCTGGGACGCTCTCAGGGGCCTATCGTCGGGAGGTGACGAATAGACAGAATCAACTCAGGCCTCACAGTCCGGCGACCGTCCGCCGGCAACCGAAGCCTCACTATAAGAAACAATATAAAGAATTAAATAACAATGGCACATCCTAAACGCAAACAGTCAAAGACCCGTACAGCAAAACGTAGAACTCATGACAAGGCAGTAGCTCCTACACTTGCAATCTGCCCTAACTGCGGCGCATGGCACATCTATCACACAGTGTGTGGCGAATGTGGCTACTACCGCGGCCGTATCGCAATCCAAAAAGACGCAGCCGTCTAAATTGCTGTCACGAGCGTTGATGCCGGTCATAAGGCTTAAGGCTCAGCCAAGCAAACGCTTCTCTTAACCGCAGCGCTCCGCCCCGAAGAGGAGGCGGAGGCAGCACGGTCGAGAGAGCATTTTTCGTAATATTACTAAGACAAGAATCTAAGACAAGCTCAAATATGCTAAATGCACGTATTTCGGGAATTGCTTCATATCTTCCCGACGACATACTCGACAACGATATGCTATCGAAGATGGTCGACACCAACGACGAGTGGATCATGACTCGCGTCGGTATCAAGCAGCGTCACATCCTCAAGGCCGAAGGCGAAGGTTCGTCTTATCTCGGCATCAAGGCTGTAGAGCGTCTGTTAGAGTCGACCGGTGACAAACCCGAAGATATCGAGCTGATAATCTGCGCGACTTCTAACCCCGACTACCGCTTCCCGTCGACTGCCTCGGTTATCGCCCACGGCTGTGGCCTCGTCAATGCCTATGGCTATGACATCCAGGCTGCCTGCGCCGGCTTTATCGTGGCTCTTCAGGACGCTACGGCTTATATACGCTCAGGCATGTACAAGAAGGTCATCGTCGTGACGGCTGAAAAGATGTCGTCGATGGTCAACTATAACGACCGCGCCACCTGTCCGCTCTTCGGCGACGGCGCTGCAGCCGTAATGGTTGAACCGACTGAAGAGCAGGGCGTAGGTGTGATCGACGCTGTGCTCCACGTCGACGGTTCGGGCCGCGACCACTTGCTGATGAAGGCCGGCGGCTCTGTCAAGCCGACCACCCACGAGACTGTCGACGCCGGCGAGAACTACCTCTATCAGGAGGGCCGCCAGGTCTACAAGCACGCTGTGACCGATATGCTCACATCGTCGCTCGACATTATGAAGCGCAATAACCTCACAGTCGACGACATCGCCTATCTTATCCCTCACCAGGCAAATATGCGCATCATCGAGGCTGTGGCCGAGCGCGCAGGTGTGCCCGCCGATAAAGTGCTTGTCAACATCGAGCACACCGGCAATACATCGGCTGCCTCAATTCCCATCTGTCTCGACGAATATCGCGACAAACTCAAGAAGGGTGATAAACTGATACTTACGGCGTTTGGCGCAGGCTTCACCTGGGGCGCAATGTATCTCGTCTGGGATCTCTAATCCCGAGCAGTCGCATAATTATTTTGATTAAAATAGATAAGGATAGCATCTTTTCGGGTGCTATCTTTGTTTATATATAAATCACATAATTACAAACAACATAAACAACACATTATAAATTATGGCTAACGAACATAAATCAGGCTTTGTCAACATCGTCGGTAATCCTAATGTCGGTAAGTCGACTCTGATGAACGACCTTGTCGGCGAGCGCATCAGCATCATAACTTCAAAAGCACAGACCACCCGTCACCGCATCACGGGCATCGTAAACACTCCTGAATACCAGATCGTGTTCTCCGACACCCCGGGCGTGTTGAAACCTAAATACAAGCTTCAGGAAAGTATGCTCAGCTACAGTGAAGGCGCCTTGACCGACGCCGATGTGCTGCTTTACGTCACCGACGTGGTCGAGGATCCGACCAAGAACGCTGACTTCCTCGAGCGTGTCGCCAAAGAAAAGATACCTGTGCTTCTGGTGATCAACAAGATCGACCTCCTGAAAGGCAACGGCGAGCTTGACACGATCGTGGCTCGCTGGAAAGAGCTGCTGCCTAACGCGGAAGTATTCCCCACCTCAGCCTTGGAGCATTTCAATGTGTCAAACCTTATGGCCCGCATCGTCGAGCTCCTGCCGGTAGCCGAACCTTATTTCGGCAAGGACGCGCTGACTGACAAGCCTGCACGATTTTTTGTTACTGAGATCATCAGAGAGAAGATCCTGCTCAACTATGACAAAGAGGTGCCTTATAGCGCCGAGGTTGTTGTTGAAAAATTTGAGGAGAAAGAAAAGTCGATCCACATTATGGCCGTCATCTATGTCGAGCGCGACAGTCAGAAGGGTATCCTCATCGGTCATGGCGGCTCGCGACTTAAGAAAGTCGGCATCGAGGCCCGTAAAGACATTGAGAAATTCTTTGACAAGAGTGTCTATCTCGAACTCTTTGTTAAGGTGGAGGCAGATTGGCGTAACCGCGAAAACAAGTTGCGCTCATTTGGCTATGTCGAATAATTAAGTTAAATTTGCAAAAACGTTGTCGCCACCGCATAGACAGGTGATACACGTAACAACATAAGATATAAGAATATGAGTCAACTCGTAGCAATAGTAGGCCGACCTAATGTCGGCAAGTCTACGCTATTCAACCGTCTGACACAGTCGCGCACGGCGATTGTCGACCCTACCGCGGGCACAACCCGCGACCGCCAGTATGGCAAGGTCGACTGGAACGGCCGTGAATTTTCGATCGTCGACACCGGCGGTTGGGTGGTCAATTCAGACGATATATTTGAGGGTGAAATCAACAAGCAGGTCGAGCTTGCTATCGAGCAGGCTGACGTCATCCTCTTTGTGGTCGACGCCATGAACGGCGTGACTGACCTTGATGACCACGTGGCCGAGATACTGCGCCGCTCCCGCAAGCCGGTGATCTTGGTTGCCAATAAGGTCGACTCTAATGACTGGCTTTACAATGTGCCAGAGTTTTATGCGCTCGGTCTCGGCGAGCCCTATCCTGTATCGGCTGTTAGCGGCTATGGTACAGGCGACCTCCTCGATGAAGTGGTCAAGGATTTGCCCGAGAAGGATGACAGCGAGGAAGAGCTCGACGAGATACCTAAATTTGCGATTGTTGGCCGTCCTAACGCAGGCAAGTCATCGCTTATCAATGCGTTTATCGGCGAAGACCGTCACATAGTGACTGACATCGCCGGCACGACCCGTGACTCGATCTACACTCGCTATGATAAGTTTGGCTTCGACTTCTATCTGGTCGACACAGCCGGCATACGCAAGAAGAATAAGGTCAACGAAGATATTGAGTATTACTCGGTTATCCGTTCGATCCGCGCGATTGAGGCCTCGGATGTCTGTATCCTTATGATTGATGCCACGCGAGGCATCGAGACGCAGGATGTCAACATCTTCGGCCTTATCCAGCGTAACAAGAAAGGCCTTGTCGTGGTGGTCAACAAATGGGACCTCGTGGAAGATAAATCTCAGAAGGCCATCAAATTCTATGAGCAGGCCATCCGCGAGCGCTTTGCACCGTTCACTGATTTTCCCATCATCTTCTCGTCGGCTTTGACAAAGCAGCGTATCCATAAAGTGCTTGAAACCGCCGTGCAGGTTTACGAAAACCGTAAACGTACAGTGCCTACCTCTCAGCTTAACACTGTGCTGCAGGAAGATATCGCGGCATATCCACCGCCAAGCAACAAGGGCAAGTATATCAAGATCAAATATATAACGATGCTCAAGGGCGCTCAGGTGCCGACCTTTATATTCTTCTGTAATCTGCCTCAGTGGGTTAAGGAGCCTTATCGCCGCTATCTCGAAAACAAGATTCGCGAGCACTGGGACTTCACAGGCACTCCGATCAACATCTTTATGCGCGACAAATCGTAAAGCAAACCCCGCTAACATTTAACGCAGCCCGGCCAACAGCCGGGCTGCGTTTATGTGAATAGTTATGGGAGACGATTCCATTTCAGGAATGTGCTCGATACGTCCTTTATCTTTGATTGGCTCTCTCATAAATTAAGATTTTATCGGTCTCAATGCTTTCACGTGCGTAGCCTTTCAATCCTCGATTATCAACTAAGTCAACTTTTCTACCCAAAAGGTCCGTCAGGTCCATCATCATGCCTCCCATCGTGAATAATGACACGACTCCATTGGAGTTGTCGTAGTCGACAAGAAGGTCAATGTCGCTGTTCGGTGTTTCTGTTCCTCGGGAAAAGGAACCAAATAGCCAGGCTCTTAACACGGGTTTCTCCCGAAAATAATTCCTGATTGACGGTATCAGGTCTGAGATAGTTCGATTAACCATAATGAGTCTTATTTTATAGTTCGATGTGGTGGGCTTCGATGGGATGACCGAGGAAGAGGGTGGCGAGTTCTGAAAATTTTTCAGGGCTTTCGGTTGTCAGGTATTGCGTATTGCCGCCTTGGGTCAGCCTCCGCTCCATCTCAGGGTGACGGCGAAGATAGTCGGCGAGGCTGCCCGCAACGATGTCGCCCTGACGCACTATTTCGATTTGCTTCGGCACTGCCTCGCGAATCTTAGGATATAGGATAGGGTAGTGGGTGCATCCAAGGATGACCGTATCTATCTCGCGATCGGCGCTCAGCAACGCGTTGACTTCCTGATTCACAAAGTAATCGGCGCCTGGACGGTCGGCTTCGCGATTTTCGACCAGAGGGACCCACATCGGGCAGGCGTGGGCCGTGACCTTGAAGTCTGGGTTGAGCTTGGCAATCTCAATTTCGTAGGAGCCAGAGGCGACAGTGCCGGGCGTAGCAAAGATGCCGACATGACCGCTGCGTGTGATTTCGCCAATGGTTTCAACGGTTGGACGGATCACTCCGAGCACACGGCGATCGGGGTCGAGACGTGGCAAGTCGAGCTGCTGGATATTGCGCAGTGCCTTGGCCGATGCGGTGTTGCAAGCAAGGATGACAAGGTGGCAGCCACGGCGGAACAGCTCCGTTACGGCCTCGAGAGTGAAACGATAGACTATGTCGAAAGATCGCGAGCCATAGGGCGCACGGGCATTGTCGCCCAAGTATATATAATCATACTGAGGCAACGTCCGTCGGATTTCCGACAAGATGGTCAGTCCGCCGTAGCCCGAATCAAAAACGCCAATCGGCCCCGGCTGAGTTGATAATCGTTGGCTGTTCATATCCCCAAAGTTACGCAATAATTTTGAACAATGCACAATATTCAAAAAAGATAACCGCGGCTCCGGGGGTGGAGTCGCGGTTTATGTAGTAAAAGCAACA
>CAYRFB010000114.1:0-5845 GCA_964423485.1 uncultured Bacteroides sp.
CCTTCACGTCGCCGGCCTTGTCGCCGAAGATGGCGCGCAGCAGCTTCTCCTCGGGCGAGGGATCGCTCTCGCCCTTGGGGGTGATCTTACCTATAAGTATATCGCCCGGATGGACGTTGGCGCCGATGCGGATGATACCGTTGGCGTCCAGATCCTTCGTGGCGTCCTCGCTGACGTTGGGAATATCCGAGGTCAGCTCCTCCACGCCGCGCTTGGTGTCACGCACCTCCATGATGTACTCGTCGACATGCACCGACGTGAAGATGTCCTCGCGCTGGATGCGCTCCGAGATCACGATGGCATCCTCGAAGTTGTAACCCTTCCACGGCATGAACGCCACCTTCAGGTTGCGGCCCAGGGCCAACTCGCCGTTCTGCGTCGAATAGCCTTCGGTAAGTATCTGACCCTTCACCACATGGTCGCCCGTGAGAACCGTGGGCTTCAGCGTGACGGTGGTATTCTGGTTCGTGCGGCGGAAACGGGGCAGCTCGTAGGTGGTCACCTCCGGATCGAACGAGCAGATGATCTGCTCCTGCGTGCGCTCGTACTTGATCTGTATCTTCGTGGCATCGGCGAACACGACCTCGCCCTCGCCCTCGGCCACGATCTGTATGCGGCTGTCGGTAATCATGTCCTTCTCGATACCGGTGCCGACGATGGGCGACTCGCAGGTAATGAGAGGCACAGCCTGACGCATCATGTTCGATCCCATGAGCGCGCGGTTGGCATCGTCGTGCTCGAGGAACGGAATGAGGCTCGCGGCAATCGACGCGATCTGGTTGGGAGCCACGTCCATCAGCGTCACATCGTTCGACGTGATCACGGGGAAGTCGGCACCCTCGCGCGCCTTGATACGCTCGGGTTGCAGGAAATTGCCCTCGTCGTCCAGCGGCTCGTTCGACTGCGCCACGATGTGACCGTCCTCGGCCTCGGCAGAATAATATTTGATATGCGAATTATCCAGATCGACCTTGCCGCCCTCGACGGTGCGGTAAGGCGTCTCGATGAATCCCATGTCCGAAATCTTGGCATACACACACAGCGACGAGATAAGACCGATGTTCGGGCCTTCCGGCGACTCGATCGGGCAGAGACGTCCGTAGTGGGTGTAGTGTACGTCTCGCACCTCGAAACCTGCGCGCTCACGCGACAGACCGCCCGGACCGAGTGCCGACAGACGGCGCTTGTGGGTGATCTCGGCCAGCGGGTTGATCTGATCCATGAACTGCGACAGCTGGCTGGTTCCGAAGAACGAGTTCACCACGCTCGACAGAGTCTTGGCGTTGATAAGCTCGACAGGGGTGAACACCTCGTTGTCGCGCACGTTCATGCGCTCGCGGATAGTACGCGCCATGCGCACGAAACCGACCGAGAACTGGTTGGCGAGCTGCTCGCCCACGGTGCGCACGCGACGGTTCGACAGGTGGTCGATATCGTCCACCTCGGCGTGCGAGTTGATAAGCTGGATCAGATATTTTATGATCTCTATGATGTCCTCGCGGGTAAGGATGCGGGTCGAGGGGTCGATGTCCAGATTCAGCTTCGTATTTATACGGTAGCGACCCACGTTGCCCAGATCGTAACGCTTGTCCGAGAAGAAGAGCTTGTCGATCACGTCGCGGGCCGTAGCCTCATCGGGCGGCTCCGAGGCGCGCAGCTGTCTGTAAATGTAGACGACGGCCTCCTTCTCCGAGTTGCACGGATCCTTCTGCAGGGTGTTGTATATGATCGAGAAATCTATGCCCGAGGCGTTCTCCTTATGCAGCAGGATCGTCTTGGCGCCGCTCTCGATAATGGCGTCGATATGATCCTCGGTAAGCTCCACCTCGCGGTCGACGATGACGTTGTTGCGCTCGATGCTCACCACCTCGCCGGTATCCTCGTCCACGAAGTCCTCCACCCAGCTCGACAGAACGCGCGCGGCCAGTTTGCGGCCCACGGCCTTCTTCAGGTTCGACTTGGTGACCTTCACCTCGTCGGCAAGGTCGAATATTTCGAGTATCTGCTGGTCGGTCTCGAAACCGATCGCACGCAGCAGAGTGGTAACGGGCAATTTCTTCTTACGGTCGATGTAGGCGTACATCACGTTGTTGATGTCGGTCGCAAACTCGATCCACGATCCCTTGAACGGAATGATACGCGCCGAGTAGAGCTTCGTACCGTTGGTGTGCATGCTCTGGCCGAAGAATACGCCGGGCGAGCGGTGCAGCTGCGAAACGATAACGCGCTCGGCACCGTTGAACACGAACGTACCGCGGTCGGTCATGTAAGGAATGGTACCGAAATAGACATCCTGAACCACCACGCCGAAATCCTCGTGCTCGTCATCGGTGCAGTAGAGTTTCAGCTTGGCTTTCAGGGGCACGCTGTAAGTAAGACCGCGCTCCAGACACTCCTCGATCGAGTAGCGGGGCGGGTCGATATAGTAGTCGATGAACTCCAGAACGAAGTTGTTCCGAGTGTCGGTGATGGGAAAATTCTCCTGAAACACTTTGTAGAGGCCCTCGTGCTTACGATTCTCGGCCGTAGTGTCCATCTGGAAAAAATCGCGGAATGATTTAAGCTGTACCTCCAGCAAGTCAGGATATGGGACCCTGTTCTTGACAGTAGAGAAGCTAATTCTTTGTTGTTGTTTTGATGCGGACATCTTAAATCAGTTTTGTTGAAGTGTGAGTACTCACGGGGTGCGCACCCCGAAAAAGCGGGCAACGTTTTATCCCGCCAATGCCCTCAATGTAAGTACCATACACAATGAGAGCATCCGAAAAATTCCAAAGAAAGGGCACAGCTCGGCGGCACTCCCGATCTTTAGACCAGAAAAGGTATAGGGCTTACAGCGCTGTAAGCTCTATACCCGAGTTGTCTGAAACTTCTATAAGTAGTCCAACTACTTAACCTCAACTTCAGCACCAGCCTCCTCCAGAGTAGCCTTGATAGACTCGGCCTCCTCCTTCGATACGCCCTCCTTAACGGCCTTGGGAGCACCGTCAACCAATGCCTTTGCATCACCCAGCGACAGGCCGGCGAGATCCTTAACAGCCTTGATAACCTGAAGCTTGGCCTGACCGGCGCTCTTCAGAATAACATCGAATGAAGTCTTCTCGGCAACAGCGGCCTCACCTGCGGCAGCAGGTGCAGCAACTGCAACAGCTGCAGCAGCCGGCTCGATACCATACTCCTCCTTGAGGATAGTAGCCAATTCGTTTACCTCCTTAACTGTCAAATTTACCAATTCTTCAGCTAATACCTTTACATCTGCCATAGTTGTATTTGTTTTTTTAAGTTTTGTTTTGTTGTGATTAGTTGTTTCTTTCTTCGAGTGCCTTCACTAAGCCGGCAATCTTCTGACCTGCATTACCCTGCAATGCAGAAATAACATTCTTGGCCGGAGACTGGAGCAGTGCGACGATATCGCCGATAAGCTCCTCGCGGCTCTTGATGTTGCAAAGCGTCTCAATCTGGTTGTCACCTACGTAAACGCAGCCCTCCACATATGCGGCCTTCAGAACAGGCTTGTCGCACGACTTGCGGAACTCCTTGATTACGACGGCGGGAGCCTTTCCCGTCTCGGCGAACATGACAGACGTAGAACCCTCCAGTACGTTTACCAAATCAGCCTCGGCCTTCTCCACCTTCTCCAGAGCCTTTCCGAACAGCGTGTTCTTGACTACTACGAGCTTGATGCCGTTCTCAAAGCACTTGCGACGCAGCGTAGCGGTCTGCTCGGCGTTGAGAGCCTCGATGTTGGTGATGTAGAAGTGAGGGTACTGATTGAGCTGCTCGGTAAGGCCGTTGATAACGGCTGCTTTTTCTTCTCTTGTCATCTCTTATATCCTCCTTCTTTACTTCGTTTCTACTGATTTGGGATCAACCTGCAAGCCCGGGCTCATCGTAGTCGAGATGTATATGCTCAGCACATAGCTACCCTTGGCTGCCGACGGCTTCAGCTTGATGATAGTGTTTATGACCTCCTTGGCGTTGTCGACGATCTGCTCGGGAGTGAACGATACCTTGCCGACCGAAGTGTGGATAATACCATACTTGTCGACCTTGAAATCGATCTTACCGGCTTTCACCTCGGTTACGGCCTTGGCCAGATCCATCGTCACGGTACCGGTCTTGGGGTTGGGCATAAGTCCTCGGGGACCGAGGATACGACCCAGCGCACCTACCTTACCCATGACGTTGGGAGTACAAATGATAACATCCACGTCGGTCCAGCCGCCCTTGATCTTATCTACATACTCGTCCAAACCTACGTAATCGGCTCCTGCCGCCTTGGCCTCGGCCTCCTTCTCGGGAGTACACAGAACCAATACGCGAACCGTCTTACCCGTACCATGAGGCAGAGTAACGACGCCGCGCACCATCTGATTGGCCTTGCGGGGATCCACGCCCAGACGCACGTCGATATCGACCGAAGCATCAAATTTCGTAAAGGTAATTTCCTTCAGAAGAGATGCTGCCTCAGCGAGTTTGTAAGCCTTGTGAGGCTCGACTTTGGCGTAGGCTGCCTTTTGATTTTTTGTCAACTTACTCATCTGGTAATTCTAATTACATGTTAGGAAATTCACCGACTACATTGATACCCATACTGCGGGCAGTACCGGCAACCATGCGCATAGCAGCTTCGACGGTAAAACAGTTCATGTCGGGCATCTTGTCCTCGGCAATAGCCTTTACCTGCTCCCAGGTAACCTCGCCGACCTTCGTACGGTTGGGCTGAGCCGAACCGCTCTTGATCTTGGCGGCTTCCTTGAGCTGGATGGCCACGGGCGGTTGTTTAACCACGAAGTCGAACGACTTGTCGCTATAAACCGTGATGATGACCGGAAGAACCTTACCCGCCTTGTCCTGGGTGCGGGCGTTGAACTGCTTGCAGAAGTCCATGATATTGACTCCCTTCGAACCCAACGCAGGACCTACCGGAGGTGAAGGATTGGCTGCGCCACCTTTGATCTGCAATTTAATAAATGCAGCAACCTCTTTTGCCATAATTTTCCTTGGTTAATTATTCTTTTTCTACTTGTGTGAAGCTCAACTCCATAGGAGTCTTGCGACCGAAAATCTTCACCGAAACCGTAAGTTTCTTGCGCTCGTTGTCGACAGTCTCAATAGTACCTTGGAAGCTTGAGAAAGGACCGTCCGTAACCTTGACGGTCTCGCCGATAACGAAAGGAACCTCGTTTTCCTCCTCCTGATCGTTGAGTTCATCGACACGGCCGAGGATGCGGCTTACCTCCTGTGGACGCAGAGGCGTAGCTATCATCTTGCGGCTGTCTTCCTTGGTGTCGCCCAAGAAACCCAACACATTGGGAGCATTGCGAATGATTATCGGAATTTGTCCTACAAAGGCCGCCTCTATCAGCACATAACCGGGATAAGAGACTTTTTCCTTTGAGATTTTTTTACCGTTGCGAATGGTATAAACCTTCTCGGTGGGAATAAGAATCTGAGAGATATAGTCCTCCAAATTGTTGTGACGGATTTCAGCCTCGATATACTCTTTGACTTTCTGCTCTTTGCCTCCGATCGCACGGACAACATACCACTCTTTTTTGACTTCGCTCATCGTTTCAGATAACAACAATTAACGGCCAAAGTTTCCCAACGTTCTATATATTGCGGCCATGATGTTCTCGAATGAAATGTCCATCAGCAACACCACAATAGCAAAAATCGCCGAAGCGACCATTACGACGATCGTCGAATTCTGCAACTGCGGGAACGTAGGCCATGACACCTTATGAACAAGCTCGTTATAGGATTCTTTAACGTAGTTAAACATAACGTTCACTTTTTAATTTGGCAGGAGCAGAGAGATTCGAACTCCCATCAACGGTTT
>CAYRFB010000115.1:0-5841 GCA_964423485.1 uncultured Bacteroides sp.
TGGAAAAATCTCGGTCCCGACCGCGATGTGCCCGCAGGCGATATCGGCGTAGGCGGCCGCGAGGTAGGCTATATGTACGGCATGTACAAGCGCCTTGTCAACAAACATGACGGCACTTTTACCGGCAAGGGCCTGTCGTTCGGCGGTAGCCGCATACGTCCCGAGGCAACCGGTTTCGGTGCTCTCTACTTCGTTCAGAGCATCCTCGCCACCAAGAATATGGACATCAAGGGCAAGACTATCGCTATCTCAGGCTTCGGCAATGTGGCTTGGGGCGCAGCTCTCAAAGCAACTGAGCTCGGTGCAAAGGTTGTCACTATCTCAGGTCCCGACGGTTACATCTACGATCCCGCCGGTCTCGACGCCGAGAAGATCGATTATATGCTCGAACTCCGCGCATCAGGCAACGACGTTGTCGCTCCTTATGCTGACAAGTTCAAAGGCTGCACATTTTATCCCGGCCGCAAACCCTGGGAGCAGAAGGTCGACATCGCTCTGCCTTGTGCCACTCAGAACGAGCTCGACGGCAACGATGCCCGTCAACTTGTCGAAAACGGCGTGATCCTTGTTGCTGAGGTTTCTAATATGGGTTGTACTCCCGAGGCTATCGATGTCATCATCGAGAGCCGCGTAACTTATGCTCCCGGCAAGGCTGTCAACGCCGGCGGTGTGGCAACTTCCGGTCTCGAAATGAGCCAGAACGCTATGCACCTCCAGTGGAGCGCCGAAGAGGTTGACGAAAAACTTCACACTATCATGCGCGACATCCACCAGCAGTGTGTCGACTACGGCACTGAGCCTGACGGATATATCAACTATATGAAGGGCGCTAACATCGCCGGCTTCATGAAAGTTGCCGACGCAATGATGGGCGAAGGTGTTTGCTAAATTTTCTTCTTTCATAAAATAAATGGTTGGCGAGGACCTTGATTTTACATTCAGGGTCCTCGCTTGATTTAATCACGTTCAGACTAATTGAAGCGTCCTCAGAGAAAAATATCGTTACTGCTGTTTTGGCTGATAGTGTCAGCTTTATATGCGCTCACTGTGGTCACCGCCGAATTTTCGATGGTGCCCTTTTCGTCGTTGCAGAGCTTTTGTTCTTTGGCGGTTAAGTGGGCTGTAATCTCAGTCTGCGCTGCGTCCGTTATTGGCCTCCTGAGCGTCAACCGCATTATTTTCGCTGTATTCTGGCCAATATTGTTCACTATCAGCGCAATTGCCGCATATTTCATCGTCAGCATCGGCACGAGCATCACCGCCGGCGTAGTTGATCTCGCGATGGCCAATGGCTTATCGATGTGGGCAACGCTTATCAGTGGCAAACTCATACTGGTCACGGTCATTGCACTCTCAGTTTCAGCAGCAATGGCTTATTACCGATGGGGAAATGTCACTGCGACGCGATTGAGCCGCCTGATTGCCGGCGTCTCATCTGTCGTAGTCTTGGGAGTCTGTCTCTTCACGGCGCCATCTCTGAAGATTGCCGTCAAGGCTCGCTTGCCTTTATCAATCTACTATTCTGTCAAGGAATATTTTGACACCAAGGTCGAGGTGGCTGAGGTCCGCACGACTTACGATGACACTACGGTCACCCGCTCAGATGATGCACCCGACGTTTACGTTGTGATAGGAGAGTCGCTACGGGCTGACCATCTGCCGCAGAACGGTTATAGCCGCAACACCATGCCGCTCACGAGCGCTGATACAGCCGTGGTTTCGTTTTCAAGGATATATTCCGACGCTTGGTATACTCACGCGAGCGTGCCGATCATTATGACCGATACCGACTCGCTCAACCGCGACGATTCATATTGCCGGCAATCGTTTATCACGCTCTTCAACAAGGCCGGTTATAACACTGCTTGGTTTGCTAATCAAGATTTGAGCCCGTCTTATACATATTTCGCCCACGAAGCAGACACACTCGTCTATTGCAGCAATGTGATGTCGGTCTACACTTATGCAAAATATCTTGACAGCGATATACTTCCGCTCATCGCTCAGTGGCGAAAAGAGACGTCTGAGCCACGCTTGGCTGTCATCCACACCATCGGTTCGCACTGGTGGTATAAATCGCATTACACAGACCGTCCCGACAATTTCACGCCCGAAATCGATAGCCACGATGTTGCGTCGATGACTCACGATCAGATGGTCAACTCTTATGACAACACTATCCTTGAGACCGATCGCTTCCTCGCGGCCCTGACTGGGATGCTTACCGGGTCAAACTCGGTTGTCGTTTTCATCTCTGATCACGGCGAAAACTTAGGAGAGGACGGCATGTATCTCCACACGGTCGGTCTTGAGCCAACCCTTCACCCGGCATGCCTGATATGGTATTCATCTGAGTTCGCTCGCCGATGCCCCGATAAGGTCGAAGCGATAAAGCGCAACTCATCAGCGGCGGGCAATACTGACCAAATTTTCACCACTGTCATTGACCTTGCCAGGCTGAAAACACCGGCCTATGATCCAGCAAAAAGCCTACTGCGGTGATGACGCCTATTGCTTATCTTCGTCTTTAAATAGCTGTTCGGCCTCGTCAAGATGAAAGTAATGAGAGAGCAGGGCGATAAACGATGAGATCTTGTTGATGGCGTCCATTGTTTCCTGGCTCACTTCGCGCTTCTGCAACCTGAGCATCAACATGCCGTAGAGGGCGTTGAAACAAGTTTCGATTTCGCCTTTGCGGTCTTCGCCGGCTTTGCCGCGAAGCTCTACGATATAAGGCAGCGCCTCATAAAATTTCTTAGTGTACTCCGGGAAACGGGGATCTTTGAGCACAGCTGAGTGGAGCTCGACGAGCTGCCCGAGTATATTTTTATTCATCTGTATGTGACCGCTCTTTGTAACGTCCTCGCGACGCATCATATCAATCAACGACTCATACCACTCGGTCAACTGGCGTTTCTGATTATCGTCGAGCTGAGTCTGAGGGTCGACAACGGTGGCCTTGATTTTCTCTATGTCGAGATCGTTTGCGCGGATGATATCTTCGATCTGCCACATATAAAGCAGATATTCGGCTATGTTTTCTTTTCGTTTTGATGAAGCTATATACATTGTGTCAGTCTTTATTTCTTGATTGCAAAATTAAACATTATTGTTGTAAAGAAAACGCTAATCCGATTTATATTGTTTCGCTCTGCATCGGTTTTGCCGCAACATATCGGCGCTTTTGAGTGTTGTTCAGAAAGAAATGATTAACTTTACGCAAAAATATTTAGATTATGATTATAAACACAGCGCGCTTTGTGATCAGCAACTCGACTGCTGATAAATGCCCGACCGATGCCAAGCACGAATACGCCTTCATCGGGCGTTCAAACGTAGGCAAATCCTCACTCATCAATATGCTCACCGGTCGCAAGGACTTGGCCAAGACTTCGTCGACTCCAGGTAAGACTATGCTCATCAACCATTTCCTTGTCAATGACGAGTGGTATATCGTCGACCTCCCGGGTTATGGCTACGCTCGCCGCAGCAAGGAAGATCGCGTCAAACTCGAAAAAATGATCAAAGGCTACATCTCGACACGCGAGCAGATGACCAACCTTTTTGTGCTCATTGACTCACGACACAAACCTCAGAAGATTGATCTTGATTTCATGTCATGGCTCGGCGAAAACGGTGTGCCTTTCAGTATCGTCTTCACAAAACTCGACAAACTGACCCCTACAGCCGGCAAAAAGCAAGTGGCCGCTTATTGCGAGACCCTGCTCGAGCAGTGGGAGGAGCTGCCGCCTGTGTTCCGCACATCGAGCGAAGACCGCAGGGGTAGGGAGGCGATACTCGACTATATCGAAGAAATGAATAAATTGCCGCTCTAACAAACACTTTCAGCAACCTGCGTGTTATATTGGTATAAAACGTAATTCAAAAATACTATTAGATATGGAAAAGAAAACTAAACCCACCGAACAGCGGGAAATCAAAGCTGAAAAGATTTATCCCGGCGCTTCAACTGACTATGCTGATGACGATCGAGAAAACGCCCAAATGGTCAAGAATGACGTGAAGAGTCTTAACAACAATCCTCGAAATAACGACATCGACCAATAAGCCGATTTCTTATAGCAAGTATCATAAAAAATATTGGGCTGCGCATCAGATCGGAATGTGCAGCCCATTTTTTTGCATTGTAGTGGGCATCATAAATATTTGATTGACTTTTAATTGTAAATCGCCGATAAAATAAGATCAAAAAATATCACGCAAAACGAAAAAAATATTTGCGCGAACCAAAAAAAAGTCCTAACTTTGCAATCGCAAAACGGAAATAACAGCAATAGCGATTGCAAAACGAAGTTTTCCGGTAAGCCTAAAATTGCCTTGTGGTGTAATGGTAGCACGTCGGATTCTGGTTCCGCCTGTGAGGGTTCGAATCCTTCCAAGGCAACTTAAAAAGAGCTGAATTTTTCAATTCAGCTCTTTTTTACTTATTATGTTTTTATTTGTTACTTGAAGTAGATGTCAGCGATTTCTTGGATGGCGTCTTCTTTGATGATGGCTTTGCCGTTGGCGTCTTTTTTGAGGAGTTTCTTGACTGCATAGAAATCAGGATTGCGGCGTGCTTGCGAATCCATCGCATCTTCGTATTCAGGGCTCTGCGCTCCGGCAGCTTCCTCAATAGCTTCGTCGGCATACTCGATATCAGTCTGCATTTCGCTGCCGTTAATGAGGTCAATAGTCAGCGTAACAGGGTTGACCTTAAGTTGAGGATTACCATCATAGAGGCTAAAGCTCTGCATATATTGTTCTACAACTTTATTGATGAGAGTTGAAAAATCGTTACGTGTCATAATTATTCATTTTTATAGTTCTGAAATACTAACAACCGGCTCATTATTTTGGTTCTATCAGCACAAAACCAAATATATACGAAACCCCAGCATTTGCCATTATCCTCAAGCGGAGTTTAACATCCTCACAGATGCAAAATCCGCTTGCGATAGTCTTTGAGAGCCTGTTCAGGAAACTCGTTAATAGCCTTGTCAAACTCCCGGAGAATAAGCGCCTTATCATTTGGCAAAGCTCCGGTGATTGGTACCGTATTGGAAATATGATGACCTAACAGATTTACATTGATTTTAAGTCGCTCAATGAGTGTACGCATTTCTATTAGCTTCTCTATTTCGGGTTCTTCTTCAAATGAGCCGTTTTGTATCTCTTCATACAGTTGAGACTCTGGAAAAACGGTCAATGACACTATATTTATTATGCAAGGATGCAGATTGTTCAGAACATCGGCTGTTGCTATTGCGCTTTCGATCCCCATTCCAGAACCTCCAAGTCCATTAAGATAGAAAATATTGTAGTGTATTCTAGCTTTATCAAGTTTAGAGAGCTGTTCAATGATGTCGGATGCCCGGTATCCTTTATTCATTCTTTTAAGTGTTGGATTATGGGCCGTTTCTACACCGATATTGATGCTGTCGAGCTTCATATGACGGAGGTTTTTAAGTTCATCAACTGATTTTTGTGTAATGTCAGTCACGCGCGCGAACATACCGAATGAGACCAAATGGGGAAGATACTTGCGCAACAGAATGGCAATATCCATAAGCTTGTTGTAACTTAATGCAAACGGATTTGCTCCCGTCAGATAGACTCGACGTGCACGAGGTTGCCACTCTCTAATTACCTTCAAGTCTTCTTCAACTTCAGACAGTGGTGACATACGAAAGGGTGTGCCGTGGTAGAGACTGCAGAATTTACACTTGTGCCAAGTGCAGCCGGACGTTACTTGTAGCAACTGGGAACTTGACTCGTAGGGTGGGCGCCATATCTGCCCGGTGAAATGTAACTCAGGATATATCATATCTCAATTATTTT
>CAYRFB010000116.1:0-5783 GCA_964423485.1 uncultured Bacteroides sp.
CGTTATGACTTCCAATTTATCAACAAGCGCGGCTACAAGACCACGATCGAAGGACTCTCTGACAAGTTCAACCCTGAGTTCTGGAACTATGCCAAGCTTATCTCGGGTGTGCTTCGCTACGGTATGCCTATCGATCAGGTCCTCAAGCTTGTTGGCGGCCTCGAACTCGACTCGCAGTCGATCAACACATGGAAGATGGGTGTCGAGCGTGCTCTAAAAAAATACCTGCCTAATGGCACAAAAGCCAGCGGTCAGACTTGCCCCAATTGCGGCCATGAGACTCTCATATATCAGGAAGGTTGCCTGATCTGCACCTCTTGTGGCACCTCTAAATGTGGCTAACGCAACTCCCTCATAACCATTCAGCCATAGGTCAGGAGCTTTTGCTCCTGACCTTATTTTACTTTTTAACGCGATGACTCTTCGATATTATTTAATACCACTTATTGCCGCTGCTTCAAGCTGCCTTTCATATGCCGACTCACCAGCCGCAACACAGACAGACTCAATAGCCGCTGCCCTCAGATACCAGCGCGAGCATTACCCGGTGTCGCAATATCGCGATGTCTACAAAAACTTTATGCAGGATTTCTTTGGTCCCGGCCACATCCTTGCCGATACTGTTGCTGCCGGTCGTTATCTCAGGAGCGAATTGGCAGAGACAGATATCTTCGACGGCCCACTGTTTGAGCCGACGGGCTTCCGTGGCAACTTTTACCGCGTTAATATAAGCTTGATCAAAGATGGCATTATCCCTTATGACGTGTTCTTTGATGCTTTTGTCAATAGCGTTCAGAGCATAACTCCGCCCGACGGCGAATACTGGATGGACTTATGGAGTAAAATTGATGAAGAGATAATCAAGATGGGTTGGACTTTTCAAAACGAGCAATCTGATCGATCAGACTTGGGTCGCCAGTTCAAGGAGGGCAACTATATAGCCCATCACAGCAAGGCATATAACGATGCGGTGAATTTCCATTACCGCATAATCTCAAAAGCTAATTTTGAGCGATACATTCGGCCTTATCTCTCTTCGGATTAAAGCAGAAGTAGAACACTACAGCTATCACAAGCGAATAGAGAGCAAAAATCAGCCAAGGCATTTCCCAGTCGCCCATAAAGAGACGGATGCTGCCGCCGGCCGGCGTCGTCACTGACTGCCAGCTGCACCAATGGTTAATCACGGCTCCGGCGACCATCGTGCCGGCCGTAGCACCGATGCCGTTGCTCATCAGCATCATCACTCCTTGACCCAAACCTTTGTTGGCCGGCCCTGACTGTTGCTCAATATAAAGGTGACCTGCGATGGTGAGAAAATTAAATGCTATGCCATATACAATCATCGACATCACGAGCATCCATAATCCATCGCCCGGATTACCAAAAGCAAACAATAGGTAACGGAGAGCCCACGCAATCAGACCCATCGCGAAAACCACTCTTATCGACCACTTCCTCATAGCCACGCCGACAAGCAGCACACACGCCCCCTCTGATATTTGTGAAAGAGAAAAAAGCAGTGTCGCGTTGCCAGACGCAAGTGTGCTCCCATACTCAGCAATTCCCGTAAAATGAGTGATGAAAGGCGTTGCAAAGCCGTTGGAGATCTGTAGGCATACACCGCTTAGAGCTGCAAAAACAAGAAAAATCCTTGTTTCGCGCTTTGCGAAGAACTCGCATAAGACACCCTTGCCGTAGATGATGCGCTTTTTCTTATTCTGAAAATTCAGTGCTTGAGCCTGATCGGGTTTAAGGGTAAGCGCGTAACAACTGCAAATCAGACCGAGCAGTGATGCACACAACAGCTGCATCGGTGTGTACTGAAAGCGAAAATGCGAGTTGGGATTCAGCTCCGAAAGAGTGAAACCAAATGTTCCGTCATGCCAGTAAGCACTGTTGACAAACCACATTGCTGCTACAAATCCAATTGTCCCCCATATTCTTATCGACGGGAAAACATCAACCGGTTCGTGACCCTTCGAGTGGATGAGCCGGAAGGCTGTTGTGTTTGATAATGCCAATGTCGGCATATAAAATGTCAGGAACAGAAGATAAAGCGGATAAAATATTTTAAAATCGAGCTCAGGGTAGGTGGATGCATAGCACCATGCGCCAAGCATCGTGGCGCTCGCCATAAGATGGCAGAGTGACAATAGTCGCGATGGCGAGAGCATGCGGTCTGCGACATATCCCAATACTGCCGGAGAAATCAGTGACACCACTCCAATTGCTGCATAAAACCACGCTATATCTTGTCCAAGACCGCCCGCTCCGAGCAGTTGGCCAAAACATGTCAGATAGCAGCCCCATATTCCAAACTGAAGAATGTATAATATCGATAGGCGAGTGCGCATTATTTACGATGCTTGGCTGTGGGTTATGATATGAAAATTAGAATTTGAACTCTACGCCTCCCATAATCGTCGAGCCCGGCATTGGACAACCATAGATTATCTGATAGTGTTTGTTTGTGATGTTGTCGAGTTTCAAGGTCAGAGTCACGGGCACAACGCCGGTGAGCGTGTATGAGCCTCTGAAATTCAACAGTGTGTAGCTTATGCGAGCGTCATCAGGCGCGCCGTTATACATACTCCAGATGCTTGTCTCGTCAACGGTGAAACTCAACTGCCCGGGCGACCAGCTGATCTCTGTATTCAGCTTGTTTTTAGGTGAGTAGAGAGTCTTGGCATTGGTGTGCAGATAGCTGTAATTGGCGCTCAGCACAATCGTAGGCGACAATCGGTAAGCCCCCTCAAGTTCGAAGCCCTTGTTGATGAAACTTCCTGTGTTGACATTTCTCGGACGCCCGTCAATCCTTACGGTTTGTATCATATTGTCACCGTCGATAAAGAACAATGCAGCCCCGACCATCAGATTGCCGCTTAAGAAATGCTGACGATAGCTTAACTCATAGTTGAGCATGTACTCAGGCTTGAGATCAGGGTTGGCCGGCGGATAAAGGTAGAGCTCGCGTATATTTGGAGATCGGAAACCTTTGCTGAAAGATGCTTTGATCTGTGAGTCGGCGCCAGGCCTGAACACCACTCCGGCTTGAGGCACCCATACATTGCCATATGTCGAGCCATGCTGCAAACGCAGTCCGGCATTGACATTTATCCGATTGTTGATCAGGCCTTGCTGCATCATCACATAACCGGCCACTTCGTTGACACCGTGTTTTGCGTCCGACAATTTAACGCCGGGGTCGTCTTTTGAAGTGTTCCAAACATGGCCACCCCAGCGCTGCACGTCGACACCTGCCGACAGGTCGTTGTCTCTCCAGAGATATAAGGTCTCATAGAGTGTTACACCTAAGTTATAGTCAGTCGAGTTGAAGAGATAATCTTTTGGAGCTGTGCCGGGTGCATTGCCGTCATCTACTTGATGAGTGCCCCAGTTGACATATGCCTGGATGCCACCGTCGGCCTTTTCATATCGGTTCTTGACATAAACCGCTCCTGTGCCTCGCTGCATATCGGTCCACATATTTTCAAGCGGATCTTGAAGTGTGCCGGGATTGTTGGCGTGGGTCTGGGTGAGCTCTGCGCTACCTCCGACCGACCAATTGTCAGAAGGCATATACTGTATCTGCATAAACTCGTTAGCCAGCCAAAATTCGCTGCCCTCGCGGTTGCCGTTGCTGCGGTCAAGCTGACCTGACAAGTTTGCAGAAACTTTATTCTTCTTATAACCTGAGGAGAACGCAAACTTTTGGGTGTTGAATGACCCGAACATCGCTCTCGCCCGGCCGCTCACCCCGTCTTTTTTTTGACGTCGGGTCTTAATATTTACAGACCCGCCCATAGCGTTAGAGCCGTAAAGCAGTGATGACGGTCCTTTGACCACCTCGATGCTTTCAACTCCGTTTGCAACGTATGTATCTGACAGCGAGTGTCCAAATACACCGGCCCACTGTGGCTGACCATCGATCATAAACAGCACTTTGTTGCCCTGGCCGACACCGCGTATGTTTACTTCTCCTGCACTGCCGCCTGACACACCGTAGCCGGCAAAACCTCGCTCTGTTACAAAAAGTCCGGGCACCTTGCTCACCAGGATTGGCAGCAGTGATGACTCTGTTGATTTTTCGATTTCGACAGAGCTTATGTGAGTGACGTTTAGAGGCATCAGATCCGGGTCTCCTTTGATAGGAGCTGTGACTGAGACTTCGTTAAGACGGATAGTGTCGCGCGGCACATCTGTTGCTCCGGCAATCAGCGAAGTCAAAAGCAATGAATTAGTGATTAATTTTTTCATCACAAACAGTTGAACGCAGTTAATTTCGTGCAAAGTTAACCTAATAATTTGTATATTCAAACAAATATTCACTAAATTTGCGCTCAGAATTATACCTCAGTAAAATGAACCACGACGAAGTACTGTTTTTTGATAATCTCGCCCCGCATTGGGATGAAGGCGAGATACTCTCAACCCCTGAAAAAATACGCTCCATCCTTAGCCAACTCCCGGTCAAAGCCGGTGATGACGTTCTCGATCTTGGCACCGGCACCGGTGTCCTCATCCCTTATCTTTTAGAACTGATTGGTCCGGAAGGATCTGTCACCGCTGTCGACGGTTCAATGGGTATGCTGACCATTGCCATAAAGAAATACGGTGATATCGGCAATGTCAATTTCATTTTTGCTGACTTTGAGAGCTCAATCTTTGACTCAAAGTTTGACCTTGTGATGCTATACTCGGTATATCCTCATCTCCATTATCCCGAAGCCACTATCAAAGAGCTGCTTAACAACCTGAAGCCTCACGGCTGTATAGTCGTGGCGTTTCCCACCGATGAAAACTTTATAAATAATATCCACCGCGACCGCAAAGCCGACAGCGATCTGCTTCCGCCGGCGTCTGAGCTTGCAGAGCGATTCAGAAGCTGGGGCTTGGATGCAGAAGTGATCGCTGCGACGCCCGAAGAGTATATCGTAAAAATAAACCGCTGACCGTCAATCAACGCTGAGGCCGTTGGAAGCAAGACGCAGCTTCAGACGATAATTCTCATCGCGCGCAGCGTCAAGCTGATCGCGTAACTCATCGACTCGAGCGGACAAGCGGTCATTACGCTCCGCGAGATAATCGATCCTTTGCTCAAGGACAGCTTCGCGGTTAGTGTGGACGTCATCCTGGTGCGCTTGATTATGTATATGCTGCAAGAAAAGGGCTATTGCATTTCCTTCTTCACCGAAATGAGTGTGAGGAGGCACAGTCTCCTTATGTTGGTCAGCTGCCACATAGTCACTCAGGTCAGAAACACCGAAAATCTGTTTGATTTTCTCCAACTGACCTTCCGGCAAACGGCTGCGACCATTCTCGATAGCTGACAAAAAACTCGGCTTAATATTGAGCTTTTCCGCTAACTCGCGCTGACTCATCCCTGCTTCCTTACGCAATTTTGTTATATCGATTCTCTCCATAGCGACAAATTATTAACTTCCACCCAAAATTACATAAAAATCCTGAGATTTTTTATGTACTTTTGCGAAATATGTATTCCCATTTATGAAACCATTAAAAACAAACCAATCACTTTCAGAAAACTTTGTAAGTGATGTCCGGAATATAATCGAACAAGGACGACGTCAGGCCTACATTGCCGTGGGGGCTTCTCAAATTGAAACTTATTGGAGAATCGGACGTCGAATTGTTGAAGAAGAACAAAACGGAGCCAATAGAGCTCAGTATGGCTCTCATCTTTTGCATCAGCTTTCCGATAGACTGCAGACTGAATTTGGTGGGTCATACAGTGAGAGAAATTTGAGAAGTTACCGTCA
>CAYRFB010000117.1:0-5516 GCA_964423485.1 uncultured Bacteroides sp.
TCATCGGCTTCCAGGTGCGCCCGTCGATGGCTGCCCGCCGCGCAGCCGAGCGCGACGGTGTGCAGATCCGTCTCTACTCAGTCATCTATCAGGCCATCGAAGAGGTCAAGGACGCTATGTCAGGCATGCTTGCTCCTGAAATCAAGGAGGAAATCACCGGCACGGCTGAGGTCATGGAGACATTCCACATCTCGAAGGTCGGCACAATCGCCGGTGCGATCGTGCGTGAAGGCAAGATCAAGCGCGGCAACAAGGTGCGCCTTATCCGCGACGGCATCGTGCGCTACACGGGCGATCTCGGATCACTCAAGCGCTTTAAGGACGACGTTAAGGAAGTCACCTCGGGTTATGACTGCGGTCTGTCGATCGCCGGTTACAACGACCTTAAGATCGGTGACCTTATAGAGGGCTTCGAGGAAGTCGAAGTTAACCGTTCGCTCTGATGTCAACCATCCACATCAATATAGGTTCAAATTTAGGCGACCGCGCGGCTCAGATAGAGCGTGCGGTCGCCGCGCTTTGCGAGCGCCTTGACCCCGATGGCGAGGCCGAGATCAGACTTGCGCCCATCATCGAGAGCGAGCCTTGGGGCTATGAGTCCGGCAATCGCTTTCTCAACCTCGGACTGATGGTCAAGACCGTCGGCGACGTTGACCCGGAAGAGCTGTTGGAGACGCTGCAGCAGGCCGAGCGAGAGGTCGACGGCCGTCCTCACCGCGACGAGGCCGGGCGCTATGTCGACCGCGCTATTGACATAGACCTGATAGCTGTCGATGATAAAACTGCCGACAGCGCCGGGCTGCAATTGCCTCACCCGCGGATGTCAGAGCGGGAATTTGTGCTCCGGCCGATGGCATTTCTCGACCCCGGATGGCGCCACCCCCTGACCGGCAAGACGGCTCAGGAAATGATAGATGATTTAAACAGATGATATGAAATTTGAAAGCAAAGTGATAAGAGGCCTGCTGTCGTGCCTGTTGATGGGCGGCGCAGGGTGGGGATGCACATCGGCGCCTGACAGCGACAGCCTCGCCGAGATCGTCAACCCCTTTATCGGCACCGATTATACGGGCAACACCTATCCCGGCGCTCAGGTGCCCCACGGCTTGGTGCAGCTCAGTCCCGACAACGGTTTGCCCGGCTGGGACCGCATTGCGGGCTATTTCTATCCCGACAGCACCATTGCAGGCTTCAGCCACACCCATCTGAGCGGCACAGGCGCTGGCGACCTCTATGACATCTCGTTCATGCCCGTAGTCGAGCCGCTGAGCGTGGCTGATGGTCCGTTAGGCGTCCACTCAAAGTTCAGACACGACTCGGAGAAGGCCTATGCCGGTTACTATAAAGTCACGCTTGATGATTACAATATCGACGTCGAGCTCACGGCGACAGAGCACTGCGGTGTGCAGCAATACACCTGGCCGGGCGATGAGGGCAAGGTGATCCTTAACCTTGCCAAAGCCACAAACTGGGACGCCACGGTGCTGACCGGCCTCGAGGTCATCGACTCGGTGACGGTCAGAGGATACCGTTTCAGCGACGGCTGGGCCCGAGACCAGCGGGTGTGGTTTGAAACGCGCTTTTCTGAGCCCTTCAGCGGCGTGGAGATCGACTCGGTCGGCGGCCATGTAGCGACCTTCACATTCAAGACCTCGCCGGGCGAAAAACTGCTCATCGCAACGGCTATATCGGGCACCGACGCCGAGGGCGCTCACTGTAACCTGATGGCCGAGGCGCCCCACAATGATTTTGACCGTTACCTCGGCGATGCCAAGGCAAGATGGGATAAGGCTTTGAGCAAGGTCGAAATCGACACAAGTTACGCCGATGAAAAGACGGTGTTTTATACGGCGCTATACCACAGCCTGTTGGCTCCGGTGGTTTTCAGCGATTGTGACGGCCGATACCGCGGGCCTGACGACGAAATACACCAATGTGAGCCCGGACATAAGCATTACAGCACCTTCTCGACCTGGGACACTTACCGCGCCGCCCATCCACTCTATACCATCATCGAGCCGGCCGCAGCGGCCGACATGGCTCAGTCGCTAATCGACTTCAGCAAGCAGGGCGGCCGCCTGCCGGTGTGGAATATGTGGGCTTCGGAGACCGATATGATGATCGGCTATCACTCTGCACCGATCATCGTCGACGCCATCCTTAAAGGCCTGCCCGGAGTGAACGCCGAGGAGGCATTGGCAGAATGTGTGCGCACGGCCCGGATGGATGATTACCGCTCGCTCGGCGACTATCGCCGCCTTGGCTATGTAGCTTGCGACAAGGATTCGAGCTGGTCACTGTCAAAGACCTTGGAATATGCGTTTGACGATTACGCCATCGCCCGCTTGGGCGAGCATTTAGGCGCAGACTCCATCCGTGATGAGTTCAGCCGCAGGGCTCAGCATTATCGCAATGTGTTCAACCCCGCGACCGGCTTTATGCAGCCGAGGCTCAGCAATGGCGAGTTTGTCGAGCCGTTTGCCCCTCAGGCATATACCGAAGATATATGCGAGAGCAACGCCTGGCAGTATCTTTGGTCTGTGCAGCACGATCCCGAGGGGCTTATCGCGCTGCTGGGCGGCAAGAAGGCGCTCGAGGAGCGATTAGATGCATTCTTCACCGAGCAGCCCGACCCGGCTGCATTGCCGATATTCAGCACCGGCATGATCGGCCAGTATGCCCACGGCAACGAGCCATCGCACCACGTCGCCTACCTCTACAACTACACCGACCATCCCGAGAAGGTCCGCGAGTACCTGCGGCAGATTATGACCGGGCTGTATAAGAACACGCCCGACGGACTGTGTGGCAACGAAGACTGCGGCCAGATGTCGGCGTGGTATGTTATGAGCGCCCTCGGGTTCTACCCTGTCAATCCTGTCGGGGGCGTGTATGAGGCGGGCTATCCGATGTTCCGACAGGCAAAAATTCATCTTGACAATGGCCGCACGGCTACCATTGTCAGAACTGACAACGCGCCCGCAGCACCCAAGCGCGTCAGCCACTCCGACATCCTAAGCGGGGCGACGATAGAGCTTTAGATTGTTTCAATTTGTCAGATTATGATGAGCTAAAAGGCGAGTTTTGCCGCGATTGTGCACACAGTTTTGAAAAAATGCTGGTCGATGTGCGAATAATCGTGTTAAAATGTTTGATAGTTTATTCAATTTTCATAACTTTGCCGCGAGAAGTAGTTTATAGATTTTTATGTCTGCAACAATTCCTCCTGTTATTTTTTGAAGTAATTAATTAGTAAGTAATAATTTAAAAAGAAAAAACGTATGAAGAAACTTTACACTTCAGCCCTTGCAGCACTCTGTGTACTCGGAGTTTCTGCCGGTATCAACAACGCTCAGGTCCGCACCGACATCACAGGCGAACGCAATCAGTTAGTTGCCAAGACAACTCAGTCAATTAGCAAACGCGCTGCTTTAGAAATGAAGAAATCAGCAGGCGACAAGATTATGTCAAGAGCTGAAGGCGACGAGCAGTCAATTGCCGGAGCATACACAGTTTATGTTGGTGACTATTATAGAGAAGAAGGTCTCGGCGGTATTGAGGTTTCTGCCACTATTGCTCAGGATGGCGAAAATATCACGATTACTTCAGAATGGTTCCCCACTGATGTTACAGCCAAGTATGATGAGGCAAACGGAGTTATCTCTTTTGCTGCAGTTAAATTGGGAAAAATGACATTGTTGAATGAAAAAAAGGAAGAAGTAGAGTGCTACGTTCGCTTTGAGCCATTTGAGTATGTAGACAACAGCACATCAATGGTTGAATACGATGCAACATATTATGCAGAGGTTGGTCAGATCGAATTTCCTGCAGATCACGGTTTTAGCTGGGTAGCATATACTGATTCAAAGTATGGTATTAAGTATGGAGCAATTCGTGTGTTTGACGTCGAAGGTATGGAATTAAGCTCTAACTGGCTTGACCTCGGCACAGGTGTGTTTACCGATAACGCCTTCGCACCCGCATTTGGCACGACTGTAGCTCCTTATGATGTAGCTGTATATCAGAGCACAATCGATCCTGCTATCTACAAGGTGATTAATCCTTGGAAGGGCTTCTATGAGGCCAACGACTTCCAATCAACAAGCCCGACTATTTACCTTGATGCTACTGATCCTGATAACGTAATTTTAGACTTGACTTCAACCGGTATCAACGGTGGAACAGCACATGGTCTTTATGGTATTATGAACGATGCCTATTTTTGCATAGCTATGGAACAAGAAGGTCCGGAGGCATTTACCATTCTTACTGAAGATGAAAGCAGTATTACCTTTACATTTGAGCCCGGAAGCCTCCTTCTGTATGCCTCTAAAGCAGGTAATGTTTTTTCTTTAGGTGATGAAGCCAGCACAATTGTAATCAAGAAAGATGATACTAACGGTGTCGTTGAGATCGTAGCTAACGAAAATGCTCCTGTTGAGTACTTCAACCTTCAGGGTGTGCGCGTTGACAATCCCGCTGCCGGTCAGGTTGTGATCAAGCGTCAGGGCACTACGGCCACTAAGTTTGTCGTTCGCTAATCACCGAGTCGTGAATTAAAGTTTAGTTAATTATATTATCCCCCTGTCAGGAATTTCCGGGCAGGGGGATAGTTATGTTATAGAGGAAGGTCAGAAGAGCTCGGTGACGACGTCGAGTGAGTGGAGCGGCGTCAGCTTGCAGTAATGCAGGTCATAGTAGCGCAGGATGCCGTCGAGCAGGGCGCGGCGGTTGGCTCGGGTGAGGCGCACACGCTCTATGTTGTCGCGGCTTAGGCGGCTGAGCAGCTTGACGGCCTTTGCCTCATCGCCCGTGACTGCAGCGCCTGACGAGGGCATAGAGAGCCTCCAACGGGCCGCCTCGAGGTCAAAGAGAGCCTGCGGCTGCCAGTCGGTCATGTCGGGCTCTATGCCGAGCGGCACGGTGAGGCGGTAGAGCGTCCAGAGGGCAAAGTTGGCTACGCCTCGCGGGCCGGCCGAGTTGAGCGCGTCGACCGTGTCAAAGATCAGCAGTGACAGGGCCTCGTCGTGGACCGAATTGCGGAGTATTTTTTCAAAAACCTCAGCGAGAAACAAGCCCATGGCGAGCTTGGTCGGGTCGCTGATCATGGCCATGCCGACCTGCATCGGCTTAAGGTCGCGGATGAAGATCACATCGCGGTCACCACGGATGTCACAGACGCCCTCAAAGGCGGCCAGCGGCATCGTCAGCGCGCGTCGGCGGTTGGCCTCGCGCCCCTTGCCTGCCGGCATCGCAAATGACACATAGCCGCGCTCGGCGCTCCAGGCCGACAAAATTGACCTTGAGTCGCTGTATTTTATGGTGCGCAGCGCTATGCAGTGGAGGGTTTCAAACATATCTGAGGATAAAATTACTAAAAAAACCTTAAATCAGGCAATATTTTTAATGAAATTTTGTCCAGTTTCAAAAAAGTGCCTATATTTGCACTCGCTTTTAGCGGTGATGGCCCATTCGTCTATCGGCTAGGACGCAAGATTTTCATTCTTGAAAGAGGA
>CAYRFB010000118.1:0-5482 GCA_964423485.1 uncultured Bacteroides sp.
AGGTCATGTTCTGCCACTTCGAGCCATAAGGATTATATTGGTAATAGAGATGCCAGACGCCGTCTTTGTAGAACATACCGTTGGGGTCGTTCATCCAGCCATAGAGAGGGGCATGGTGAAAAAGCGGACGATATTGCGTCTCCTTGTCGGTGGTGTCGAGCTCATCGGTCAGCTCAATGCCCTTCCAGAACACATCCTCCTTGGCGTCGCGCACCGAGCCGCGGCCCTGAGGGGTGACGATGTCGAGCATCACGTTTTTACCCTTGTAAGGCGACAGATCAAAAGACACCGTGTAGTCGGTCTTGGTCTTTGCGAGGCGCACATAGATGGTCTCGGCGATCTTGCCGTCGACTATGATGTTTACTCTCGCGTCATCATTGACTTCCTGAACGGGCAGCATCAAGTACTGGCCGTCGCCGGTCACTCTGACCAGCGTATTGTTTACGCCGAGGTGATTTATCTCCACTCCCCGGGCAGCGTCAGCTGACATAGCCGAAGCCGCTAAAACTCCCGCCGTGATCATAGCCCTGAATATCGGTTTTATCATCGTTAATGTTTTTAATGGTTTTTAATTCTGAAAAAAAAATAATGCAAAAACTAAAACAATCTTTCTTACCTTAGAAACTTTACCAAACCTTAAAAAATTTACCTACTTAGCCTATCATCCTTGCGGCAAACGCCAGCCGTCGCCGCGCCTTTGATTAGACAATGCAAAGCTACATTAAAACAAAATTATAACATATAAAATATCGTGCATTGACTATTAATTTTGTTGCAACGCACATTTTTTAATGTCTTTTGCACTGTTTTTCATAGCATTATTATTATCTTTGCGAAACTTTAAATCTTATGTGCCTAACCCATATATGAATTTAATTTCAAAACTCATTCATACGATTCTATTGCTGTTTTTGGTCTTGGCGGTCAATGCCTGCACTCACGACAAGGTCTACAAGATAGGCGTCTCGCAGTGCAGCCAGGATGACTGGCGCGAGAAGATGAACGATGAGATCAACCGCGAAATAATGCTTCACAACGAAGCCGTGGTCGAGATCCGTTCGGCCGACGACAACAGCGCAAAGCAGATCGAAGACATCAGATATTTTGTCGACAACGATTTCGACATACTTATCGTGTCACCCAACGAGGCGGCCGCTCTCACGCCTATAATAAAAGAGGTGTATGAAAGCGGCATGCCCGTGATAATCTTTGACCGCAACATCATCGGCGACTCCTACACCGCCCGCATCGGCGTCGATGACGTGGGGCTGGGTAATTCTGCCGCCCAATATGCCCTCAATGCTCTCCGGCCCGGGGCCAAAGCCATTGAAATATACGGACTCCGCGGCTCGACTCCGGCTGAGGACCGCCACACCGGCTTCACGGCTACTTTTGAACAGGGCGGAGGCGAAGTCCTGGCAAGCGAACCAGCAAACTGGAGAGAGGACCTGGCAGTCGATCTGGTCGACTCGCTGCTCGACATATATAATAATGTAGACATAATCTATGCCCACAATGACCGCATGGCCATCGGCGCATCGAAAGTGGCCCACAAAAAGGGACGCGACGACATCAAGATCATCGGCATCGACGCCGCTCCCAATATCGGCATCCAGGCCGTGGCCGACAGCGTGATCGACGCAACATTTCTTTATCCGACTGAGGGACCGAGGATTGTGCGCAAGGCGCTTGCCATACTAAAAGGCGAGCCATTTGAGCGGGAGACCATCCTGCCCGCATCATCGGCTGTCGGCATCAGCAATGCCGACATACTGCTGCGCCAGAACGAAAACCTCGTCGATGAGGCTGAAAAGATGAAGGCGCTCAAAGTGCAGATTGACGAATATTGGGAGAAACATTCATCTCAGACCTCACTATTCTATGCTTGCATAGTGATCATCGTGCTGCTTTTCGGTGTGGTGTTCCTTGTGCTGAGGGTCTACTGGCAACACCGGCGCCATCAGGAGGTGCTGTTAAAACAAAACAAAGACCTTGAAGAGCAGCGCGACAAGGAGCGCGAGCTTAACGAGAAGCTCCAGGAGGCGACACAGTCAAAGTTGATGTTCTTCACCAACGTCTCTCACGACCTGCGCACCCCGCTGACTCTGATTACAGAGCCTGTCAATCAGCTCACTGCAGCAGACAACCTCACTCCTCAGCAGCACAAGCTGATGAAGATTGCCGACAAGAATGTCAGAATACTCCACCGCCTGATCAACCAGATACTCGATTTCCGTAAATACGAGAACGACAAGCTCGACCTCAACTTGACCGAAGTCAATCTCGGCCAGGCGATAACCGATTGGCTCGAATCTTTTTACTCACTCGCCCGCAAGCGTCACATCAAGCTCTCGGCCGACATCAATAATGACGTCTCGGCCCCCACCCTTGCCGTCGACATCGAGAAGATCGAGCGGGTGTTCTTTAACCTCGTCTCCAACGCCTTTAAATACACGCCCGACAATGGAGCCATAACCGTCAGCTATCGCCTTGACGGCCAAAACGCTATAATAACCGTCACTGACACTGGCCAAGGCATCAGCGAGCGCGATCTCGGTAATATCTTTGACCGCTTCTATCAGGTAGATCGCATCCATCCCAACGGCTCAGGCATCGGCCTGTCGCTCTGCAAGGCCTTTGTCGAGATGCATTCGGGCAAGATTGAGGTGGAGAGCACTCTGAAAAAGGGGTCGGTATTCGAGGTGACCCTGCCCGTGAGTCACGTCGCCGGGTCGGCCGAGCCCGTGCAGTCAACAATAACTCAGGAAGACATCGAGGCCGAGTTGGGAGTGATCGAAGACTCCGTGACTTTCGAAGAAGACAAGCCGCTCCTTTTAGTCATCGACGACAATACTGACATCCAGCATCTTATCACAGAGCTGATGAGCGAGCAATATAATGTCATCCGCGCTTCGGGCGGCAGCGAAGGCATAAAGAAGGCCGTCAAATATGTGCCTGACATTATCATCTGCGACGTTATGATGCCAGTGATGGACGGACTCGAATGTTGCCGGCGTCTCAAAGCCGAGGTCACGACGTCTCACATACCGGTGCTCATGCTGACAGCGTGCTCAATGGATGAGCAGCGCGTGCAGGGCTATGAAAGCGGCGCTGACGGATATCTCG
The DNA here is from genome assembly GCA_964423485.1 of uncultured Bacteroides sp. GTDB lineage: Bacteria > Bacteroidota > Bacteroidia > Bacteroidales > Muribaculaceae > CAG-873. Next base: position 3,127 of record CAYRFB010000118.1, read on the forward strand.
CCAAACCGTTTAACAGCGCTGTGCTCATTTCGCGATGCAGCTCGCTCATCGCCAACCGCAAACGCATCAAAGAGATTTGGCAGCAGATCGACCTCCAGCAGTCACCCGTCAAGGAGCCAAAAGAAAAGGCTGTGCCCAAAAACGACATTGACAACGATTTCTACAATCGTTTTCTCAAAATCTTCAGCGCCGAGATCGGCAATTCAGAGATCAGCGTTGATGACCTCGCGGCCAAAATGGGTCTCGAGCGCTCGCAGCTCTACCGCAAGATCAAATCGCTCACCAACTATTCGCCCGTCGAACTCATCAAACGTCTCAGGCTCAAGCAAGCGCAGACATTGCTCAAGACCACTGACAAAAGCGTCAGCGAGATCGCTTACGAAACCGGCTTTTCAACCCCGGCCTACTTCACGCGATGCTACCGCGAGTCATTTGGCGAAACTCCATCAGAGACCCGCTCAAACCTCACCGCCTGAGCCGCCGCCCATTACATTTTTTATAACAATCGCCTCTAACCGCTCATTTTTTCTATTGTTTTCTTGGAAATGATAGAAATAATCGTTTACTTTACGCTTTCTTTTAACTTTTTCGCCATTTATGGCTATTTATTAATTTAATTCCGGGTTTATTTATGAAAAAACTTTTACTTGCTGCAGCTATTTTGTCGAGCATGGTGGGAACGGCATTTGCCGCCGGCCCGTTGAAATCCAATGGCTCAAACCGTGAGTGGACTCGCGCCGAATTTGGCACAGAGCCACTTAACCAAGCTCTGAAAATCAAGAAGTCAGCCAAGACTGCTGCGACTGTCTCCTCTCGTGACGCCAGCGACAAAGATCCGATCACAGTTGCGCCCGAAGGCACAGTCAAGACTTATCAGCGCAGCGGCGTAGGCATCTACGAGCAAGGCTTTATGCCGACTGTCGGCTCTGACTACGGCCTGATCACCGAGGTTGTGTGGTGTGACAATGGCGATGTCTACATCAAAAATCCTCTGATGTTCTATAACACAGACTCTTACATCAAGGGCCACGTTGACGGCGATTATATTGTTATTGACCTGCCCCAGCCCCTCGAGCGAAGCACTGACGACGATCCTGACGATCCAGATGCATTCTTTGTGGAGCTCGGCGTAACCCTGCTGAAAGGTGTGGCCGATGAGTATGGCGACGTGGAGTTTGTGCCCGAAGAAGGCAGCTGCCAGCTTAAGTACACCATCGACGGCGACTCATTTGGCCGCGTGCTCGATGAGGATGAGTTCACGATGCTCGGCCTTGTATGGGACGATTATTTTATGGATTACGGCGAGCTGAGCTGCACCTACGATCCCTTTGACGCTGAGCCCATCGAAGTGCCCGCCGGACTTGACACTGAAGACTGGGCTTGCACCTACAGCGGCGACGGCCACTATGTCGGCATCGCATTCAAGGGCAGTGACATATATGTGAAGGGCATCTCAGCTTCGCTGCCTGATGCGTGGATCAAGGGCGCAGTCGACGGCAGCAATGTGACCTTCGCCTCGGGCCAGTATCTTGGCGTCGATCCAGGCAACCACCATATGGCTTACTTCTATGGCGCAACCATGAGCCTCGAAGAGGACCCCTACTGGGGCGATATGGTGATGACTCCTCACTTTGCCGACGGTATCACTTTCGCTTACGATGCTCAGGATAAGATCATGACCAGCGAAGACGCCATCCTCATCAACGCCTCTACCGAGCAGCCTTATTACATCAGTCTGATCGACAAGCCGATGATACGCGTGGCTCCGAAAAACAGCGCCAACATACCGTGCAATCCCGTGATCCTCAATTTTATGCCCGCTCCGATCTTTGGCACTGGCGCAGTGCAGTTTGATCTGCCCAAGACCACTACCGACGGCGCTATCCTCGACACCGAGAAAATGTACTATAATGTGTATTACGGTGATCAGGTGACTGAGCTCATTGACGGTATGCCCAATATACCGTGGAATTATACTGACGGCTGGGACTTCTTGCTCTATGGCATCACTCACGAAGCTTATTATTATGACCAGACAGTCTCTGTGCTGGGCATCCAGAATTGCTATGACAACGATGGCACGGTGACCAAGTCAGACATCGTCTATACCGACGGCACCGTCGTCAAGGATCTCAGCAAGATCGAGGATGCTGCCGTGGCAAGCACAATCAAGAGCGTCGAGTACACCGATCTCTTGGGCCGCAAGGTCAACAATCCTACGGGCCTCGTAATCCGCAAGACCGTCTACTCTGACGGCGCCGTGAGCGTAGAAAAGATGATCGCCCGCTAACCGACCTCCATCCCCATCCCCTTTAAACGAGCATCGCCGCGACAACCCGCGGCGATGCTTGTTTAT
>CAYRFB010000119.1:0-5436 GCA_964423485.1 uncultured Bacteroides sp.
ATTAGAAGCGGAAGTGAGCGAATGCGCGGTTAGCTTCAGCCATTTTGTGCATATCTTCCTTACGCTTGAACGCGCCACCCTGATCATTGAATGCGTCAACGATTTCAGCTGCGAGCTTGTCGGCCATAGTCTTGCCGCCGCGCTTGCGTGCATAAAGGATAAGATTTTTCATTGAAATAGATTCCTTGCGGTCCGGACGGATTTCGGTCGGAACCTGGAATGTAGCACCGCCCACACGGCGAGATTTCACCTCCACCTGGGGAGTAACGTTTTCGAGAGCTTTTTTCCAGATCTCGAGGGCGGTCATTTCTTCGTTGGGCAACTTAGACTTCACAGTCTCAAGTGCGTCGTAGAAAATAGTGAAAGCAGTGTTTTTCTTGCCATCATACATCAGATGATTGACAAACTTTGTAACTCTCACGTCATTGAAAACGGGATCGGGTAAAACGACCCGTTTCTTAGGTTTAGCCTTTCTCATTTTAAAGAATACGTTGTGTTTTTGATTGCTTGGTTGCTTTCTTCATTTTCAATCTTCAGCCTGCCCTCCGGCAGTGCTTACTCAACCTGTTTGTAAGGCAGCTTTTCAAGAAATTCAAAAACGAGTTAATCTAATAATTAATTAAATGTTGACTCGCGGTGCGTTTAGTAAAACTTCACCTGAACGGCAGCCCGTTGAGGGGCGCGTCACAGATTACTTCTTGGCTGCACCGGCCTTAGGACGCTTAGCTCCGTATTTAGAGCGACGCTGAGTGCGGTCTTTTACGCCGCTGGTGTCAAGTGTGCCACGAACGATATGGTAACGAACACCTGGGAGGTCTTTCACACGACCGCCGCGCACGAGCACGATCGAGTGCTCCTGAAGGTTGTGACCTTCGCCGGGGATGTATGAGTTGACTTCTTTACCGTTTGTGAGGCGCACACGTGCAACCTTACGCATTGCCGAGTTAGGCTTTTTGGGAGTGGTAGTGTACACACGCACACACACGCCGCGACGCTGCGGGCATGAATCGAGTGCGGGAGACTTACTCTTGTCCTCAAGAGCCACACGTCCTTTTCTTACTAATTGCTGAATGGTAGGCATCTTAGTTTGTTTAGTTCTTAAAATGTTTTCTTATCTCTTTTCTTAACTTTTCTTTCTATTTATCAGACACCGCAAACACCACCTATCGCAGTCTTTTTCAAGACCTTAGCGACAGAATGGCATTACAGAGCCTTTTGAACCGCTGCAAAATTAGCACTTTTTTTTCTGATATCCAAATATTTCGGCGCTGAAAATCAAAATTTTATAATTTATTATTTTTTGGTCATTTTTCAATCTGAGCGCATGCGGGCAGGACTTGTCTGTCACCGCTCGAGGAGGATGGTTTTCGACTCCCAGGCGTTGGCAGCGTCGATAAGGGCTTCCATATCGGGCCATGAAGAGGCCGGCAGGAAGCGGTAATTGTAACGATAGATCACGTCCATGATCAGCTTGCCATCGTCGACTCTCGCGGTCGAGCCAAACATGCCTGCTTTGTTGTTGACGGCAGAGTTGAGGCTTTCGAGCGAGCTTTCAGAAATCGACATTCCATCGGGGAGCTGCACCTCGACGCGGGTGATGTATTCGCGGGCCCCGCTGCTGACGATGACGTCATCGCGGTGGCGGTCACGGTCACGCAGCTCGTTGTTGTCCTCAACGAGCTTGCCGACAGAGAGAAGCAAGTTTTTGCCGGCGCGTTTCACAAGGTCGTGAGCGGTGTAATCCACTTCGTAGACCAATTGGGGCGACTGGGGGTCGATGCCGACCGAAATGATCCGGCCATTGACCGAGTCGACCGAGACTTCTCGGTTATAATGCCTCACTTCAGAATCAAAGTCGTCCATCTGCTCGATGCGGCTGTCAGCATAGCGCGCCATGCGGTCGGCGGTCTTTTTGCCGTTTTCTTTCAGTCCGATATCGAGGCCCCAGTTATTGAAGTAATCGAGATAGGCGTTGACAATGTTCTCGCCGTTGAGTAATGGCATCATCGGGAGCTTGGAAATACCCTTACAGGTAGTGCGACGCTTGACCGAAAGGTCGGTGCCGTCGAAGGCGACCTTGACATCGTGGACCTTGCGGTTCTCACGGGCTGGATTGTCGGGCAGATTGAAATAAATTGTGTCGCCCTCCTCTGTGACATCCTTGAGCTTAGTCACCGGATATTGCTGAGCCACGCGGCCAGTATAGGCCGGATGCAACTCTGAAGGCGCCATAAAAGACAAGGGCGGGAAATAGTAGCGGCTACCGTCGGGAAGAGCGACGCCCGTGGTCAGCCCGTAGATCGCCAGAATCTGGTCGAGGCGCTCGACATAAGAGGGGGTGGTCATAACCGACATCAGCGAGTCGCCGACGATGTAGCGAAGCAACTGCTGCAGACATATATCAAATTGAAGATCAGAAACCGACTCTTCGGACATCACCTTGGCAAAGACCATAAGGTTGTAGGCGCAGTCGGTGACTTCGGTCAGAGACTTTTCGCCTGATTTGAGCGCTTTGCGAAGCGCGCCGGGAGCCTTACCTCCATTTTTTAACGCTGATTTCAGCAAGTCCTTGGCCATCCCGTCGTAGTCATACATGACCTTATAGTTCCACCATTCTTTTCTGACCCAGAACGAAAACGGCTCGCCACAATAACCGGCCATGCTCGAGCTCTTGGGTGTGCGACGCTCGGCGTCGGGGTTGAACACAAACAGTTTGACCAGAGGCGACAGCGTCATGTCATCGTAGAACAGACGCGGGCGAGCGGGCAAGTCGACGAGCTCCAGATCGAGGTGGAATCTGCGAGCACCGTCAAGCATCGTTTCAAAAGCCGGTGCTCCGTTAAGAAGGCGGTAGCTCGCTGCGAGGTTAGCGTCAATGAGCAAGTGCAGATCATAATTCAACACCGGATAGTCCTCGCGCAAGATAAACACGACAGGGTCAGGGTGATCATTATAGATGTCGGTGTTCAAATAGACAAACACGTCGATTATGTCGCCGACTTCAAGACCGGGCACGGCGAGTTTCTGACGCAGCTGCTTGCCTTTCTTACCCTCCTTCACCTCGACATAGTCGTCGGTGTCAATAACGGTTTCGGTGCCGTCGGGTTTGATGACCTTGACGCCCATCACCATGCGGCTCTGTTGCTTGTAGGCACCATGCTTTCGGGTCACTGTCGCGAGAAAATCGTACTCCGAAAACTCGTCAAGGGCGGCCTTATCATTTATATATACTAGCGAACGCTCGAGCATAGCTTGCTCGACGCATTTTTCGCGTGAATAAAGCAGCGGCAGGCGCCTCTGCTCTGAGGGACGTTCGATAGAAAGGCTGTTATATATAGCGATATACACCGCTGATTCATCCTTGAATTTTTCCGGTATCTCGCGCACATCAAACGCTGGAAGATCCATCGAGTAAACCCACTCTCTGGTTTCTTCGGCATATTTACGATAATCAGAAGCCGAGTCGGCCCGTGCAACATTATTTGCTATCAACAGCGTCATCGCTGCCGCCAACATTTTTATGATCATTCGCTTCATGGCACAAAAAGTTTAGGGATTATTGTTTCAAAAGTTCTATTTGCTGACCGGCGGCATCGGTCCAGGCTGCAACGGTGCGGTTCCACTGCTCAAGAGACCCGCGTGGGATGATCACCTCCTCGATATCAAGCGCCTTCTCCACGCAGACTCGGCCGGCATCATCTATCGAGAAAGTGCAGTCAAAGCTAACTCCGTGGCAGTCGGCGTGAAAATCTTCGGGCATGTCGCCTGGCTTATAGCCATCGGGCACTTCGAGCAAAAAGCGCTGCACCATCTTGCCGCGCGAGAGCAGCCGAAGGTCGCTGCGGCGGTTAGAGAGATCAATGCGGCGGACAATGCGGTCGAAGTTGCCGCTCATATCGACATACATGGCTTTGCCGACATCGGTTATCGCATCAGCGTCAGTCATAGATGCCGTCACCAGATATTCTCCCGGCGAGACATACGAGCTGCGGATGGTCGAGCGGTCGATCTTGACGTTTTTGCGCGGACGCAGGGCCCGCGCCATCGCATCGTCCTTATAGGTCTTGCGGGTTTCGTTTTCAAGAGTCAGAAACGATTCGAGCATATCACCGGTAAAGCGCTCCTCAACAGTCCCGACCAGGCTTCCGTCTGAAATCTTGAACTCATAGACAGCTATGTCTGACGATCGATCTGACGGGAGCACCGGCACATTGACCATCTGGTAACCGTCAGGGGTGAACATCATTGCGTCCTTGCCCTGGATGCCAAACGGTATGTCGCGCGACGAAATGTATTCGCTGGTCGCGTCAAGAAAAAGGGTGTCACTTTCCGACGGGACGATACATATCATATGGTTAGTAGCAGCCAGCGATGGCACCTCGGCAATTTTGAAGGGTATATGCGCCGTGCCTATGGCGGCGACATTGGCGTCGATGCCGACACGGTTGAGGAGTGTCGCCAACAGCAGCGCCATGCCCTTGCAGTCGCCATAATTCTTGCGTAACACTTCTGCAGGCAGGTCAGGGCGGTAGCCGGCCTCGCCTTCCTCATAAGCTACATACCTCACTTTGCGCTGAACGTAGCGGTAAATGTTATCAATGATCGAGTCGCGATCAGTGGCTCCGTCTACGGCCTCTGCAAGCACAGCTTTCACATCAGGGATGACCGTGTCAACATCGAGCCTTCGGCGGTGATAGTCATACAGGCCATCGAGCCCATCGAAATAGCCTTTGACCAAAATATATGGCTCGCGGTCGATCGGAAACGGAGCAGCCGCATCGCCGGACACCGGCGGCAAGAATCTGAACACATAAGTCGTCGTCCGCGACCCGTCAGGATTAACCGCGTCGTTACGCTCAACCTTACCCTCGGGGAAATTTCGCTCGACAAACTCAATGTCGGGCAACGAAGCTGGAATCACAAACTTGATGCTTTTCTCGGCTATCGGGTAGCCTGACGAGACCGGCAATTTAGCGAGAAGCGCAGCGTCATTAAACGTAAGCTTGAACTCAGACTTCGCTTTAGACCCCGCGCCTTTAAGCTCAACATCAAAAAAACACACACGGCTGTCGTCGTGAAAGATATTGGGGGCATTGACATTTCTGTATTGCGGCTTGCCTCCCGACGCTTTGTCGAGCGTGATGCTGTTGTTGTAAAATGCGCTCGGCATAACCCTGTCGGAGTGACGCAGAGCCTCATACTGAGTCTGTTCGACAGCTTTTATGATCACCCCATCAGGAGTATCGACAAAAGTGTAGATCTCAGTTGCATTAGTTATCACGACATTGCCGGGCGCTTTTTGGGCCGCAACTGTCATCGCTGTGACAACAAGGATAATAACTGATAGGAATCTGCACATGAGGAAAAATATTTAAGGTTTTTGCAAATATACAAAAATATTTCAATGTGCAAAACACATTGATACTTAAAAACAAA
>CAYRFB010000120.1:0-5399 GCA_964423485.1 uncultured Bacteroides sp.
TAGAATGTGAGATTTTGTAATCGTTAGTAATTACTAATCACTTGCCGATGCAGAATTTGGTGAAGATGGTTTGGAGGATGGTATCGGTGGTGATGGTGCCGGTGATGGTGGAGAGGTGGTGGAGGGTTTCGCGCAGATCTTGGGCGATGAAGTCGCCTGAAAGGGAGGCGTTTATGCCGTCGATAGCGCGGGTGATGGAGGCTTCGGCGTCGACGAGCGCTCGATGGTGGCGGGCGTTGGTCACGATGACGTCTGAGGCCGCTATATCTGCGGCACCTGAGATTTCAACCAATTTTTGCTCTATCTTCTCGATGCCGACGCCGCGAGCTGCGGCTGCATCAATTATTGCGGCAGCCCGCTGCGCAATCTGCAGTCCGTCAAGCTTTTGGCGGGCCACTTCGCCGTCGACGTTATCGATTTTATTGATCACCACGACAAGCGACTGATCGTCAGTAAGATGAGCCGACACCTCGGCTGCGGTCTTTTCAATATTGTCAGTCCGCTCGGCGTCAACGACCCACATCACTATCCTCGCTGTCTCCATTCGGTTGATAGCGCGCTCAATTCCCTGGCTTTCAACCGTGTCAGTTGTCTCGCGCAGCCCCGCTGTGTCTATAAAGCGGAAGCACACGCCGCCGATGTCAACGGTGTCTTCAATGATGTCGCGCGTCGTGCCGTGCACATCGCTCACTATCGCCTTCTCATCGCGCAGCAATCGGTTGAGCAACGTCGATTTACCTGCATTTGTCTCGCCGACTATAGCCACACTGACGCCACGCTTGATCGCGTCGCCGGTGCGGAAACTTCGCGCCAGTCGGCTGACCGTCTGCCTGACGCGTTCGGCAAGTTCAAGCAGCCTCTGTCGCGATGCAAACTCTACGTCCTCCTCAGAGAAGTCGAGTTCAAGTTCGAGCAACGACACCAGTTCGAGCAGACCATCGTGCAGTCGCTGCAACTCTGAGGAGAAATCGCCGCGCATCTGACTCATTGCCAGTCGGTGAGATGCCTTAGAGTCTGCCGCAATCATATCAGCGACGGCCTCAGCCTGAGCCAAGTCAAAACGCCCGGCTGCAAACGCTCTGCGCGTAAACTCGCCCCTCTCAGCCAGTCGCGCACCAGCCACACAGAGTGCCGCGATCAACTCACGCTGCACGTAGACCGAACCGTGGACCGACAGCTCAACGACGTCCTCGCCCGTAAACGATCGCGGCGCCTTGAACACCGTCGCAACCGCCTCGTCGAGCACACTGCCATCTGTGTCGACGATCTTCCCCAGGTGAGCCGTGTGGCTCTCGACGCCGCTGAGAGCCTTGCCGCGCCATATTTTTTCGCAGACAGCGATCGCATCCTTGCCGCTCACTCGCGCCACAGCGATGCCGCCGACACCCGCCGGCGTCGAAATCGCGCAAATCGTGTCTTCTTCCAACTTCGATATGATCATCTTATCTATCAGTTAATTATCGTTTCTTACGCTGCCACTGGTGGTAAGCGCACTGCGCCTCAACCTCATCCTCGATATCATCAGGCAATGCCGCAAAAAAATCAAAACCTGTCACGGCCTCGACCTCATCGATCGACACGGCCGCAGTCTGCACACCGCCATCGGCGGCCGCATTAACCATTATAAACCCGATGCCGCGAGGAGGGTCGGCATACGGCGCCAACACCACTTTGAAAAATCGCTCAGGCACAGGTATCTTGCGCCCGTCTGCGCCGATCGACCGCGGCATATAGTCGCTCAGCACAGGGCCGCAGATGATGATTATCGCACTGTCGCGTCGCGCCCACTCGCGGCAATTGGCCTCGAGCGTCGCCCACGCTCCGGCGTTAAGTTTGTGATCCTGAGGGCAGATATTGGTCAGCAAGTGTGATGCCTTCATCGCCTCCAGATCCCATTTCACGTCGGCCGCCGGTATCATGTGTCCCCGGTCAAAGCCCGAATTTTTATAGTCAGCCAATTCGGCCGTGCCTCTGACCGAACGGTCCACGTCAAAGTTCACATCTCTCTTCACTCCGCCGTCAGTCTCATCGGCCGTCAGCTCCCAGGCCACATAGTTTGGCTGATGGGCATCAGCGTTATACGACACCTCAAACCCCACATATTCAACCATCTGCTGAGCCACTCCGGTCGGCACCTTCACCTCCATAAGCTCGGCGGCCGCAGAGTCAACGCCACTGCCACGCGCGTGCTCATTAGCGCTTAAGCGCCAGGCTATCAGCAGCACAATCGCCACACCGACTATCACCGACAGAGGGTGAGCCTTCACCAGACGGTCAAACAATCTGCGCTCGTTGCGACGGGCAGTGTACTTATATGTCGATACTTTATTCCTTGCCATTTCTATAATATATGTGTGCAAAGTTAATAATATGCACCAACTCTTGCAACAATCGCGCGCACTCGAGCCTTCGCCAATCGTTAAAGCATATATTTAAATTTAACATTCAGTTGTTAATTACGCCGCGGCTATCGATTTTTTGTGCTAAAAAAATGAAACATTCGATTATTTTACCTTAATTTGTAGCCGCAAAATAAAAGTGCAGAGATAAATCTTAAACATAAAACCAGAGTCAACCAATACGTTAACCTGATCTCGGTGATATACCTTCGGGCGCGATTGTCGAGTTTATGATTTAATTATGTCCGATTGTTTCGCAAATTTTTAGAGATTAATTAATTATACTACTTGTCTAACTTAAAACAAACCCTTGCATGAAGAACATTTGTTTTCAAATGAATCGGAAAGCATGGCTCACGCTTGTCACTCTCGTGTGTCTTGCCTTCCCTGCTCTCGCGCAAAAAATCACAGTCACAGGCACTGTCTATGAGGCCGAAGGCGAAGGCGCCATCGGAGCCTCAGTCACAGTTCAGGGCCAACAAGGCTACGGCGTCATGACCGACATCAACGGCAACTACCGCATCGAGGTCTCGCCCCATGCTGTTCTCGTTTTCTCTTACGTCGGTTATCTGACACAGGAAATCCCTGTCAACGGTCGCAACCACATCGACGTCACTCTCGCCACCAACTCTGAGCTTCTCGACGAAGTCGTTGTCGTTGGTTACGGCACTGTCAAGAAATCAGACGCCACCGGCTCTGTCGCCGTCATCAAGCCCGATGACATCGAAGCCGGCCTCGCCACTTCGGCCAACGATCTTCTCGTCGGCGCAAGCCCCGGCGTAGTCGTTACCACCAATGGTGGTAACCCGACAGGCGGAGCCACAATCCGTATCCGTGGTGGTGCATCTCTCTCTGCAAATAATGACCCCCTTATCGTTATCGACGGCGTGCCTATGAATAACCAGGACATGGCAGGAGGCACTAACGCCCTCACCATGATTTCGCCCGACAACATCGAGTCTATGACCATCCTCAAAGATGCATCTGCAACAGCCATCTACGGTTCTCGCGCATCTAACGGTGTCATTATCATTCAGACCAAACGCGGCAAGAGCGGTCGTCCGCAGGTCAACTTTACAGCTAACTTCCATGTTGCCAACGCTCGTAAGACACTCGCTCTCATGAACGCTCGCCAGTTCAGCACCTTTGTCGACGAATTTGGTTCTGATGCAGCCAAAGCTGCTCTTTACTCTCAATTCCTGCCCGAAGATCAGGCTCGCGCCGTTAACACTGACTGGCAGAAAGAAGTGCTCCGCACGAGCTTCTCTCATGACTATAGCCTTAGCGTAGGCGGTCAGGTAGCCTTCCTCCCATACCGTGTTAGCGCTACATATTCTAACACCGAAGGTATCGTCAAGACTTCTGACATGCAGCGCACCACCGTCGGCATCAACCTCAACCCTAAATTCTTCAACGGACTTCTTCAAGTTAACGCCAACGTTAACGGCACATATGTCAACTCTCGTGAAGCCGACCTCGGCTCTATTGGCAACGCTTCATCCTTCTCTCCGACACTCCCTGTCCGTACAGCCTACCCCACGGTTAACGCCAACGGTGACGCGGTTGCATCAATCTATCAGGGCTACACCAACATTCTTGCCAACGGTCTTGCCGAGACTAACGCAATCCAGAACCCTGTGCAGCTTCTCGACTCTCAGAACAACCGTGGCACAGTGTGGTCATCGAGCGGCAACCTCCAGATTGACTATGCTCTCCATTTCCTCCCCGAACTCCACTTCAACCTAAACCTCGGTTATCAGGTGAGCGAGAACCGCTGGAAAAACGATATCCAGCAGAACTCAATCATGGCATGGCGCGGCAATTACAAGGACGGTGCCGGCACTCACTACGAAAAATATGAGCTCCAGCGCAACACACTCCTTGACTTCTATGCTAACTACAAAAAAGATTTCGAAGCCATCAAGTCGACTGTTGACGTTATGGCAGGCTACTCTTGGCAGCGCTTCGACTACTTCGGTCACTCTCAGACTCTCATCAATACCCTCGGCTATAACATGCAGTATGCCGGCAACTCTTGGTCTATGACCGAAGACCCGGCTACCGAAAGCCATATCGGTCATTCATATAATAACGTACCGATGGACCGTTGGGCTGGTCCGACTCAGCTTGTGTCATTCTTCGGTCGCGTTAACTATAGCTTCGACGACACTTATCTCTTGACCTTCACTCTCCGTGATGATGCATCTTCACGCTTCTCTAAAGACAATCGCTGGGGTCTCTTCCCGTCAGTGGCTCTCGGTTGGAAAGCAATCAACATGCCCTTTATGGAAGGCGTGCGCTCTTGGTGGAGCGACCTTAAGCTCCGACTCGGCTGGGGTGTAACCGGTCAGCAGGATATAGGCTCACTCTTCCCCTACATGCCTGTCTACACTCTATCGCCGGCGCCCTTCCAGTATCTTGATCCGAACGGCACAGGCAAATGGATTGACATCCTCTATCCTAACGCTTATGATGCTAATATCAAATGGGAAGAAACCACCACTTGGAACATCGGTCTTGACCTCTCATTCCTCAATAATGCTATTACCGTTGCTGCCGACTGGTATCTCCGCAAGACAAAAGACCTGCTTGCTTACACCCCCGTTGCCGGCTTCAACACCTCTAACTACATGAACCGCAACATCGGGTCTCTCCGCAACACCGGTTTTGAGTTCACCGTTACCGCACGTCCGATTTCAAATCGTGACTTCACCTGGACTACAGGTCTCAACGTAGCTTATAACGAAAACAAAATCACTAAGCTTACAGGCGACGCCGAGACTTCGCAGATTTCTGCTCGCGATGTCCCCGGCGGTACAGGTGGCGGTCTCCAGTACCACATGGTTGGCGAACCTGCTTACTCTTACTGGGTTTACGAACAGGTTTATGACCCGGCAGGCAATCCTATCGAAGGCCAGTATGTCGACCAGAACGCCGACGGCAAAATTGACGATGCTGACAAGATTATCTTCCACTCACCCGAGCCCAAATGGACTCTGT
>CAYRFB010000121.1:0-5329 GCA_964423485.1 uncultured Bacteroides sp.
ATGCAACTCCGATTAGTTATGTCTTCATTGGCCTCAACAACCTTATGCGAGCCACCGGCTATCCTGAAAAGGCGATGATCTCGGCGCTACTGTCGGTCGGCGTAAATATTATTTTCGCACCGATCTTTATTTTTGTACTTGAATGGGGTATCAAGGGCGCTGCCTTGGCGACAGTCGCCGGCCAGTTTTCAGCGTTTATATGGGTGCTCACTCACTTTCTTTCCAAGAAGAGCTACGTTCACTTCCAGCCACGCGACAAATATCTCTCTGCGCCCTTGCTAAAGCGCATCTACTCTATCGGTCTTTCGCCCTTCCTCATGAACTGCTGCGCTTGTCTCGTTGTGGTTTTCCTCAACAAAGCGCTCCTGTCGTCGGCAGGTGATCAGGGCAACATAGCCGTCGGATCTTACGGCATCATCAACCGCACGACTATGTTCTTTGTAATGATAGTCTTTGGTGTCACTCAGGGCATGCAACCGATCTTAGGCTACAACTTCGGAGCCGCTAAATGGGATCGAGTCAAGGAAACCCTGCGCAAAGGCATATGGATTGGTGCGTTTATCACGACCATAGGATGTATTGTCACAGAGTTGTTCCCCGATGTAATCTCGGCAATGTTTACTACTGATGAAACTATGATCGATATCGCCCGCCGTGGTTTCCGTGTCTACTTCATCTGTTATCCGGTGGTCGGCGCTCAGATTGTTATCCAGAATTACTTCCAGTCGATCGGCAAGCCGAAGATTTCCATATTCCTGTCATTGACCCGACAGCTTATCTTCCTGTTGCCCTTCTTGTGGATATTACCCCATTATTTCGGAGTGACTGGCGTGTGGCTCAGTATGAGTGGCAGCGACCTTTTGGCTTTTATCGTTGCTCTTATAACATTAATTGTCACAACCCGACGTTTTAACAAAAAATACCTCAACCCGCAAGCCAATGCTTAAAGATATCACCTTACGCCTCACTCCCGAAGTGGCTTATGAAGACGAGCGCCTGGCTCAGCAGGTTGCACGCGAACTTAAAACCGACCGTCGACGCATCAAGCGCATTGACCTGGTCAAACGATCGATCGACGCGCGCCAGCGTCAGGTGATGATCAATCTGACTCTTAGGGTGCATATCGATGAAATCGACGATACCGTTGTCGATTTCGAGCCGACCGTTTATCCCGATGTCACCGACAGACCGCAGGTCATCGTTGTGGGCGCCGGCCCGGCAGGACTGTTTGCGGCGCTGCAACTTATCGAGAAAGGTTACCGACCTATAGTGCTCGAACGCGGCAAAGACGTCGACAGCCGGCGCAAAGACATGGCAATGATCAGCCGCGAGCAAAAAGTCGACCCCGAGTCAAACTATTGTTTTGGTGAGGGTGGCGCCGGCGCTTACTCTGACGGCAAGCTCTATACCCGCAGCAAAAAACGCGGTTCAGTTGACCGCGTGCTTCAGATATTTGTCGAACACGGGGCTCAGCGCGAAATTATGGTTGACGCTCACCCGCATATCGGCACAGATCGTCTGCCCGAAGTCATCAAAGCCATTAGAGAGACAATCATTAAAGCCGGCGGAGAAGTTCTCTTCCAGACCAAAATGACCAAACTTCTCATCGACGGCAAGTGTGTAAATGGGGTCGAGACAGCCGACGGCCGCAAATTCTATGGACCGGTGATCCTCGCTACGGGTCACTCCGCACGCGACGTCTACGAAATGCTTAACGATTCAGGCGTAACTATGGCACCCAAAGGCATAGCGGTAGGTGTCAGACTCGAACATCCCCAAAAAACGATTGACCGCATCCAGTACCACTCGCCCCAAGGACGCGGCAAATATCTCCCCGCAGCTGAATACTCGATGCTGACGCGCGTCGACGATCGCGCCGTCTATTCGTTCTGTATGTGTCCGGGAGGCTTTATCATTCCGGCTGCCAGCGGAGAAGGTCAACTGGTTGTCAATGGTATGTCGCCGTCTAACCGCGGCACCCAATGGGCCAATTCGGGCATGGTTGTCGAGATTCTTCCCGAAGATTTGCCTCAATATGATCAGCACGGACAGTTGAAGATGATGCGTTTCCAGGAAGACATCGAGCATCGATTCTTTGAAGCAGCCGGTGAGACACAAAAGGCACCCGCCCAACGCATGACCGATTTCGTTGCCTCAAGACAGTCCGACACCTTGCCACGCAGCTCTTATGCGCCCGGAGTGTTCAGCGCCCGGCTTGACCAGCTGCTGCCTGACTTCGTAGCCAAAAGGCTTCAAAAAGGGTTTACCGAATTTGGTCGCAAGTCGCGTGGTTTCTTATGCGAAGATGCGATCATTGTCGGTGATGAAACACGCACATCAGCCCCGGTTCAGATCAGCCGTGACCGCGATAACCTCAATCATATTGAATTTGAAGGCTTGTACCCTTGCGGCGAAGGCGCCGGATATGCCGGCGGCATTGTGTCTGCAGCTATTGACGGCATGAGATGCGCCGATGCAGCAGTCAATTACTTGATGAACGCATAAGCCTCAACCACTTGCGATAGCCAAACAAGGCAATGACCGTATAGACCGTGTAAAGGACCGAGTAGAAATATATGCCCTTATAGAAATACAGACCTACACACACGGCGTCAACCACAAACCACGCCAGCCACTGCTCGGCATATTTGCGTGCAAGCATCCACATTGCCACGATGCTGAGGGCCGTTGTAAAAGCATCCCAGTACGGCACATTGCTATCGGTAAAATTGACAAGCCCCCAGGCCAAGAATGAAAAAATTGCGATTAGCGCAGCCATAGCCAAGATATAATATTTCAATGGCATATGGCTGATTGGCAACGGATCTTTCTTTTTGCGCTTAAAACCGAAAGTCCATGCTACATAGCCATAGACTGCAATAACTAAATAATAGATGTTGATCGCAAAGTCAGCATAAATGCCTTTGCGATAATAGATAAAAAGCGATATCATCGGCATAATCACACTCATCAGCCACACAAGACGATTAGCGTGATACTCAAAATAGAGATATGCCAGCCCCACTGCGAGGCCGGCAATCTCTAAAAGACGTTCGGGTGTCAAAAATTGGATAATTTCCTCCATCAGAATTTAATTGCTATTGATGCCATGACATTGGTCGTTGCCTGGGCGGCAAAACCAGCATAACGATAAATGATCTTCTCACCTGCATCGTCTACATAGTAACCGGCGCCGGCATAGCCGTTGCTCTCATACTTTTCGTTAAAGATATTGTAGACCGACAAGCCTACGCGCAGCTCTTTGAGCGAAAGCAGACGCTTGAATGTATAGCCGAGGTGAAGGTCGGTCACGAAATATGCATCGAGACTCTGCTCTTCGTTATGTGCATTGTTGAGATACTGCTTTGACACATATCGGCTATCAAGATTTGCCTCAAAACCTGAGTATTTGAATCCGAATGAATTGGCCAGTGTGAAATCAGGAGAAAAAGCGATCGGTGTGTCGCCGAGATCAAAGGATATCGGATTGGTCCATTCGTCCTCGTAGATATATTCTACAAAGTTTTTGATGCGGTTTCTCGAAAGAGTTGCGTTGATGTTCCAGTCAAACCAAGTGCACGGACGCAAAGACGCCTGAAGTTCTACACCCATACGATAACTCTTGGGCACGTTGACGCTCAACGGATTACCGGTGTCTGAAAGTTGACCTGTCACCACGAGCTGATCCTTATAATCCATATAATAGAGATTGATTCCGGCAGAGAATATCGGGCTGTTGAAGCTATAGCCCAATTCATAGTCAAATAATCGCTCAGCACGGGGCACATTGTTCATGTCACCATCTGTGAAGTTATCTCTTACAGGCTCCTTATGGGCGACGCTCCATGACGCGAATGCTCGGTTCTGATTATTTATCTCCCAGTTCAATCCTAATTTAGGATTGAAGAAATTATATTTTTTATGAATGTCGAGCACTTGCATTTCGTCAGTGTTATAATCGAAATTATCGCTGCGGCCGGTAATCTTGTAGTCGATATGTCGGTATTGCAGATCGCCGAAAGCTGAAACTCCTGATCCGAGAGCTACATTAGCTCGGCCATAGATATTACCGTCGAGCTTTTCGCCAAGATTACGATAATATTCCTGAAGAGGATCAATTGGCCCGACATAATTTCTTACCCAGGCAATCTGTCCGAAATGATGTCCGCGGAAATTATTGAGTGCGCCGCCAAGCACTGCGGCTACTCGTCCTCTATTATAGGAAAGCGAGAAAACACCTCCTCCAAAACCGTTGTCGTTTTTCTTGAGGCGGATAAGGTCACTCTTTTTCACCTTCTCTCCGTCGACATAGAACGGTTGCAAACCATATTCGGTCAAAGTGCGTTTGGTCTTGTACTGGTTGTAATACCCGTCATCTTTCGTGTAATGCAAAGCTACATTAAGATTCAGGTAATCAGAGAGTGTCTGCGAGAAAATGAGATGGAAATGATGCTGGATATAATTATCAGTCTGGTCTTTGTAAAAAGCAGTCTTGCCATCAGAGTCAGTATACTTGCCGCAAGGATTATAGCGACGACCATACTCAGCCATCTCTTCTTTTGAAGCATAATCCCAGGCCATATAGGTCTGTTCCTTGCCTCCGAATGCAAGCAGTCTCACCGATGTGCCGCCGTTCATGTACGCTATCTGGCCGAAGTAGCTCCACAGCTTTGACCAGGCTCTGTCGATATAGCCGTCGCTTCCGAGGTGACTGATGCGTGCATCGAGTGTCCAATGGTCGCCGAGCAAGCCTGACCCGACGCGCAAGGTCTGCTTGTTAGTATTGTACATACCATAAGTGGTGGCAAACTCACCGTAGGCATCTTCCGATGGTGCATCGGTCAGCATATTGATTGATGCGCCGAAGGCTCCGGCTCCATTAGTCGATGTACCCGCGCCGCGCTGTATCTGAATATCTCGCAGCGACGATGCGAGGTCAGGCATATTGACCCAGTAGACATTATGACTCTCCGAATTGTTGATGGGTATGCCGTTGGCTGTGACATTAATGCGTGAGCCGTCAGTGCCGCGCACACGTATAGATGAGTAACCCATGCCAGCACCGGCGTCAGACGTCATTATAACCGATGGGGTCATGCTCAGCAGGAAGGGGATGTCGTGGCCGTCGTTGATCTTAGCGATCTGCGATTTGGTGACATTGGTAAACGCGACAGGCGTTTTTTTGTCAGCGCGGTTAGCTACGATCTCGACGTTGTCGAGGTTAATCACACTCGATGAGTCGGCTTGCTCATTGGCTACAGCCGACAGGCAGGACGACGCACATAGCGACGCGACTGCGAGAAACAGTTTATTCATACTTTTATTTTCT
>CAYRFB010000122.1:0-5202 GCA_964423485.1 uncultured Bacteroides sp.
TTAAAATCTAATCCTATGAAAAAACTAATTCTATTTCGTTTTCTGCTGTTCTGTACTATTACAACAACCTTTCATCGATTTTAGTTCACTAATATTCAAAAAACGCGGAAAATATTTTTTACAGGGTTTCAATTTGTTAAACTATCCACGCATAATATGCTGTGCGATAGTGCCCTATCGCGATTTAACATTATTAATTTGTCGAGTTGTACGGATTTACGTGTTTTTGAGGCGATTGGAGTTGTAATTTCGCAAGTGAAAATAGATTATTAATTATTTACCCTTAATTATTCATTTTACTATGGAATTTATCAAAGCAAAATCATTCTTTAAGGCGCTTGTCAACCCTATGTTTCTTTACAAAAAGCTCTGGAAGGCCGGGACTACCGCGCTGCTTCACGCTCCTCGGGCGGTCGACAAGACCTCAACTGCAATCCAGATTGCCAACGATGTGGCTCTGAGCGGCCGCGAAGTGCTCTACGTCAACTGCAACGACCTTGGCTCGCAGATCACAGCCGACGCCGACAATCTCTACGTTTTCACTCCTGAGTTTGAATCGATTGATGACAATCGCGATTATGCCGACATTGTCTTCGAGGGTATCGAGGAAGCCGTGCGCGAAACCGGCATCCGCACCTTTGTAATCGACTCGATCACTCGCATAGCCGCGCTGTCGTTCGGGCGCAATGCGTCGGCGGCTTACATTATGAAGCGCTTGGTGGCTCTGCAGGTGAAGTGCAAGCTTTCAATCCTCGTGCTCGCCGACGACACCACCAAGTCGGCCAACAATGCCCTTCTCGCCCTCGCGGCATCTGAAATCACAATCTCTGAGAACTCAGGGATCTCCGAGCTCCCTGAGCCCTCTTTCCCAACCACTATGACCCGCCAGCAGCGCCGGGCCCTCGAGCGTCAGCGGCTCAAGAAATCGCCAATGCCGACTGCCGCGACTTTCAGAAAAAAAAGAGCGCCGACCCGATTTGGCGGGACGACGCTCCTAAAATCCAATGAAAAAAGTGATTATTTCTTGAAGAAGCGGTTGTAGAGGCCCTGGAATCCCTGACCGTGACGAGCTTCGTCTTTAGCCATTTCGTGAACTGTGTCGTGGATGGCGTCGAGGTTGAGCTCTTTAGCGCGGCGAGCGATGCGCATCTTGTCTTCGTTGGCACCGGCTTCGGCAGCCATACGCTTTTCGAGGTTGGTCTTGGTGTCCCAAACACATTCGCCGAGGAGTTCGGCAAACTTAGATGCGTGTTCGGCTTCTTCCCAAGCGTAGCGCTTGAAGGCCTCGGCGATTTCGGGATAGCCTTCGCGGTCAGCCTGACGGGCCATAGCGAGATACATGCCGACCTCGGCACACTCGCCGTTGAAGTGGGCGGTGAGGTCAGCGATCATCTGCTCGTCGCAGCCTTTGGCAACGCCGATTTCGTGCTCAGTGACAAACTTGAGCTCAGCGGCATCATCCATTTCTTTGAACTTTGATGCGGGGGCGCCGCAGATAGGACACTTCTCAGGAGCGTGATCACCTTCGTGAACGTAGCCACAAACGGTGCAGATAAATTTCTTTTTCATAACTTGAATTTGTTAGTGTTGATAATGTGATATGGATGTTTGTTTATTCACACTGCAAATATACATCAATTTTTCGGAAACAAATCAATACGGGTCATCAAAGTTTGCGGCCGAATGTGTAACCCACGCCGAGCATGAGATTGTTGGGCAGGTGGAAATTGCTCAGCTGATAGCCGACTTGCAGAAAACCGCCGCGCCAGACATAGGCTTTCAGAGCGAGTGTCTGATAGAAGATGCGTGTGTCGGGACCGTTAGCGATGATGTTACGGCCGATACCGGCATTGATGCTGAATATGGGCAGCGTCAGTTCGGCGCGCAGCGAGAGTCCGGCTGAAAAGCAGTCGGCAAAAGGCTGGCGGTAGAACTTTATGTTGTCGCCGTAAGAGTTTTCGACGAGGTGACGGGCCAAGTTGGCGCTTTCGTCATACTGCATGTCGGCTGAGACTCCGAAGCGGAAGTATCGGTTGAGGTCATACATAGCCGCAACGTTGACACCGGCCACGCCAAACGACCCTTTGAGTATCGTGTACTCTCCGCTGCCGTCAGCAGCGATGCGTCGGCGGGCGGCTCCATAGGCGGTGACGTCGTAGGAGAATCCGCGCTTGAATGACTCGAGTGGCAGCTCTGACACCGACGTCGGCGCAGGATCAAAGATATATTGCGCGCCGATCATCAGGCCGACAGAGTTGACGCCGGCGTTGGGCAGATGGGTGTTGCCGTTAGAATAATGGATGGCGTTGAGGGTGGCCTTGAGCCGCCATCTGTCAGAGAGCGAGTAGACGCCTGACACGCCTATGCCGAGCATCGCATTGACGCGCGATCCGATAGCGTTGTTGACGATCTCGGCGTCGGGATTATACTTTGACCATCCGGCCGAGAGCCCGAAATTCCATTCGCCCTCGAGCCATAATCGCTGATTGCCCGTAATCCTTACGCTCTGAAATAGATAGACCAAAGCCGGAGTGCCGAGCGAGGAGTGGGGCAAGATATTGTCAAGCCCGACGGCAAGACCTTGACGCACTCCGCGGAACATCCGTCCGTAGCGCGAGCGCTGACCGAATGCAAAGGCTGCCCGCAGGTCGGGAGCGATCACAGCGTCATTTCCGCTGACTGATTTGAGAAAGCTGTTAGTAGGTATGATCATCGAGCTGTTGACGCCGACCTCGATGCCCCATTGTGTCAGGGTCCGGCTGTCGGCGATGCTGTCGGTGGTAGCGCAAAGAGCTGTTATCCAAGACGCGAGCGTCAGCATTGCTATATTCAATCGTCTCATTGCTCCTTGATTTCATTGGTTTCTATTAAAATCTCATAGCTCACCGGATTGATGAGCCAGAATACGCCTTCGACTGTCTTGTCGCCGAGACCTTCGACGGGGCTGATCGCGGGCAAAGTGTAGTTAAACCCGCGCTGCTCGCTGTTGATCACGGCCTTGATGCGATATTCGGTCTGCGGCCTGAGGGTCACAACCAGGTCTTCGTCAAGCACGATCGAGTCGCCCGATGCCGGCTGATATTCCGAGCTGTATTTGATCTTCCGGCCCGAGAGTTCCCAGTTCCAGCCATTGACCGTCACCTCGTCGACTTCAAAAGGCGAGCGCCCGAAGATATTGTCGCTCAGCAGTTTTTCGTAAGGGCTGAAGTGAGCATAAGAGCGCGCGAGCACATAGCCTTTCTGGCAGACAGTGAAATCTCTGAGCTCACCGAAGTGGCCGAGGTGCATGAGCATAATCGTGTCAGACGCTTCGTCATACCAGCACTGATTGAGGTCATAGCTGATCTCGCCGTGGCCAAAGCCGGGTGAAGGCATAATGCGTATGGCCCTGGCCTCAGTCTCATAGAGGCTGCTGATTTCGATATTCATATAGATTGTGTCAGGAAACAGGTTGTAGCCCGATTCGACAACGAGCTGGCCATTATGGTCTTTTGAGAGCGTGATGTCACAGAGCTCGTTCGAGATGTTGACGCTGTTGGTGTAGCGGTCGAGAGTATATTGCATCGTCTTGTTGTCGAGCGGCAATCCACGGCCATTAACCCAGCGGTAAATGATCGAGTAGACATAGTCGATGTCCTGATTGGCTGTGAACTCGCCGCTGCCGCCGGTCCACTCGAGAGTATGGTTCATCGGCTCAACGGTCAGAGGTTTAATGAAAACCTCATCATTACACGCCGCCAAAGCCGCCATCAGAACCGGTATGATCAATAGTTTTTTCATAAAAATATACAGTTGTAGATTTCTACACACGATTACAAAGGTAAGGCGAAAAGGATGAATCGGGAGCCGAAGACCGTTAAAAAAGACTAAATCCATTATTATAATGCCTGATGTCGCTTTTTCGCAAATTTCTTTGTACCTTTGTCGGGAAAACCAAGTATTACAGATATGGATTTTATTTCAAAGCGTGTCAACAATCTGGCAGCGTCGCAGACGCTCGCCATGTCGCAGAAAAGCAATGAGCTGAAGGCTCAGGGCATAGATGTCATCAACTTGTCGGTCGGCGAGCCTGACTTCAACACCCCCGTTCATATTAAAGAGGCTGCCAAGCGTGCGATCGACGATAATTTCTCGTTCTACTCGCCTGTGCCGGGCTATATGAGTCTGCGCAAAGCGATTGCTGATAAGCTTTCTAATGAAAACGGCCTCGCTTATCGCCCCGAGCAGATCGTGGTGTCGGGCGGCGCAAAGCAAGCTCTATGCAACGTGATACTTGCCACGGTCAATCCCGGCGACGAGGTCATCATCCCGACCCCGGCGTGGGTGAGCTATGTAGAGATGGTCAAGTTGGCCGAGGGCGTCAACGTGTTGGTACCGTCAGGCATCGAGAGCGACTTTAAGATGACTCCCGAGCAGCTGCGCGCAGCCATCACGCCGCGCACCCGCATGCTGCTAATCTGCTCGCCCTCTAACCCGACAGGCTCGGTTTATACCCGCGATGAGCTCGCGGCGCTTGTCAATGTGCTCGCCGATTATCCCGACGTGATCGTGCTCGCCGATGAGATCTACGAACACATTAATTATACCGGGTCGTTCACTTCGCTCGCATCCTTCCCCGAGATCGCCGACCGCACCGTGGTGATCAACGGTGTGTCAAAGGCTTACGCTATGACCGGCTGGCGCATCGGTTACTGCGCTGCTCCGATGTCCATCGCCAAGGCTTGCACCAAGCTTCAGGGCCAGTACACCTCGGGCGCATCATCGATCGCCCAGAAGGCCGCCGAGGCGGCCTACACCGGCTCGCAGGCCTGCGTTGAAGAGATGCGCCAGGCGTTTGAGCGTCGTCGCAACCTCGTGGTCAAGCTCGCCCGCGAGATACCCGGCCTGAAGGTCAACGAGCCCAAGGGCGCCTTCTATCTCTTCCCCGAGGTCAGTGCATACTTCGGCAAGAGCTGCGATGGCCGTGTGATCAACGATGCCTCTGATCTGGCTATGTATCTGCTTGAGGTCGGCCACGTTGCCACAGTTGCCGGTGACGCATTCTGCGCTCCGGGTTACATCCGCCTCAGCTATGCTACCTCTGACGAGAATATCACTGAGGCTATGCGACGCATTGCCGAGGCCCTCGCCAAGCTATCGTAAAGAAATTTTTTAGCAAAATACTCCACAGCTACCGTTGATTTCAGCGGTAGCTTTTTTTGT
>CAYRFB010000123.1:0-5111 GCA_964423485.1 uncultured Bacteroides sp.
GTCGTCTCCACATCCTCAACATCATCAATCAGACTATCCCCGCGCCCCGCGAAGACTACAAGCCTCATGTGCCTCGCATCGTGACTATGACTATCCCCAAAGATCTTATTGGTGCTGTCATTGGCCCGGGCGGAAAGATTATTCAGGGCATTCAGGAAGTCAGCGGTGCTACAGTTTCAATTGATGAAATTGATGACCATGGTTACATCGAAGTCGCAGCCGCCAACAAGGCTTCTATCGACAAGGCTCTCGAAATGATCAATGCAATCGTCGAGCTCCCCGAAGAAGGCAAGACTTACAAAGGCAAGGTTGTCAATATGATGGACTTCGGCGCGTTTGTCCAGTTTATGCCTAACCGCGACGGCCTCCTCCACATCTCTGAAATCTCTTGGGATCGTCTTGACAATATGGAGGCATCTGGCCTCAAGGAGGGCGATGAGGTTGAGGTTAAGCTCATCGAAATCGACAAGAAAACCGGTAAATATCGCCTCTCAATGCGTGCGCTCCAGCCCAAACCCGAAGGTTGGGTTGAACCCCAGCGTGCGCCCCGTGGCGAACGCGGTCCTCGTCGCGAAGGCGGTGACCGTCCCCGTGGTGACCGCGGCCCGCGTCGCGACCGCGAAGGCGGCAACAACCGTAGCGGCGGCGCTCCCCGCAACAACTGATAATTTTATCAGCAGAAAAATTTTGGCTTAAAATACTCGTCGGCTTTTATTGCCGGCGAGTATTTTTTTTTGCGATTAATGTTTTTTAACGGTTTGCCCTTAACTTTTTGTGGCTCCTCTTGTTTATGTGTCATAGTGCGGCTGATAACCATAAATTTTTACGGCTACTTCGCATTCAAGTTAAACATTTAAAACTTACAACTATGATTGACAAAAATTTCCGCAGCGGCGATGCTAAATCCGAACCTTTCGGATCAGATGCAATGCTTCAACCCTCTCCAGTGGAAAAAATCCCTGACGGACCGACAACGCCCGAAGTAGCCTATCAGATGGTGAAAGATGAAACTTTCGCCCAGACTCAGCCGAGGCTTAATCTCGCCACGTTTGTGACAACTTATATGGACGATTACGCCACCCGACTGATGAACGAAGCCATCAATATCAACTATATTGATGAGACCGAATATCCTCGAGTTGCAGTGATGTGCCAGAAGTGTATCAACATTATGGCCAATCTATGGAATACACCCGAGACTAACAAATGGAAAACAGGCGCGCTTGCTATAGGCTCTTCAGAAGCCTGTATGCTCGGTGGTATCGCAGCGTGGAAACGTTGGATTGAGCGTCGCAAGAAAGCAGGAAAGCCGTATGACAAACCTAACTTTGTAATTTCAGCCGGCTATCAGGTTGTATGGGAGAAGTTCGCTACTCTCTGGAACATCGAGATGCGACAAGTGCCCCTCAGCACCGAACATACGACCCTCGATATTGACCAGGCCATCAAAATGTGTGACGAAAACACAATCTGTGTCGTTGCTATCGAAGGTGTGACCTGGACCGGTCTTAACGATGACGTCGAGGCTCTTGACGCAGCTCTTGACAAATATAATAAGGAAACAGGCAATGAGGTTTGCATCCACATCGATGCAGCCAGTGGCGGTTTCATCCTGCCGTTCCTCTTCCCTGAAAAGAAATGGGACTTCCGCCTGAAGTGGGTGCTTTCAATCAGTACCTCTGGCCATAAGTTCGGCCTTGTTTATCCTGGCCTCGGCTGGGTGATCTGGAAAGACAAACAGTATCTGCCCTCTGATATGTCATTTACTGTCGATTACCTTGGAGCAGAGGTTACTCAGGTCGGTCTTAACTATTCACGTCCGGCCGCACAGATCCTCGGACAGTACTATCAGTTTATCCGCCTCGGATTTGAAGGCTATAAGAACATCCAGTACAACTCACTCCAAATCGCCAAGTATTTCCACACTCAGATTTCTCAGATGCCCGAGTTCCAGCCATATTCAGAAGACGTGCCTAATCCTATCGTCACATGGCTGATGAAGCCTGAGGTGCAGAAGAAAGTCAACTGGACTCTCTATGATCTCCAGGATAAGCTCCAGCAGCACGGTTGGATGGTTCCGGCTTATGCAATGCCTGTCAACATCGAGAATATGGTCGTGATGCGTATCCTTTGCAAGCAGGGCTTCAGCCGCGATATGTGCGATCAGTTGATCAACGATATCACAAGCGCAGTCAAAGAGCTTAACGCCCTCGAATATCCGACAACGACCCGCATCGCGATGGAAAAGAATGTTCCCGTCGCAGCGAAGACCTTTAACCATAACGGTCCACGAGCAAAAAAATAAGCTTAAGGAGTAGTCATTCTCCACACCTGTTATAAGAATCTTCCGGCGAACCTCACACTTTCTTGATCATTATCCGAAGGATTGTGGGTTCGCCGGATTTTTAGTTTCATTCAGGTCATAGATTAACAATATGAAGACAATAACCAAACAACAGATCAGAGATGCTGCTCAGGAAGCTTATGATGAGGTGAAAGGTCTGACCGGCGGAGCCAACGCCAACTATATCCCTTATCTGGCCAACATCGATTCAAATCTTTTTGGCTTAAGCATCACTCTTCCTGATGGTGATTCGATAAACATTGGTGACACGACCTATAAATTTGGCATCGAGTCAGTGTCAAAGGTGCCGACGGCCATACTTGTGATGCAGCAGAGCGGCGCGCAGACCGTGCTCAACAAGATCGGCGCTGACGCAACCGGCCTGCCGTTCAACTCGATTTTTGCAATCTTGCTTGAAAACGATCATCCCTCGACACCGCTTGTCAACGCAGGCGCTATAACAGCGTGCTCGATGGTCACACCCGTGGGCGACAGCGACGCCAAGTGGCAGGCGATCGTCGGCAACATCACCGATCTCTGCGGCTCGGCGCCCCAACTGATCGACGAGCTGTATAAGAGCGAGAGCGCCACAAACTTCAACAACCGCTCGATAGCGTGGCTGCTGAAAAATTATAACCGAATATATGATGACCCCGAGATGAGTCTCGACCTATACACGCGTCAGTGCTCGTTAGGCATCACATCATCGCAGCTTGCGATCATGGCAGCCACGATCGCCAATGCCGGTAAAAATCCGGTGACCGGCAAACAAGTGTTTGACTCCGACTTAATGCCTAAAATCACGAGTATGATTGCTACGGTCGGCTTTTATGAGCACACCGGCGACTGGCTTTTCAGCTCAGGCATTCCGGCCAAGAGCGGAGTCGGCGGCGGAGTGGTCGGAGTGCTACCCGGCGTGATGGGCGTCGCAGCCTTTGCGCCCCCTCTCGACAAAGCCGGCAACTCGGTCAAGGGTCAGGCAGCCGTCAAGGCGTTCGTCACCAAGCTCGGTCTGGGAGTGTTCAACGGCCAGAATGTCGAAATTTTAGACTGATAGCAATTACAAAAAAAGCAACCTATACGTTTAACTAAACACATTACAACTATGACTTCCAATGTTAAGTCTGCGGCAAAACTCGGCGTCTTCACGCTCGTGATTATGAACGTCGTTGCGGTTGTGTCGCTACGAGGGCTTCCGGCCGAAGCCGAATACGGCATCAGTTCGGCATTTTATTATTTGTTTGCGGCATTGGTATTCCTTATCCCTGTGTCGCTGGTTGCCGCAGAGCTTGCAGCTATGTTCCCGTATCAGCAAGGCGGTATGTTCAGATGGGTAGGGGAGGCCTTCGGACGTAAACCGGGTTTCCTTGCCATTTGGCTACAGTGGATAGAGAGTACGATCTGGTTTCCGACCGTGCTGACCTTTGGCGCCGTGTCGCTTGCGTTCATCGGCATGGACCACGTGGCCGACTCGCATCTGGCCGCTAATAAGATCTACACCATTGTAGTGGTGCTCGCCATTTACTGGCTCGCGACCTTGATCTCAATGAAAGGTCTCGGTTGGGTCGGCAAGGTATCAAAAATCGGCGGTATTGTCGGCACCATCATCCCCGCCGGTCTGCTCGTGGTGTTAGGCGTCATCTATCTCTGCACCGGCGGCACTCCCCAGATGAATCTCCACGGCAGCTTCATCCCCGATTTCAGCAATTTCGACAACGTTGTGCTCGCAGCTTCGATCTTCCTCTTCTATGCAGGCATGGAGATGTCGGGTATCCATGTGCGCGAAGTTAAGAATCCGACGGTCAATTATCCTAAGGCCGTGTTCCTCGGCGCGCTGATCACTGTTGCGATTTTCGTGCTCGGAACATTTGCCCTCGGCGTCATCATCCCGGCCAAAGACATTAACCTTGTGCAAAGTCTGCTTGTCGGTTTTGACAATTACTTCCAGTATCTCCACGCAAGCTGGTTTACCCCCGTCATCGCCATCGCATTGGCATTTGGTGTGCTCGCCGGTGTGCTGACATGGGTTTCCGGTCCGTCGAAAGGTGTGTTTGCAGTCGGTCAGGCCGGCTATCTGCCTCCCTTCTTCCAGAAGACCAATAAGAGCGGCGTGCAGAAAAACATCCTTCTCATACAGGGTGGCGCCGTCACGGTGCTTGCATTGCTCTTCGTCGTGATGCCTTCAGTCGAGAGCTTCTATCAGATACTTTCACAGCTCACTGTGCTGCTCTATCTTATAGCTTACTTGCTGATGTTCTCAGCTGCGATCTATCTGCGCTATTCGATGAAAGACGCAAAGCGTCCGTTCCGTATCGGCCGCAAGGGCAACTGGCTGATGTGGGTCGTAGGCGGTGTAGGTTTTGCAGGATCGCTTATCGCGTTTATCCTCAGCTTCTTCCCACCGTCGCAGATCTCGATGGGTTCTAACACTGTTTGGTACTCAGTGCTTATCGGAGGCGTTGTGATCTTTGTGGTCGCTCCGTTTATCATCCTCCATTTCCGCAAACCGTCGTGGGTGGCTCAGGGCACAGACTTCGTGCCTTTCCACTGGCAGAAGGATCCAGAGTCTCAGGCAAAGATCAAGGCTGCCGAAGAGGCTTACGAGGCTCAGCAGAATCAGTCAGCACAGACGACTGAAGCGCCTCAAGCAACTCAAACAACTCAAACAACACAGACAACCCAATCAGGAGACTCTGACTCCAAGTCATAACAGTAAAATTTAGCAAAAAACAAGGGCGCTCGAAGTGAGATCGGGCGCCCTTGTTTT
>CAYRFB010000124.1:0-5040 GCA_964423485.1 uncultured Bacteroides sp.
TGTAAGAGTAGGGGCGGAGTATGAGCTCCACGGTTCCTGTGACGTTTCTCTGCGAGCTTTCGAGCATCTTCTCGATATCGCGCATCACGGGCTCGAGATACTGAGCCTCGTGCAGGAACATGCCATACCATGTGCCCACCTGGTCTTTCCAATACTGCTGCCACTTGGTGAGGGTATGCTTTTCGAGCATCTTGTGAGCGGCGATGATCAGGATGGGGCCAGCGGCCTCAAATCCTACGCGGCCCTTGATGCCGATGATTGTGTCGCCGATGTGCATGTCACGGCCGATGCCGAATTTTGCGCCGAGCTCCTCGACCTTGCGGATTGCCTCGATCTTGTCATCATACTTGTGGCCATTGACGGCTGATATCTCACCTTGGTCAAAGCTGATGGTGATTCGCTCCTCGCCTTGAGCGGTGACCTGAGAGGGGTAAGCGTGCTCAGGGAGGGTCTGCTCAGAGTGGAGTGTCTCCTTGCCACCGATGCTTGTGCCCCACAGACCCTTGTTGATAGAGTATTCCATCTTCTTGAAGTCGGCTTCGTAGCCATGGTTCTTGAGATAGTCGATTTCATACTCGCGGGTGAGAGTCATGTCGCGGGTCGGGGTGATGATTTCAATGTCAGGAGCCATTATCTGGAAAGTGAGGTCGAAACGCACCTGGTCATTGCCGGCTCCGGTCGAGCCGTGGGCGATAGCGTCAGCGCCGATGCTCTTGGCGTATTCAATGATGGCCATAGCCTGGAAAATGCGTTCTGACGATACGCTGATGGGATAGGTGCCGTTGCGGAGAACGTTGCCGGCCACCATATATTTTATGCTCTTGTCATAATAGTCTTTAGTGACGTCGAGTGAGGTGTGAGACGCAGCGCCGAGGGCATTTGCGCGTGCTTCGATCGCAGCGAGCTCGTCGGCACTGAAGCCTCCGGTGTTGGCGATGGCGGTGTGGACTTCGTAGCCTAAGTCTTCAGAGAGATATTTGACTGCAAATGATGTGTCGAGGCCTCCGCTGAAGGCCAACACGACCTTTTTTTTCTTTTCCATTGACAAAAAGGTTGGGGATTAAATAATGTGTAAGAGGATTATTTTTTTAGACGGA
The DNA here is from genome assembly GCA_964423485.1 of uncultured Bacteroides sp. GTDB lineage: Bacteria > Bacteroidota > Bacteroidia > Bacteroidales > Muribaculaceae > CAG-873. Next base: position 1,098 of record CAYRFB010000124.1, read on the forward strand.
GCATTTTACCGAGCTTGTTTCGGAGCAAAATCATGTAGGGCGTGGCTCGGGTAGCGTTTTCGGCCGGATTCTTGGGGTCGAAGAGCATGCCGGTGCATAGACACATGCGTCGGTTGTTGCGCTGGAGAATGTCATAGTTGACGCAACCCTGGCATCCCTGCCAGAACTCCTCGTCGTCGGTCAGCTCAGAGAAAGTGACGGGCTTGTAGCCCATACGGGAATTAAGCTTCATAACCGGGAGCGATGTGGTGATACTGAATATTTTGGCAAAGGGAAATCTCATACGGGCGAGCTCAAAGGTCTTTTCTTTGATGCGCGCCGCGAGTCCGAGATGGCGGTATTCAGGATCGACAATCAGACCTGATGTTGCGACAAAGTCACCGTGACCCCAGCACTCGATATAGCTGAAGCCGACTAATTTGTCTCCATGAAGAGCAACCACGGCTTTACCGCCTGTGATCTTGGCTGCGATATATTCATTGGAGCGACGAGCGATGCCTGTGCCGCGCTGTAAGGCGGATTCGTAGATGAGGTCACAGATGTGAGGGGCATGGACGGCATGCTTCTCTTCGGCAAACGCTACGGTAATATCGTCTATGTTCATTTCTGTTATTGACTGTTCTTTTGGAAAAATTACGCAAAGATAATTATTTTGTAATTAAATTGATGTGGTAATAAAGATAAAAAAGCACATTTTTCTAAATATTGGCGTAATTTAAATCGTCAATTAGTCAAAATTAACTACGGACATAAATGAATTGCGCGAAAAATGAGCTAACTTTGCAACTATAAAATGATGAATTATAATTTCTTGATATATAATGAAAAAAACTATATTGGCCGCAGCATTGGCGGCTATATTCCCGATTGCGGCCTCAGCTGTGCCCGCAAAGCGGGGTCCGATCGTTTTTACTCAGCCTGATGGCTCGACTGTTGCTTTACAAAAGATTGGTGATGAACGCGCTCACATGGTTCTGACTGTCGACGGTTACCCGGTGGTGACCGCTGCAGACGGCTTTTATCATTACGCCGATTTCGGCGCCGACGGCGCGCTGAAGGCTACCTCGGTGAGAGTGGGCGGCAACTTGTCGGCTGCGGATATGGAAATCGTCAAGGCGATAGACAAGAGCAGGCTGCAGAGCGCTTTTGAAGCCCGGTATGAGGCGTCTCCGATGTCGGTCACACGGCCTGTTGACGCGGCCGTCGGATCGCGCTCGGCCAACAGCGGCATAGGCTTGTCAGATGATGCGTTCTACGGACGCAAGGAGCTGAAGGGGCTCGTGATTTTGGCTGAGTATAAAGATGTCAAATTCTCGGAGGGCTGCGACAGAGAGTTCTTCTCTGATATGCTCAACAGCGAGGGCTTTGACCTGTATGGCGCGTCGGGCTCGGCGCGAGATTACTTCATCGACTCGTCGATGGGCCAGTTTGTGCCGGAGTTTGATGTCTACGGTCCGGTCAAGCTGTCAAAGCCGATGGATTATTATGGCGCCAACAACGCCAGCGGCAGTGACAAGAATGCAGCCCAGATGATCTATGATGCCTGTGTCGGTCTTGACGATGAGATTGACTTCTCGGAGTATGACCTTGACGGCGACGGCTATGTCGACAATGTATTTGTGTTTTATGCCGGTTATGGCGAGGCGACCTATGGCCCGGCCAACTCGATCTGGCCTCACCAGTGGTCATTGTCTTACGGCTCGCTCGAGCTGGAACTTGACGGTGTGAAAATCGAGAAATATGCCTGCTCAAATGAGCTTGAGAAAGACGCTAACCGTCAGGATGTGCCTTGCGGCATCGGAACGTTTGTCCACGAGTTTTCTCACGTGCTCGGGCTGCCTGATCTTTATGTGACGTCAGGCACATTCGGCGAGTGGACCCCAGGATCATGGGATGTGCTCGACCAGGGCCCGTATAACAACAACGGCCGCACTCCGCCGGCTTACTCGGCTTATGCTCGTAATGCGCTCGGATGGATTGATCTCCAGGTGCTTGACAACTGCGAATGTGTCGAGCTCGAGGCTCTCAACGAGAGCAATCGCGCGTGTGTGATTCAGACTGAGAGCGAAAATGAGTTTTTCCTATTTGAAAACCGTCAGCAGACAGGTTGGGACAAATATCTGCCCGGTCACGGCATGTTGGTGTGGCACATTGATTATAACAAATCGGCCTGGACCTGGAACGCGGTCAACACTCAGCGTCAGCACAATTATGTCGACATCGAGGAAGCCCGCGGATCGTGGGTGAAGATGAGCGACTTTACGTCAGACGTGGCCTATAATCAGGCATTGGCTGACTATGCTTTCCCGGGGTCGCTCGGGGTGACATCGTTTACCGATAATACCACGCCGTCAATGAAGACATGGAGCGGCAAAAAACTCGGACTGCCCATCACGGAGATCGAAGAGGTCGACGGTGTGATACGCTTTAACGTAGCCGGCGGCCGCTGTGACGCGGCTGTGCCGGTCGTGAAAGAGCCATCGGCGATGGGCGAAAATTGGTTTGAAGCAGCCTGGGAACCGTCGGAAGGAGCAGCCGGCTACCTGCTGTCAGTCAGGGCTTATATCGAAGACGCCGAGTCGGTGGTCGAGACGGCTGATTTCACTGAAGTCGAGGGTGCTGTCACTCTGCCGGCCGGGTGGTCGCTGCTCGGCGGAGCCGGGGCGCTCTACTATGCTGACGGCAGCTATGGCGAGGCTTTGCCTTCGCTTAAACTGTCAAAGTCAGGCATGGGATTGATGACCAGAAAGTATGACACTGACGTGGAGAGCGTGAAGTTCTGGCTTAAGGGTTATTCGACCAACTCGGCGTCGAAGGTGACGGTCGAGGGCCTCTTGGGCGCTGACTGGATAGAGCTGGGAAGCACCGGCCTCGACAGGACCACGGGTGTTACCCACACTTTTGACGACATCACCGAAGGGGTCAGACAGGTGCGCCTCACCTACTCTCAGAGCCTCGGCAACGGTGCGCTCGACGATTTTATGGTCTCGGCTTCGGGCGTTGGCTATAAAAAGCTCGAGGGCTATGACATGCTGCCGGTGGGCGATGTTTGCAACTATACTATCGACCGACTCCTGGCCGGAGTGAAGACTTATGAATACAAAGTCTGCTCGCTCGACGGAGCGGGTCGTCGCTCGTCATGGTCAGAAACTCAGATTGTCACGATGGGTGACGGCGCCGGCATCGGCGATGTGGAGTGTGGAGCGGCTGAAAGCGTAGCGGTTTCAGGCAGCAGTGTAAGCTATCAGGGCGCGCCCGGCACATCGGTCAGACTCATTGACCCGACCGGCCGAATCGTTGTTGCGGCTACGGCAGACGGCAGCGGATGTGCGATCCTCAAGGCTCCGGCGTCAGGCCTTTACATCGTTGCGACCCCCGGCGGAGCGCGAAAAGTAATCGTCAGGTGATAGAAGCGAAAAATATTTAATTATATATCAGTTGTAAATAAGATTAAAAAGTTGTATCTTCGCGTGGATTTTCATTTGAAGATAATCCGCTGATGTAAAAATTGAACAAATCAATTTTCGTATAAAACCACTAACTACAGTTATGAGTAAAGAAAAGAAATTCTTGACTTGTGATGGCAACCAGGCCGCTGCCCACGTGAGCTATATGTTCTCGGAGGTAGCTGCAATCTATCCTATCACTCCGTCGTCGACTATGGCAGAATATGTCGATGAGTGGGCCGCAGCAGGCCGTAAAAACATCTTCGGCGAGACTGTCCTCGTGCAGGAAATGCAGTCAGAAGGCGGCGCCGCCGGCGCAGTCCACGGTTCGCTTCAGGCCGGTGCGCTGACCACCACCTACACTGCTTCGCAGGGCTTGCTCCTTATGATCCCCAACATGTATAAGATCGCCCGCGAGTTGCTGCCGTCAGTCTTCCATGTTTCGGCCCGTACACTCGCTTCGCACGCACTGAGCATCTTCGGTGACCACCAGGATG
>CAYRFB010000125.1:0-4870 GCA_964423485.1 uncultured Bacteroides sp.
AAATCAATTACTAACCGCGAAAGCGCCTCGCTCGACAAATATCTTCAGGAAATCGGTCGCGAGGAACTTATCACTGTCGAAGAAGAAGTTGAACTCGCCCAGCGCATCCGCGAAGGCGATCAGGCTGCGCTCGAAAAGCTTACCCGCGCAAATCTTCGTTTCGTGGTGTCAGTGGCTAAACAATATCAGAACCAGGGCCTCTCCCTTCCCGACCTTATTAACGAAGGCAACCTCGGCCTAATCAAGGCTGCCCGCAAGTTTGACGAAACACGCGGCTTCAAATTTATATCTTACGCCGTGTGGTGGATCCGCCAGTCGATCCTCCAGGCGCTTGCCGAGCAGTCGCGCATCGTCCGTCTCCCCCTCAATCAGGTCGGCTCACTCAACAAGATCAGCAAGGCCCTCTCAAAATTTGAGCAGGAAAATGAGCGTCGTCCATCACCCGAGGAGCTCGCCGAGACCCTCGACGTGCCTGTTGAGAAGATTGCCGACACCCTCAAGGTTTCAGGCCGTCACATCTCCGTTGACGCCCCCTTTGTCGAAGGCGAGGACAACAGTCTGCTCGACGTTCTTACCAACGATGATTCGCCTATGGCCGACGCTTCGCTCAACCAGGAGTCACTCTCTAATGAAGTTGAGCGTGCCCTCCGTCAGCTCCACGAGCGTGAGCGCGAAATCCTTAAGATGTTCTTTGGCATCGGTTGTCAGGAAATGACCCTCGAGGAGATCGGTCTGAAGTTTGACCTCACCCGCGAGCGCGTCCGTCAGATCAAAGAGAAGGCTATCCGCCGCCTCAAAGGCCAGCGCAGCCGCCTCCTCAAATCATACCTCGGCTCATAATCCGGGAGTCATATTGTAATCTTACACCGCGACCCGAAGACTTTTGCCTTCGGGTCTTGTTGTATGTGACATAATTATGTACCTTTGCGGTGTAATCTTTAAATCCGATCCTTATGAAATCAATTTTTGCTTCTATCATATTGGCTCTCTCTCTTGGTTGCCTGCCGGCAGTGGCCGCTGAGTTGGATGTTGTGCCCCGGCCTGCAGCCGTGCAGCTCGCCGACGACAAATATTTTGTGATTGACACCAATACGTCTTGGCGCCTTACGGGAGCGACCGGCTCAGATGTCACTTATCTGAAAAACTATCTTGCCGAGCAGTTCCCCGCGATGGCCGAGAAGTCAGCCAAGTCTAAAAACCAGATCGACCTCTGCCTCGTTTCTGACTCTGACATTCCGACCGAAGGCTATGACTTGGTCGTTGATAAAAACCGCATTGTCATTACCGCCTCCGACGCGGCCGGTCTCTTCTACGGCTTGCAGACCGTAAGGCAGATCGCCGAGGCCAATGACGGTCGCGTCGACGCGATGACAGTCAGCGACTCGCCCCGCTTCCCTTATCGCGGTGTGATGATCGACGTGAGCCGTAATTTCCGCGACAAAGAGTTTATCAAGAAGCAGATCGACGCGATGGCGCGCCTCAAGCTCAACCGACTCCACCTCCATCTGACCGACGGCGCCGGCTGGCGTGTAGAGATCGATAAATATCCCCGCCTCACTGAGTTTGCCGCCTGGCGCAAAGGTGAGACCTGGAAGCAGTGGGACGGTCACTACTGCGAGCGCACCGACTCCGGTGCCCGCGGCGGTTACTACACCAAAGACGACATGCGCGACATCGTCCGCTATGCTGCTGACCGCTTCATCACCGTCATCCCCGAGATTGAGATGCCGGCTCACTCTGAGGAGGTGCTCGCCGCATATCCCGAGCTGTCATGCTCCGGTGAGCAGTATGGACATTCCGATTTCTGTATCGGCAACGAAAAGACTTTTGAATTTCTCCAGGACGTGCTCGACGAAGTGATGGAGATTTTCCCGTCAGAATATATCAACATCGGCGGCGACGAAGCGTCGAAAAAGGCGTGGCCCACTTGCCCCAAGTGTCAGAAGCGCATGGCCGACGAAGGCCTCAAAGACGTTGACGAGCTGCAGAGCTATCTCGTTCACCGCATCGAGCAGTATCTCAACTCAAAGGGTAGGGCGCTCATCGGCTGGGACGAGATTATGGAAGGCGGCCTTGCGCCTAATGCCACAGTCCTCTCTTGGCGTGGCCCCGAGCATGGCATCCGCGCAGCCGAGAGCGGCCACAACGCTGTGATGGCCCCCGGACGCTACTGCTATCTCGATGGCTATCAGGATGCACCCGCCACCCAGCCCGAAGCCATCGGCGGCTACCAGCCCCTTAGTATGGTCTATAGCTTTGACCCGGCCCCTGACTCGCTGTCGGTCGACACACGACGCAACATCAAAGGCGTCGAGGCCACGATGTTCACTGAGTACATCGCCACTGACGACCACGCCGAGTATATGCTCTATCCCCGTCTGCTCGCCCTTTCAGAAGTGGCCTGGACGCCGCAGTCTGAGCGTGACTATGCCGATTTCCGCGAGCGAGCCCTGATGTTCAACGACCGTCTTAAATCCGACGGATACAACGTGTTTGACCTCCACAACGAGGTCGGCAATCGCCCCGAGGCCCTCGAGCCCGTCGACCACCTCGCCCGAGGCAAGAAGGTGACCTACAATGACTGCAAATGGTATGACTCCTATGCCGCTGCGGGCCTGACCACCTTGACCGATGGTCTGCGCGGCGGATGGACTTACTCTGACAAGCGCTGGCAAGGATTCCTTACCGGCAAGAGCGACAAACCATTCGACGTCACCATCGATATGGAAGAGCCTACTGACATCACCTACATCGGCGCCGATTTTATGCAGCTATGCCCTCCCGGAGTCTGGTTCCCCGAAAAAGTCATCATCTCTTACTCTGACGACGGCGAAAACTTTACCGAGCTCACCCAGATCACCACTAACCTTATCAAAGACAACAAGGTCGCTTTCCGCACCTTCTCGTGGGCCGGAAACATTCGCGCCCGTTACGTCCGCTATCAGGCGTTCAATCGCTGGCGCTTTGTGTTTGTCGATGAAATCGTGATCCGTTAGAGCTCTCTTTGCTCAAAGTCAGACAGCGTCTTGCGCCATTCGGGGGTGATGTCGACCGCGCGGCCGGTCTTGGGGTCGATGTTGACCATCGTTGTGATCGCCCGGCACTTCACTTCGCCCGTCTCGGCGTTGACCACGCGTTGCTCCAGTCGCAGCGACTTCTCTGACATTGACTCTACGGCCGTAAGCACCTCGAGACGTTCCTCGAGATAGGCCGGGGCATGAAAATCACAATTGATGTTGGCTACGACAATCGCCAACTTGTCGTGGTCAAGCCGCCCCTCGATAAACTGATGAAAATAATTGGCCTTGCCAAGGTCCATCAACTGGATATACACCGAGTTATTGAGATGACCCAGCATATCGATGTCGTTGAAACGGAGCTGCACAGGCTGACGGTGACGGAACTCATATTTAGGCTGCGGTACGCGTGATTGTGACATAACTGTAGTTTTTTAGTTTTTAATGAATAACAATCGACGTGACAACTTGGCGTCCCACGGCGTCATTAATTCTATTCTTCAGAGTTTCGGTCAGAAATGACAATTCGCTTTTCAGCGGAGCCGACGATATGTAGACGTGCAGCACACCGTTAGTGATATATCGGCGCGTAGTAAAACGGTTGATTGTCGGACCGACAATTTCAGTCCACAAAAACGAAGCGCGCTGCTCATCGTAGGTGTCATTCATCCCGACGCGCGTCATCGCCTCATTAAAAATCTCACCAAAAGTCTTAGGCTCAGTCCATTTCATTCCATCAAAACTCATAAAATATCCATCCACAAAATTAAAACAATTCCCCCACATAACCAAATCCCACTGCGCGACCCGGCGTGGCAGGTCTTAGGCTACTGCCACGCGCTCGCCGAAGGCGAGCAATCTGCATAACCTCAGGGAGAGATTGACCGGAGACTTGTACGTAGCCTTGTACGGTCGTTGCTTGCAACGACCCCTCCCATCCACCATTATAGCTCTGGGCAAAAGCGCTTTAGGCTCAGAATCAGGTCGTTGCAAGCAACGACCGTACAAGGGGCCGCCATCCCCTCATCCCGCTCCAACCTCGTAGAGATTGACCAGCCGCATCGCGGCTACGGAGTGATAGCCACATGCAAGCGCCGCGTGGCGGTGCGCAGCTTGTGGTGCTTTATCCCCCCCCATTTATCAGCTGGCCGCGTAGCGGTCAAAGAGTTTCGAAGCGCTGCGATGCAGCGAAACCTTGCACATCGCCATCACAATCCATTCTTCACTTTTCACTTTTCATTCTTCATTTCTCATCAAAATACTTGCGTTATTCAAATTAATATTATAATTTTGCATCATAATTAATTAAACACACAATTACTCATTATGGAAAACCGCTTCAAATTGGCCGATTCTTACATCGGAACCCTCAGCCCCAACGCTGATCTCTACAAAAACATCTGGTCTGAAAACACCGCCTGTCTCCTTCACGCCCCGCGCGAACTCGACAAGAGCGCCCTCGCCGTCGACATCGCCCTGTCGATCACCGCGCGCAACACTCCCGTCTTCTATCTCACCGCTAACCGTCTGAACAAAAGCCTGCTCGACAAGATGAAAGGCAACCGCCGCCTCTACGTCCACCAGTCAGAATTTGCCGCGCCCGACGACCCCACAGATTTCGCCGACATCGTTTTCCAAGACCTCGAAGACGCCATCGCCCAGACTGGCGCCAAGGTCTTCATTGTCGACTCACTGAGCCGCATCGCTGCGCTGTCATTCGGCCGCAACGCCTCGCCGGCATTCCTGATGAAACGCCTCGTCGCCCTGCAAGTGCGCCACAAAATCTCGATCCTCGTCCTCTTCCACGACACGACAAAAGCCGCCACCCGCGCCCTCATCAACCTTGCCGACAG
>CAYRFB010000126.1:0-4755 GCA_964423485.1 uncultured Bacteroides sp.
AAATTTTTGACGTTGTCAACTTTTATCAAAAATGTAGAAAAGCAAGTCTATTACTTTAAGAAGATCTGGAAGGAAAAAACCACAACTCTGATCTACGGCCCGCGTGAAGCGGACAAATGCTCTCTGGCTCTTGATGTTGCAAAGTCAGTGACGGCTCAAAACCGCATTGTGATGTATGTCTCGACCGATTCGCGCCTGGAGGCGCATGTCGAGAGGCTTTCGCGTATGGGTAATATGATTATTTATAAGCCTGAGTATGAAACGCCTGAAGACCGACGCGACTATGCCGATATTGTGATCGAAGGAATTGAAGATGCTGTGAAAAGCGGTGTTTCGAAGGTCTTTATCGTCGACTCGGTGACGCGCATCGCCGCCTTGTCGTTTGGTCGCAATGCTTCAGCCGCTTATGTGATGAAGCGTCTTGTGGCGATGCAGATGCGGCTGGGCATCTCGCTGCTTGTCATAGCCGATGATCTTAGCGCCGCCACGACACGCTCGCTCGTCAATTTGGCCGACTCGGTCATCCCTATGCCCGAGCCTGATCTTAAGCCAGAAAAAGCAAGCGACCGACGCTGTGATGCGCCGGCCGCCGTTAAAGATGCTGTTCGGGTGCCCGAGCTTAGTCAATGTTCGGGTTCAGGCGGTGCCAATCTGCAATCTTTGGCAACACACCCATCTCGATGACTTCGTCGCGGAGCTTGCAAAGGTGCTGATAGCTCTTTTGAAGTTCTTTCATTTCTTCGGGTGTGCCTTCAAAGGGCTTAGTGGTGGTGCCGTCGGCAGTGATTGTAGTCTCACATGCCATCATGATGTGCTTGAATTCATCGTTGTTAACATATGTGCCAACAGGCCAAGTGAAAGGCTTGCCGCCCATTGCAGCAGCAATCATTTCGATTGACACATAAGCCGGGCTCTGGAAGGATGAGCGTCCGCGCAGGTCGATGATGTTCTTGCCACCCTGGATCACCTTCTGCTGGATCTCGGCCCAGTCAGCGGCAGGAAGTTTGCCGGTGTTGATGAGGTGGATGAGGGGCTGGTTGTCGACTGTCACGCTCGAAGCGAATACGGCCATCTGCTCGCCGTGGCCACCATAGGTGCGCGCACCCTTGATCTTGTCGGGAGAAATCTTGAAATACTTTGCGAGCTCGCTGCGCAGACGGGTGCTGTCGAGTGCTGCGAGAGTAGAAACCTGAGAGGGTTTCAGGCCCGAATAGAGCAGGGTGATGAGGCCGGTGATGTCGGCGGGGTTGAAGATCACGACAACGTGCTTGACGTCGGGACAGTACTCCTTGACGGCCTTGCCGAAGTCTTCAGCGATCTGGGCGTTGCCTTTGAGAAGGTCTTCGCGAGTCATGCCGGCCTTGCGGGCTGCGCCGCCTGAGTTGACAACATATTTTGCGCCTCGCAGGGCCTCGGCGATGTCAGATGTGTAAGTGATGTTGACGCCTTCAAAACCGCAGTGACGCAACTCTTCAACTACGCCTTCCAGACCGGGAGCATAGGGGTCATAGAGGCAGATGTTAGGAGTAAGATGCATCATGAGCGCGGTCTGCGCCATGTTTGAACCGATCATACCGGCTGCACCGACGATCGTGAGCTTGTCTTGTGATAGAAATTCCATTTGACTATGAGTTTTAAGTTAGTTAAGGTATAACGTTTCAGAATCAAAAATTATCGAGATTCGGCCGTCCATCCTCCGCCCAACACTTTGTATAGGTTGACCAGCGCGAGATATTCGTCGCGGATGGCGTTGCTCAGACTGATGCGTGCCTCAAAGTAACGGCGCTGAGCATCAAGCACATCGATATAGTTGAGGGTGCCCGCGATATACTGTATGTTGGCGAGCTCGACATATTTGAGGGCCGCGTCGCGAAGAGATGAGCGCAAGGCGGCGGTCTCGCGCAGCTTGTTGTAGGTTACCACAGCGTCGTTGACCTCGCGGAAGGCGTTGAGCACACTTTGCTCATAGCTCAGCCGGGCCTGCTCGTAGGCAGCGATCGACGCCTTATACTTGCGCTTGTTCTTGCCGAAGTCAAAGATGGTGCCGGTGATGTTGCCAAGCAGATAGCTGAATGGCGACTTGAAGATGTTGGCTACCTCGTCGTTCTCCCAGCCGCCGGTCACTGCAAGCCTGATGCGTGGGAACTGGTTGCTGTAGGCTACGCCGCAAGAGGCCAAAGCACCCTTAAGCTGCTGCTCGGCGGCGCGCACATCGGGACGGCGCTCAAGCAGCGTCGACGGCAGGCCGATCGGCAGACTTTCGGGCAAGCTTTCATCGAGCGACTCTTCGCCCAGGTCAAACTTTTCGCCGGGGAAGGCGCCGACAAGCAGCGAAAGGGCGTTCTTTGCCACCTGGATGCGCTGCTCCAGGTTAGGCACGATTGCGGCCGTCGTCGCATACTCCACCTTTGCCTGCTGGTAGACCGTCTCAGATGTCAGTCCTCCTTCGAAGCGAAGCCTTGCCTTTTCGAGGGCTTCGCGACGCGTTGAAAGGGTCATCTTGACGATGTTGAGCTCGTTTTCGAGTGCCACGAGGTTGAAATAAGCAGTCGCTACTTCGGCGACGATGGTCATCTGCATTGCGCGCATGTTCTCAACCGTGGCCAGATACTGAGCTCCGGCTTTCTGCTTGGCGTAGCTCAGTGCGCCCCAGAGGTTGGCTTCCCAGCTGATTGTGCCTTTGACGCTGAGCTCAGGGGCATTTTTGAAGTTTTCGCCATAGTAGTCGTTAGTCTCCTTGGTCGCGCCTACGATGCCGCTGATCTCTGGCATGTAGTTCAGTTTTTCGACGCCGTAGAGCTGGCGCAGTTCCTCGACCTTGGCGGCCGATTTGAGCATGTCGCGGTTGTTGTCAAGTGCCCTGGATATGAGCGATTTGAGAGCCGGAGCGCTATAATATTCCCACCACTGCAGGTCAGCAAACGACAGCGAGTCATTGTAACCCTTGACAGTCTCTTCGGGCAGCTCGAGCGACGGCTTTTTCAGGTTCTTGACTCCAGAGCAAGAGCTTGCGGCCGCGATAAAAGCCAACGCCGCGATGACTAAATATGTGTATCTCGTAAATTTTGTTGTCATGACTTGGACTCTTTTTTACGTTTGAGTTTTTCTTTGGCCTTGAACACGGCCACGAAGAAGAAGGGCACGAAGATTATGCCGACGGTGATAGCCACGACCATACCGAAGAACACGCCGGTGCCGATGTCGCGGCGGGCTGCCGAGCCGGGTCCCGATGCAAAGACGAGCGGGAGCAGGCCGAGCATAAACGCTAACGAGGTCATCACTATAGGTCGGAAACGCAGCTGCGAGGCGTGGAGTGCAGCCTTAGGAGCGGGCATGCCTGAGTCGATGCCTTCTTTGGCAAACTCGACAATGAGGATGGCGTTTTTGGCCACGAGACCGATGAGCATAACCAGACCGATCTGGAAGTAGACGTTGTTCTCCAGCCCGCAGATCCAGATGCCCAAGTAGGCTCCGACTCCGGCGATCGGGAGTGACAGGATCACGGCCAAAGGCACTGCCCAGCTCTCGTAGAGGGCGGCGAGCACAAGGAAGACAAAGAGCAGGGCCAGGCCGAGCACCATGCCCGTGTTGCCCGACTCGTGTTTCTGCTGATAGGATAGGCCGCTCCACTCGACGCCGATGTTTGACGGCAGGTGAGTGGCGACTAACTCTTCGAGCGCGTCCATCGCCTCACCGGTGCTGTAACCGTGAGCGGCTTCGCCCGAGATGGTCGCCGAGTTAAACATATTGAAGCGCTTGATCGTGCCCGGTCCGGTGGTGTAGTAGGTTGTGCCGAGCGAGGTTACGGGGATCATCGCGCCGGTCGCGCTTTTGACGAAAAAGAGGTTGAGGTCCTCGCGGTTGGCGCGATAGGGAGCCTCGGCCTGAAGATAGACGCGATAGATGCGGTTAAACATATTGAAGTCGTTGATGTAGACCGACCCCGTGAAGGCTTTCATCGTAGAGAATATATCGCTCAGCGGCACACCCTGCATCTGGGCCTTGTCGCGGTCCACGTCAAAGTAGAGCTGGGGTATCTCGGCCTGCATCGAGGTCGAGAGGTCAGAGAATTCAGGTCGCTCGGCTGCGTAGGCCATCAGGGTGTCGACGGCGTCCTGAAGATTGGCAAAGGTGGTTTCGCCGCGGGCCTCGAGCATCATCTCGAAGCCTCCCGAGGTGCCGAGACCGGGGATGATAGGCGGAGAGAAGATATAGACCTTGCTCTCGGGATAGAACGATAGGTCGCGGCGCACTCGTTCACGGATCAAGTTGATATCGGGGGTCTTGCGTTCTTCCCAAGGCTTCAGGATGACGGTCAGTGTGCTTCGGCTCTGGTTGGTGCCTACGCGGGGCGACGAGCCTGTGACGTTGAGCACATACTCGATGTCGGGATCGGCGTTCAGATAGGCCAAGGCGCGGTCGGTCACCTCGCGTGTGCGTTCGATGGTCGCGCCCTCGGGCAGCTCGAGCTCGACGGTGAAGTAGCCTTGGTCTTCGGGCGACATAAAGCTCTGGGGCATCAGTCGGTTCATCGCCCAGATGGCGATGAGCGCCAGAGCGAAAGCAACATACATGCGCTTGGGTTTGGCGAGCGCTGCAGCGATGCGGCCTCCGTAGAAGCGGTTGCCGCGGTTGAGCCACATATTGATAAGTCGGAATATCTTAGGTTTGCGTTTGCCGCTCTCGGGCTTGAGGAGCATGGCACACATCACCGGCGACAGCGTCAGGGCGAAGATAGTCGAGATGATGACCGAC
>CAYRFB010000127.1:0-4668 GCA_964423485.1 uncultured Bacteroides sp.
GAGATACAATTGCTATGATAATTTTTGCGGTTAGTGAGTTATTGGTTATATTTGCAGTTGATGGAAGGTTTAATCATAGGATATGACGGCAAACGGGCGGTGGCTAACAACACCGGCTTAGGCAATTATAGCCGGTATGTAATTGACACCTTGTCAATTGGTTTCCCTCGAAACACTTACCGGCTCTATTCGCCGGTCATCAGAGAAAACGACCGGCTCGCACCCCTTCTTGCCCGCGGCAACGTTGAGCTGGTCGGGCCGTCGACGGCGTTTGACCGCCGTTTTGGATCTCTGTGGCGTTCGACAGCCATCACGCGTCAGCTCGCCAAGGACGATGTGTCGATCTACCACGGCCTGAGCAATGAGCTGCCGCTTAACATCGCCAAGGCTGATTTCCCGTCGGTGGTGACGATCCACGACTTGATCTATCGACGTGTGCCGCAGGATTATAAGTCTTTCGACCGCGCGATGTATGACTACAAGTACAGCCGGTCGGCCAAAAACGCCACGCGCGTGATAGCGATAAGCCAGAAGACTCGCGATGACCTGGTGGAGGATTATCAGGTCGACCCCGCAAAGATTGACATAATCTATCAGGGTTGCGACCCCCGCTTCGGGCTGCCGATAAGCTTTGAAGACAAGCAGCGAGTGAGGGCGGCATATCAGTTGCCTCAGCGCTATTTTATCAGCGTCGGTACTGTGCAAGGGCGTAAGAATCAGATGCTGGCCGTTAGGGCGCTGGAGCGCCTCGACCTGCCGCTGGTGATAGTCGGCAACCGCAAGAGCGACTATGCCGCCGAGATAGCTGCTTATGTGGCGGCTCACGGTCTGAGCGAGCGCGTGATCTGGATCGACAATGCGCCGTTTGCCGACCTGCCCGCTCTCTATGCGATGGCAGAGTTTTCGTCCTACACGTCGCGCTACGAGGGCTTTGGCATACCTGTAATCGAATCGTTGACGGTCGGCACGCCGGTGATTGCGGCCACGGGATCGTGTCTCGAAGAGGCCGGAGGACCCGGAGCGGTGTATGTCGACCCTGACGATGTCGACGCCTTTGTCGCTCACGCTCAGAGATTGTCGTCAGAGACTCATTATCGCGACAAATTGGCTGCGCGGGGCAAGCATTACGTCAAGCGCTTTTCGGCCGATGAGTTTGCCCGCCTAACTATGGCGACTTATCGCAAGGCTATCATTGAAAAATATATCTGACATTAACATAATGGGAAAAAGCATATTGATTATCGGTGCCGGCGGCTTTATCGGCGGCTTTATCGCCAAGGCGGCTCTCGATCGAGGCTATGACACCTGGGTCGGGGTGCGCCAATCAACGTCGCGACGCTATCTGACCGACGAGCGACTGAAGTTTGTGGTTCTCGACTATGATGACAGCGACGCTATGGCGGCTGCGCTGAAAGAGGCGGCGCCCAAGGCCGGGAAGTGGGATTATATGATCTGGAACCTCGGGGCGACGAAGTGTGCCAACTTCGCTGATTTCAACCGCATCAATTTTATCTATCTGCGCGATTTCGTGGTGATGCTCGAGAGGGAGACGATGGTGCCCGAGAGGTTTCTGTTTATGAGTTCGCTCAGCGCCCTCGGCGCTGCCGACGAGAAAAACTACACGCCGATCACTTCATCGACAATCCCTAATCCCAACACGCGCTACGGCCTGTCGAAGATCAAAGCCGAGACCTTTCTGGAGACGCGGCCTGACTTCCCGTGGATCATTTTCCGCCCGACCGGAGTCTATGGCCCTCACGAGCGTGACTATCTGATGATGATAAAGTCGATCGACGCCCATTGGGATTTCGGCGTCGGCTACCGCAAGCAGCTGCTGACATTTATCTATGTCGAGGATCTGGTCAATGCGATGTTTGATGCGCTCGCGGCTAACGACGTGGTGCATAAGAAATACATTATCAGCGAGGAGCGCGCCTACACGCAGTCGGAGTTCCGCTCGATTGTCGCCGAGGCTTTGGGCGGCAAGATGGTCATTCCGGTCAAACTGCCGATGTGGGCGGTCTATGCCGCCTCAGTTGTGGCCGAGAAATGGGGCGTCGCCACTCTCAAACCCTCGACCCTCAACCGTGACAAATTCAAGATCATGCGTCAGCGCAACTGGAGCTGCGACGTGTCAGACGCTGTCCGCGACTTCGGCTTCAAAACCCAGTATCCGCTAAAGCGGGGCATCGAGGAGACAGTCAAGGCTTATCTGGCCGAGAAAGAAGAATCAAAACGCAATAAAAAACAAAAGAAGTCATGAGCGACTATGATAACGCGCCGCGCCCGAAGACCCCGTTATGGGTCACCGTGGTTATAATTATCTGTATGCTGCCGGTGTTGGCTTTCCCGAGCCTGCTGTCGATGACTGCTGCCGACTCGACGGCCCGCACGTTTGTGTGGTTCTATCCGTTCTATGTCATCGCTTCAGGCGTATGCGCCTGGATATGCTGGCCCCAGCGTCGCGATGTGATGTGGATATTGCTCGCGCTGATGGTGCTGTCACACTTGGCGATGTGGATTCTCGTGCTCAACGGTAATATCTTGAACTATGGAGCTTGACGAGTATATCGAGGAGCATATCGACCGTGAGCCGTCTCACCTTCACGACCTTTATCGCCGCACGCATCTGACGCGGCTTTATGCGCGAATGTGTTCGGGCCATGTGCAGGGGCGTCTGTTGGCTATGCTGTCAAAGATGATCTCGCCCAAGAGGGTGCTTGAACTTGGGACGTTTACAGGCTACTCGGCCCTCTGCCTTGCCGAAGGTCTCGCCGCTGACGGCGAGCTGCATACGGTCGAGATCGATGACGAGGCTGAGGATGAGTTGCTCGAGCTCTTCGGCTCGGCTCCCGGCGGCGACCGCATCAGTCTGCATATCGGCGATGCGCTCGATGTGATCAAGTCGCTCGGCGGCGAGTGGGATCTGGTCTTTATCGATGCTAATAAGCGTAATTATTGCGATTACTATGAGTTGGTGTTCCCGAGGGTAAAGTCGGGCGGATATATCATCGCCGACAACACGCTTTGGGACGGTAAGGTCGTCGACCCCGATGCTCACGACGCCCAGACTGAAGGCATACTCGCTTTCAACGATCTCGTCTCAGCCGACCCCCGCGTCGAAAAAGTTATCCTCCCCATCCGCGACGGCATGACAATCATCAGAAAGAAATAAAAACTATAGTGATATGATTAACGAAATACTTGAACATAACCGGCGTTTTGTGGCTGAAAAAGGCTACGAACGCTTCCGCACAGACAAATATCCCAACAAGCGCATTGCCATCGTGACCTGTATGGACACGCGCCTCGTCGAGCTGCTGCCTGCAGCGCTCGGTTTCCGCAACGGCGACGTCAAAATCATTAAAAATGCCGGCGCGACGATCACCAATCCGTTTGACAGCACGATGCGCAGCCTGCTCGTAGCCGTCTATGAGCTCGGAGTAGAAGAGATTATGGTCATCGGTCACACCGGATGCGGCGTGCAGGGTATGGATAGCGCCGAGATGCAACATCTTATGAAAGAACGTGGCATCCCTGAAAGCAACATTAATCTGATGAAGCATTGCGGCATCGACCTTGACAGCTGGCTTCACGGATTTGACGACACGGATGAGGCGATCCGCGAGACCGTCGACCTGATCCGAAATCACCCCCTGATGGCCCACGACATAACAGTCAAAGGCTACATCATGGACTCCGAAACCGGCGCCCTAAGACCGCTTTGACAAAATCAACGCCAATTTTGCTTGGTCGTTTTGATTAAGATGGTTATCTTTGCGACGTTATGAGGTTGATAGAGATGAATATTGACAAGATTGCCGCCTTATGTAAAAAATATAAGGTTGCAAAATTATGGATTTTCGGATCCATACTGACCTCGCGCTTCAACGATGAAAGCGATGTGGATTTTTCTGTCGACTTTGATTCGGATACTATTAATGCCGAGGGGCTTGACTGGGCCGACATCTTTTTTGGCTTTATGCACGATCTTGAAGATCTCTTGGGCAGAAAGGTTGATCTGGTTGATGAAGTAGCAGTCAGAAACCCCTATTTCAGAAAAGAACTCGACGCCACCAAACAACTGATATATGGATGAGAGGGTAGAAAAATATTTGATCGATATTCATCAGGCCATTAGAGAGATAGAGGTGGCTACAGAGTCGAGATCTAAGAATTACACTGTTTTTCTTGATGATTTTGTCTTTAGGAAATTTGTAGAACGAAATATTGAGATTATTGGTGAGGCAATGAATCGCATACTCAAGATTGCCCCTGATGTTAACATTACGTCAGCCAGAAAAATAGTTGATACCCGCAATTACGTTATCCATTCTTATGACTCGCTCCGACCGGAACTGCTTTGGGCTATAGTGGTGAATCACGTACCGATCTTGAAATTAGAGGTGGAAAAACTCCTTGAAGGTTTTTAAGTGAGTTTTGGATCGGTTTATTCGCGACTTAACTCTTTTGACATTTTGCAAGCAGAAGTGGGGGTGGAGTGGGTATTTGCCAGCGCAAATGATTGCAAATAGGAATTACAATGTTAAAATATGCAAAATACGATAAATTTTCTATTGAAAAACTATGTTGTATAACATAAAATTTATAATTTTGCATCGTGTTTTTCATGGTATTAGATTTAAGGTTAAAAAGATTATTCGTCGT
>CAYRFB010000128.1:0-4650 GCA_964423485.1 uncultured Bacteroides sp.
ACTTAGGCAAAACACTATTGCCCCATGTAGAAGCGTTAATTAGGTGGCGACAGGATAATTTTGAGCAGATTATGATAAACCGACATAAGACTGAGTAATTATGAATAATATCTGGGACTATACAAATATCTTGTCGTGCGATACCGGACTCGCTAAAATCTGTGTGATATGATTGAAACCAAGAGATTAATTCTTCGCCCTTGGCGAGAGGAGGATGCTGAGGCGCTTTATAAGTTTGCGAGTGATCCGGATGTCGGCCCCGCGGCCGGTTGGCCTCCGCACACGTCGGTTGAAAACAGCCTGGAGATCATACGCACGGTCTTTGCTGCCCCTGAAACTTACGCAGTGGTGCTGAAAGACAGTGGCGAAGCCGTCGGCTGTTGTGGCATTATGTTTTCAGATAGCTTGCACACTGCCGACATGTTGTCAGGCGAAGCAGAGATAGGCTACTGGATTGGTAAGCCTTACTGGGGCAAGGGGCTGATCCCGGAAGCAGTGACGGCTCTGCTTTCAAGATGTTTCAACGAATTGGAGCTCAACGCCGTGTGGTGCGGATATTATGACGGAAACAATAAATCAAAACGTGTCTGCGAGAAGTGCGGATTCAAGTATCATCACACAGCCAGCGACATCACATCACCCCTCGGCGATAAGCGCACAGAGCATCTCTACCTCATGACAAAAACTGATTACGAAGAATTTTGAAAATTAAATTTGTTTTTTCGGTTGAAATTTGTGAGGATTAATTATCTTTACGAAAATTTTTCGATCATGCTCAGAATAGCTTTAATAGCTTGGTTTATTTTTATATGGATAGTGGGTTGCTCGACCAATCCGCTGTTTATCTGGGTAACTGTCGTGTTTGCCGTTTTCATTGTGTTCCTACCTGTTTGGTGCTGGTGGCACGAAAATTACTCTAAGTCGTTCAAACGCCAATCTGACAACTTATTAAAATGGGAGCGTGAGGCCGCCATTGACGAATGGGAAAAGAAATGGGGTCGCACCCATCCCACCCGGCTCAAAAAGACATTAAAAACCGAGAAATGAGATAGATGCGCGACTGTTTGGATGAGTGCGTTTTTTTACGTTTTAAGTTTTTAGACGCCGGGGTTGCATAATATCGGGAAAAATGTATTAACTTTGCGGCTGAGCAATCGCTCTTTTCTAATAAATTAATTTTTAATTTGTTTCTACTTTCATAAAAACGTATTATCTGAATGAAACAATCTTTTCCTTATATACCACCTGCCGCGGAGTCGCAGCTGGTATATACCGATGGCGAAATTATGGACCAAGCCGTCGAGGCGTTTGAATCTCACAACTATCTGGAGTCTTTACAGCTTCTCATTGATGCTCTCGATGGGGACTTCCGCGAGCGTTATGGCAATGCCGACGGCACATCGTTCAGAATCCCTCACGGCTCAATCGTAGTATCGATCGATATCTCGCCTGACACCTTAAACATCTCAGCCGATTTCCTTAAGCTCCCGGAAAAGGGTAGAGTGGCTATGCTAAGACAGATAGCTGAAATGAACATCAACAATCTGATGTTGGCCCGCTTTGTCAAGAACGGCGATTATCTAAAAATGTGTTATTCGTGCCCGATCACTGACACGCATCCTCATAAGATTCACGCCGTAATTCAGAATATTTGTGCAATCGGAGACCAGTATGATGACGAGTTGTGCGCGCGTTTCAATGCCGAGCGTTGCTATACACCTCAAGTCAAGCCTTATACAGTCAAAGAGGTTGATGCTGCATATGAAGGCCTGCAGACTATCGGAAATATGGCTCTCGCCGCCGCGGCCGAATACTGCTCGCAGCGCCGTTATGTCTATGCGTGGACGATCATCGGTGGCGCAATCTATCAGTTTATCTTCTTCGCAAATCCTCAGGGCCAGCTAATTAATGATGTTTACAAGGCGATTGACGCTATGAATGACGAGCGGCCATTGGAAGAGCTCGTCGATCGCGGAGCCGAGTTTCTCAAGAAGCTTGTAGCTACACCCAAGGAGGAGCTGGCGAAAGATCTCTATACGGTCGAAATGATGGTCTCGATGAAGCAGCACGCTCCGCTCCAAGTCGTTCAGGAAGATTTTGAAACGCTTCAAGAAGACGTCACCGAAGCGATGCAGAAGCGTGACTATGACCAGGTTGCGGTAAGAATATATTATTCATTTTACAGATTGCTCGTCGATAGCGACATCTCGCTGCTGCTCGAGTATCTAATCATCACTGCGCTGCGTGAAAGCGCTAATGCGCCAATAAAAGAAGCTGCCGAAATCCTGATAAAAGCCCTTGACAGAATTATGGACGGCGATGTTGAGATCGCTCAAAGCGATGAGGACGAGGATGAAGACGATGACTGTGAAGATGAAGAGGACGAGGATGAAGAGGCACTCGCATCTGCTCACGCCAATGTCATGGCGGCTCATCAGAAACTCGCCGAAGCGATGAGCGGCGAAGAAATCATCGCGATCCAGCGAAAAATGGACGAAGCACTGAAAGCCGGCGACACGACTGAATATATGCGTCTTGCAACCGAACTGCAGATGCGTATGCTCAGTTCGCTAGGGTCTTAAACTATGGTCCAATTTGGCTATTTATACACAAAACATTAATATTCTACAGTTTATGAATCCGGAAATAAACAAACTAATATATAAAGTCACCCATGCTGACGGGTCAGGCAGCTGCTTTTTTCTCAAGCAACACAATATCTTTGTCACCAACTACCATGTCGTAGCCGGCTACCGAACGGTCGCTATCCACGATAACGAAAGAAATCCATACGTGGCCCACGTTTTTGCGGTCAATCCTGAGCTCGACCTTGCGCTCTTGACTGCCGAAGGTGATTTTAGCCACTTACCTGACGTCGGGCTCATAAAGAATGGCGAGTTGGCCATAGGGTCAAAAGTGCATGTTGCCGGTTATCCGTTTGGCATGCCTTTTACTATTACCGAGGGCACACTCTCATCGCCCCGTCAGTTGATAGACGGGAAGCATTATATCCAGGTTGATGCCCCGGTCAATCCGGGTAATTCGGGCGGTCCGATTCTCAATGACAAAGGCGAGATCATTGGCGTGACTGTCAGCAAATTTGCCTCATCGTCGGCCGATAATATGGGCTTTGGCGTGAGGATTGAGGCTCTTGAACAACTGCTTGGAGCTATTGAAGATGCAGATCGACAAGAGTTTCACGCGCAATGCGACAGCTGCGATGAGCTCATCTCGGCTGATGATGAATACTGCCCATCATGTGGCGCTCGAATCGATGCAAGTGTGCTGACCGAGCATAAGATCTCAGCAATAGGCGAATTCTGTGAAGCCGCAATAGCCCGTATGGGCATCAACCCGATCATTGCCCGCAACGGCCACGATGCTTGGGTGTTTCACCGCGGAAGCTCGGAGATACGCCTCTTCGTTTACAACAGGCATTATCTGTTTGCGGTGTCACCGATTAACCTGCTGCCGAAGAAAAATGTGGAGAAGGTGCTTGACTTTATGCTCGACACAGACTTTGCGCCTTATAAAATGGGCGTTGACGGACGTCAGATTTACCTATGCTACCGCATCCACCTCGCAGACCTGACCGACCGATCATATGATCGCATAATCAATGACATAGTAGGTCTTGCCGAGAAAGCCGATGAGCTTGACAACAAGCTCGTTGAAGAATACGGTTGTGAATTCTCTGCCTACTCAAAAGTCTGACTTGCGGCTTTGTAAATCCTTTTTTTCCTTGCGTCCAAAACTGTAGGACGCAAGGAAATTTTTTTGTTGTAAAGCAGAGGCTCTACATTTATTGTTAATATATATTAAATCAAGTGGGGAGAGTTTTGCAACTACAAAAATAGTTGTTAGTTTTGCATCATAAACTACAAAAATAGTTATGATAAAAGCAACAAAAGAACAACTGACTCCGAAGGAAGAAGAGCTGATGCATCTCTTGTGGGAGCACGGACCGATTTCGATAAGCAGGATTGTGGAGTTTTATCCAGACCCGAAACCGCACTTCAACACTGTGTCGACAGTCGTCAGACGACTGGAGGCCAAGGGGGTGGTGAGCCACACCGAATCCGGCGGATCGTTTCAATACTTCGCGACGGTAGCTAAAGAGAATTTCAGAGACCGCAGTTTGGGAAATCTGATCAAAAATTATTTTGGGGGCAGCTATTACGGGGCGGTTTCGGCGCTTGTAGAAGAAGAAAAAATATCGGCTGATGAGCTCAGAGAACTGCTCAGACTTATCGAGAACAAAGGCAAGAAATGATGGGCGCGCTATTGGCATATTCGATCACAAGCGGCTTGATGCTGCTTGCGATGTATCTAGGCTACCGATTGTTTTTGTCGCGACATAACCAGCACGGGTTTAACCGCGGAGTGCTCATGACGATTTATTTTTTTGCGTTTGTTGCAGCTCCGGCGGTCGTTGCTTCAGTAGACTATAATCTGCCATCGTCAGCACCGAATAATGCACATGAGCTGACGCTTGCGATCATCGGTCAGGCAGCGGCTCACTCGAAGCCAATCTGGGGCACGATAGCGATATGGATCTTTATGACCGGGGTGTTAATCGTAGCCATAAAAAGCGCAATGACCTGGATCAAGCTTCTGAAAGTCATCGGGGCGGGGCAAAAGATCAAGCAC
>CAYRFB010000129.1:0-4631 GCA_964423485.1 uncultured Bacteroides sp.
GCAAACTGCGCGAGACCAAAGAGGCCCTCGACGCCCCCCAAGACCAACGCGACTTCATCGTGATCGACTGATAACACCTTATAGATAAAATAAATAAACAAGAAAATAATAACCACAGAAATTTTTTAATCTTATGAAAAGAATTCTTTATTGCGGAGCTCTTGCTCTGGGATTTCTCTTCACCGCCTGCCAGTCAGACGAACTGCCAAACGGTCCTGATGTAGCCAACAAAGATGGCGACCAGACATTCTATGTAAACATGCGCATCTCGGGAGATGTACCCGATATGTCTCGTGCAAGTGGGGAAAATGGTGAACCGTTTGATAATAATGATGACTTTGCCGAAGGATCCGAGGATGAGAACCGAATCAACAATGCGTTCTTTGTATTTTATGACAGTGATGGCAACGTTGTCGGTGACCTTGTTCAGGTTGAACTAGACAAGTTAAAAGCGGATGATGAAGCACACGGTGCAACTGTTGAAAAATGCTATAAGTCAACCGTTGCAGTAACGGTTCGTAAGGGTGGTCAAAAGCCTGCTCAGGTAATTTGTTATATTAACCCGATTGACCCGTCAAATCTCTCTGAGCGCCTTAATGTCATCCAGACAGTTGCTCGTGATAATATCTACAAAGTAATTGATAATAAGAGATATTTTGCAATGAGTAACTCAGTTTATTATCCAGTAGATCCAAATGATAAGAACAAGATTTCTTCTGAACCGCAGGTTGCAGTAACTATTCCTAATACATCTCTGTATGATACAGAAGAGGGCGCTTTGAGGGCTCTTAATAATGTCGATGACCCCAACGTGATCAATATTTATGTTGAGCGATATGCAACGAAGTTGAGCTTCAGCGGATGTACACCTGAAGTGTATAACAGTGCAACACGAGTTTACGAAGAGAACAGTTTAAAAAATGACATTATCCCGGTCGACCTCACTTTTGTACCTGAATATTGGGCGGTCAATGCAGAGTCTAAACAGAGCTATGTGATCAAATCATTCCGTGAAGAGTCGAGTTTGGGTGATATCCTAATTAATAACTACTCTTATGAAACTCTCAATGAACGTATTAATGGCGATTTGACTGGCTCTAACGCTTGGAAGTGGAACAATCCGACTTTTAGACGTTCATATTGGGGTATGTCACCCGCTTATTTCCAAGATGAGTATCCTGAAGTAACATCTGACCTTCCCGGTATTACTGATATCAAGCAGTCATACATTCCATATGAATGGTTAGAGAAACATACAAAAGGCTATGAAATCGGAGCTGAAGATGGTAGTGACAAGAAGGCTCACTATTTCAAAGAAACTACAGTAGGCTCTATGGCTCTTGCCTCTGCTAATCCCGCAGCGGCTGTAGCTTCTGTTATTTATGTTGGCCGATATGAGTTGAGTGTTAATGGGGTAAATGTCAAAAATCCAACTTTCTATACCTATCTCAGAGGTTCTGTTTTAATTAACGGACAGTCTGAGGACAGACCTTACATATACTTTGACGGAACCGAAGCAGATCCAACAAAGAGTGCCGTAAATGGTGGTGAAAGCTTGCTCAAGCGTATGTTCGCTCAGTCAACTATTCTTTTCCGTAAGAAAGATAATACTGCTGGAACAAGCTCTGATGATTACGAACAACTTGTGATTAACGATAAGGATGATTTGGCAATCCTTACTGATGCTCTTGAAGTTGCAGAAATATCTGATGATGTCAAAAAATGGGCTGACGGTAATGCTAATACTAAAATGAAACTCCGCAATAATTCGCGTGGCCTTCAGTTTAAGAAAGGTAAGACAACAGCAAATACCGGCATCTATATCGTAACTCAGAATGGTTATAAGGAAATTGTTGCTGACGATGCTGTCACAGAGGCAAATAAGGATGTTGTAACTTCTGTTACTCAAGCAAATATTGCCTTGATGCGTCAGGTTGGTCTCGCATATAAGTATCACACTGGTCACGCTTACTTTAGCATCCCGGTTAAGCATCTCGGTTGGTATCGCCCGGGTAACGAGCAGAAGAATGTTACAACTGCAAGCGGTGCTACTGAGGCAAATACAACCAATAAGATTGACTGGAGCAAGGTTCGAGTAGGCGACTTCGGTATGGTCCGTAACCACAGCTACACTGTCAGCGTT
This sequence comes from uncultured Bacteroides sp., assembly GCA_964423485.1. Lineage (GTDB taxonomy): Bacteria > Bacteroidota > Bacteroidia > Bacteroidales > Muribaculaceae > CAG-873. The sequence continues at coordinate 2,144 of CAYRFB010000129.1, forward strand.
GAGACAATTACCGGCCTTGCAGATGGTATCGGATCAGATGACGCTCCGATTGTGCCGCCGTCGACTTCAACTGACTACTTTATGGCTTACTCAGTTCGCATTTTGAAGTGGGCAGTTGTTCCGACTCAGCATGTTAAGCTCTGATCAGCCAATCAACTGAAAATTTGTAATTTGAATAAAATGTAGGGACGTGGCGCTTAAGCCACGTCCACTACAACACTCTCACCTCTCTCACGAGATAGAAAAAAACAACAATAAGACGACGTTTATGCTTCTGGATAAATTAAAATACAAACTCCGACTGTCGGCTGTCTGCGTTGCGGCTTTAGCAATGGGCGGATGCTCCTCGCTTATCTATGACGACCTCGATGAGTGTCCGGCAGGCTTGCAGCTGAGGTTTGTATTCGATTACAATCTGCTCAAGGCTGATGCGTTTGCCACTCAGGTGACGAGCGTCAACGTGTGGGCTTTTGACGCAACAGGCGCTTTTGTGTGGTCGGGCGAGGCTCAGGGCGAGCCCCTCACTCAGCCGGGCTACATTATGGAAACTCCGCTCGGCGAGGGAACCTATGACTTTGTGGCCTGGTGTGGTCTGGAAGACAACGCTGACTTTAATCTCGCCACTTACAAGCCGGCGAGCAAGCAGGAGCTCGAGGTGAAGCTCAAGATGCTCGAGAGCGACGGTCTCAACGTCAGCTCGTCGCACTTCCGGGGCCTCTACAACGGCGTGGTGACCGGCGTCGACTATGTCGTCGATCCGCTGAAGCCGTCGGTGATGACTGTGACCGTGCCCCTGATCAAGGACACCAACGACATCGTCGTGATGCTCGCCAACGAGGACGGCACGCCGCTCGACCGCAACGACTTCACGGTGACGTTCAGCTATGCTGACTCATACCTGGCGTGGGACAACGCCGTCATGGCCGAGAGCCCCGAGGTGACCTATCAGCCGTGGAGCACGATGTATGGCGAAACGACTCTCGCACCCCGCGGTGAGGCCGACGCCGTGAGATCGACGCTGCTCTACGAGCTGTCGACGAGCCGACTGATGGAAGGCGGCCGGGCCTATCTCGACGTGGTGCGCAACACGGACGGGGTGACCATCATCCATGTGCCGCTGATCGAGTATTTCCTGCTCGAAAAGGGCAACCGCTACAACCAGTTCGGCAAACAGGAGTATCTCGACCGCCGCGATGACTACTCGGCGCTCTTCTTTATCGACAAGGAGAAAAACTGGTATATCGCCGGCGCGATCTACATCAATAGCTGGGCGATCGTTCCTCCCCAGTCAGAACAAATGTAATGATGAATCTGAGACTGCTGTTCATATTAACAATTAGCTCACTGTTGGCGTCGTGCTCGCTGATAGAGGATCACTATCCCCCTTGTCAGGAAGACGGCGGCGACAATAAGTATGTCATGCTCAGTTTTCAGCTCGATGCGTCAGGCTCGCTGACCGGTTCGCGCACTGATGATAAGCATCCCGAGGTCGGCAGCGAGTACGCTGACTTTGAGGACGGCGTCGACTTCAGCGATCTCGGCATCTTTGTGTTTGCGCGTGAGTTTGGCGAGAAGGCAAAACCCGAGAAGTTGGTGTTCAAGACAACCGACGTGCTTAACGATACGCTGCTGGTCATTGACAACGATGGTCCGGGAGCTTATTACGTTGATATGAGGTTGTTACATTCTGCTCTCGAAGATGCGACAGGCGTAGTGATCTCGCCTAACGGCACAAAAAATATCGGCATCCGTGTGCTCATTGTAGCTAACACAGCGGCGAGCAAGGAGGACTGGGATGCAGTCGACGGCACGACCTTCCCCAAAGTCATAGAGCAGCTCCAGGGCTGGAGCGTGCCGATGAGCTATGTCTATAATGGAGAAAAAGGCAAAGAAGAGGGTGGAGCGGTGATGGATTACTATCAGCACAACATTCCGATGTTTGGCACTCAGACCTTTATGGCGACTCAGGAAGATCTATATTATAGCCGCGTGGACCGCAAGGTCTACTTGGGTGAGGTCGACTTGCTGCGCTCGTTGGCCAAGGTGCGCGTGATCGACAACATCCACGGCAAAGACGCCGCCGGCTACCCCAAAATCGTCGACGTCGAGTTCCAAGGCAGCCAGTCGGCCTCCCGCCCCCTGCCACTCAACGCTGAGGGTTATACAAACGGCACGCAGGTGCACGAGGCTAATCCGGCAGATGCAACTGCCGCTTTACAAATCATCGACGGTGGTAAATTCCGCTTAGGCACCATTGATGAGAAATGGGTTAGTCCCAATCCTTTTGATGATAAAAATTTCATTAAAAATGTTGCCAACCCGGTTTATCGAATCGGTTTTGTGCCAGAGCAGAAGGTAAGCGAAAACGGCGCAGTCAACACCAGCTGCCCGACAATCAAAATCAAGATAGCCTTCGACCAAAACGAAGACGGCACCGAAGTGACCGAAACCTACAGCTTGCTGTGGAACAAATACTTCGCCACAAACA
>CAYRFB010000130.1:0-4500 GCA_964423485.1 uncultured Bacteroides sp.
GCATTGGTGCCGAAACGCGGGTCGATTTTGTAGAAGTCGGTGATGTCGTAGCCGCGCTATATCTTCTGAAGCGGCCTCGGCGCGACGCATATCGACTGCATCGCGGCTCGGCTTGCCGGCTGCTGCGCCAAGCTTGAGCATTGCGTCAAAGCGCATCGTCATCTTGTCGTCATCATCGAGGGCGATCGTGTCATCAAATGTCACTACGGTCTTAAGGGTCGGACAGTTGGCGGCGACTTCTCTCACCTTGCGATACTGCGTGGCGTCGCCAACCATTATCATCGTCGCGCCTGAGTCATTGATGATAAACTCCACTTGCTCGCGACTGCTGGTCGAATAGAGCGACACTGGAATGGCGCGGTTGCGGAAGCACGCAAAGTCAACGATCAGTATCTCGGGACAGTTGGCCGCGAAAATATTGATCATCGTCTGCGGCTCAACACCAAGGGTCTCCAGCGCACACGCAAACTGCGACACCTTTTCATCTAACTCAGTCCATGTCATCGAGGTCCATTTGCCTGTCCCTCTGTCTTTAAAGCTGATTGCTTCTCGCGAACCATATCTGAGAGCCTGTCTCGCGGTCAAATCAGTTAATATATTGTGCATAACAAATAGTCTTACGTTGCTAATAGCTGTGTCGCTGGCTCGCGACACCTGATTACTTGAAATTTCGGTGCAAAGTTACGCTCTTCACCAATTTTATAACAATCAAGCCGCCTATAATTGGCCTGAGATTAACAAATATTCCTATGTTGCACACACATTGTTAACTGGTTTTAACACTCTCACGTCCTCAAATCGTGAAAAACTTGACGCTCACATAGTAGGTCCGGGGCTGTGTGGGGCCGTAGAAATAGCCCGAATCACGATAACCACCCTTGTCGAGATCTTTCTGAAAAGCTCCCGTCAGGTTCTTCACTCCGGCGCCGACCTGCATCCTCAGCTTGCCCGACAGCGGCACGGTGTAGGTAGCCTTCACGCCCAGCTCAAAGAACGACGGACTGTGGTACATCTCATCGCGCTCGGGATAAGTCCACTCATAGCCCTCGGGGATGTCTTCCGGCGCAAGAGCGAAGTGAGGCACATACATCCTGCCAGTATACACACCTGACAGCGAGCACTCAAAGCGAGCGACAGGCCGGGCTGTCAGAGTGAAGTAGCCGTAATAGTCAGGCGCGCGAGGCATCTGGCGCGTCGGCGCTATCGTCTCATCCTCGCTCCACGCTTCGGGCGAGTTGTAGCGGCTGCGCTGAGCCGTGAACCCTAACTGCAGCGAGTAATCGGTGTAGTCAAAGCTCATGTCGGCGTTGGCGCCATAGACCTTCGCTCCGTTGCCGTTGCGGCGCTCCTTGATGGCACTGCCGTTGTCATCGTGGCCAAGCATCTCGAGCACAAACACATCGCGCAGCTCTGTGTAGAATCCTTCGACTAGAATGTCAGCGCTGACATCGCCAAACTCCGTGTCCCAGTCGACCGAGCCGCTGAAACTGTTTGACCGCTCGGGCTTCAGCCCCTCGGCGAGACGGATGATTACGCCCTCGCCGCCGACGGCCGTAACGTGCAGGTCTTCGTCATAAGCCTGCGGAGCGCGGAAGCCGGTCGACCAGGTGGCGCGCAGCTGCCACGCCGACGTCGGACGGTAGAGCACATTGACGCGCGGGCTCAAAATCGGGTTGTCGATCAGATTGTGGCTGTCGAGCCGCAGGCCTGCCAACAGGGTGAAGTGACGCAGCTTCCACTCGTTCTGAACGAACGAGCCTAAGATGTCGACGTTCTGTCGCATATCGCGGCCATAGCCGGTCATGACGTCGTGCAGCGAGTTGGACTGATACTCTACCCCGGCGGTGAACGTCGCCGGAGCGAATACCACACGGCCGAAGTCGCCGCTGAAGGTCGCCCCGGCCAACGCCGTGATGTCGGTCGTCTTGCCGTAGGCGTCGGGATTCTGCTGCGCGCCGTAATAACTGTTACGGTCAATGTGCTGGGCCGACGCATAGACGTTAAGACGGCGGCTGAAGTCGCGCCAGTGCTGAGTGTAGTTGAGACTGCCGCTGTTGATATAGTGCTGGGTCTGCTCGGTGATGTCGGTCTGGAATGGCTCGAGGTCAAACTTATTGCCGCCGCGGCGGAATTCATAGGTGTTATGATACTCCGCGCCTAGCTTCTTGTCCTGGCTCAGGCGATAGTAGGCGTTGAAGCCCAAGGTGTTGGCGCTCAATTTGCCGACCTCTGAGTAGCCGTCGCCGTCGTGGTCATACGGATCGCGCTTGCGATATGACTCATAAAAGGCCACGCCATAGCGGTTGTCGGCGTCGACGATCGTGGCGTTGGCAGCGACGTTTTCTTCCCAAGACTTGCCATTGTGGTTCTCGACCGTGCTGCTCACTTCAAAGTGGTCATTGATAGGTTCTTTGGTAATCACATTGACTGTGCCGCCAACGGCGTTGGCCCCGAAGAGTGCCGATCCGCCCCCGCGCACCACCTCGATGCGCTCGACCATATTGACCGGCAGCTGCTCAAGGGCGTAGACCCCTGAAAGCGAACTGACGACGGGACGACTGTTGACCAGCACCTGCGAGTATGCCCCCTCGAGGCCATTGATGCGCAACTGGGGGAAGCCGCAGTTCTGACAGTTGTTCTCCACTCTTAGACCGGTCTGATAGTTAAGGCTTTGCGCAAGGTCAGTAGAATTGACTGTTTCAAAGAGCTTGTTGCTCAACACACTGACCACCACCGGCGCCTCACAGCGCTTCACCTCGTTGCGGTTGGCCGACACGACCAGTTCGTCCATCGCCACGGAGTTCTCACGCAGGCTGATATTGAGCCTTATCGGGCGAGTGTCGCTGAGGTTGACCTCAGTCTCATAGTTTTCATAGCCGACCATCGACACCTTGAGCGTGTGGACGCCCGTAAGCTTGCCCTTGAGCGTGAACGCCCCCTCGTCATCGCTGACCGCCGCAGCCTGAGTGCCCGCGATCGCCACCGATGCAAACCCCACCGGCTCGCCCGTGTGACGGTCAGTGATCTTACCTTCAATAACATATCCAAAGAGAGTGTGGGCCGCCAGAATGGCCGTCGCACACACAAAAAATCGTATTTTCATACAAATAAATGTGAACGATTGCGCATAGTCGCTCCGGGCCGGCTCACCGTTGGTGAGGCGTCGGAGGCCTATGCCACTGTAATTTTGACAGAGGAGCGAGGTGAACGAGCGTTCAGCTCAACAGTGTATGAAATTCTACGGGAGGGTCACGACCAGCCGATAGATGGCTGTAGCCCAAAGCGATGCGGCTGACTTCGAAGCAGCCAATGAGATCCGTGGCCGGGAGCGACGGCGCCTCGACGGCGCTTGATGCCAACTCATCGGTCAGCGACGTCAGCCCTATCTGGGCAAGTGAGATAAGCTCCTCAGCCGTATGCTGACGGTCAGGATTGTTAAAAGGGTGAGAGTGAGAGACAATGCGATTACCGAAGATGTGAGTGTGATAGCATAGCGACCGCCCTCCCTGAAAACTCAGGAACAGCAACAGCAAAAAAGCCCCTATGACACGCGATCTAACTGAATTCACAATAATCACATAAAAATCACCCCACAAAATTAATCAAAAAAACTCAACCCACAACAAATAGTAATTAGCAATGACAATTCTGCCAAATGACTTTGTGGAGTCTGGGATTTTGGTTATTTTTGCGCCATGACTGGTTTTCTTCAACAAAAAGGTGGTTATCGGCGACTTAGAGTTTATAAAGTTGCTGAGATTATCTATGACCTGACATTTCAATTTTGCAACCGCTTCTTGGTCAAAGGAGATCGGACGATCGATCAAATGATTCAGGCAGCCCGCAGCGGCAAACAGAATATCGCTGAAGGAAGCAAAGCGGCCACAACATCGGCGGAAATGGAAATCAAACTGACCAACGTTGCGCTTGCGAGTCAGGAGGAGCTTTTGCTTGATTATGAAGATTACCTGAGAGTCAGAAAATTGGCGCAATGGGGAGTGGATCATAAACGCTTTATAGCGATGCGCGATTATGTGCAAAGGCCTGAGTTTGAAACCGGCTATATCGACCTACTGCCACGGCTAAATGACGAAGAACTGGCCAATTTAGCTCTTACTTTGATTAATCAGTCAACCTATATGCTGAGAAAAATGATTGAGCGCCAGCAAGAGATATTTTTAAAGGAAGGTGGCGTAAGAGAGCAAATGGCCAGAGCGCGACGATCTACATTTAAGTCATAGCCTCACCCTTCCGACAGGTCAGACGAGTCCGACAACCCAATCGCGGCATACGCCGCGAAAGCCACCTCTCAAAAGCCAGTCCGACAAGTCCGACGAGTCTGACAAACTCAATCGCGGCATACGCCGCGAAAGCCACCCCTCAAAACCCCGTCCGACAAGTCCGACAGGTCCGACGGGTCCGACAAACCCAAATCGCGGCATCCGCCGCGACCCATCTTGTCACTAGTACTTTTTACCTAAAAAAGCCTCCGCCGCGAAA
>CAYRFB010000131.1:0-4190 GCA_964423485.1 uncultured Bacteroides sp.
TGAGCCTTGAGACCTTCGGAGGTCTGCAGCCTGCCAATTCAGGCATCTTCCAGTCGCTCGAGGCCCTGCCTCGCTTCGCTAAGGAGCGTGGCATCGAATTCTGCACTCCGACCGAAGCCATCACTAAGCTCAAACCCGTCGGCGAGCTCTCAGTCGTTCACCCGATCTCGGGCGCTGATGAGGCCCGCGACACCTCGGCCTGGCTTGGCAACAAACTCCAGAACGAGGCTTTCAACAAGCTCTATTCTGTCGCCGAACGTGTGCGCCTTTGCACCGACCGCCGCTTGAAGCAGGACTGGTGGTATCTTCAGGGATCTGACCACTTCTATTATATGTCGACCAAGCATATGGCCGACGGAGCGGTCCACAGTATGTTCAGCCCCTACGAAACTCCATTCCAGGCGTTTACTAACTATATGAACGTTCTTGCCGACTTCATCGTTCGCGTCGAGGAGCAGTATCCCCTCTCTATCGAAAACGAAGAGCTCAACTCTCTGCTCACTACTATCAGAAATCAGGCTGCTGAGATTGAGACTCTTAATAAAGAGGTAAACTCAATGCGTAAAAACATCGAGCAGTTTAACGTCGAGCACGCTCTTCGCGAGCCCAAGACTGTCGATGCTCCCAAGGCCGAAAAGCCCGCAAAAGCTGAGAAAATCGAAAAGGCAGCAAAGAAAGCCCCTGCAAAGAAAGCCGCTGCAAAAAAGACTGCCAAGAAAACCGAAAAATAAATAATTAGGATTTTCGATATGATCGAGGCCCGGGTTGCAATCGCAATTCCGGGCCTTAATCTTATTTAACATTTCACCTTTCGCTTGCCCCGCCGTTACTTCATTTATTTTTAGTAGTTTTGTGGTAGTGATAATAACATGAATTACATTAACTATACATTTATTTTCTAAAAACTTACCAATGAAAAAGAACCTACTATCTATTGCCTGTTTTGCGGCTCTCGCACTCAGTGCATCGGCGGCTTCTGATCCCGGTCTGACTGAGATTTGGAAGACAGCCAACATCGAGGAACTTAAGGGTGCTTGGTCAGCAGCAACCGACTGGAGCAATCCCACTGCTATCAAGGCAACAAGCAATCCTCGTTTCGCCACTGCTAAAGACGGCAAGGTTTACACCGTCAATATGATGACGATGTCGATTGCCGAAGTGACGCTCGAGGGTTTAAAAGATCTCTACAAATTGCCTGACATCAATCCCGATTTCTATGGCACGGCGATCTCTGTCGACGAAGTCGGCAACTTCCTTATCGGCGAAGATTTTGTCAGCGTCGAGAGCGCTCAAAAGTGGGCTATCTATAGTCCTGCAAGCGGACAGTGCAAGAGTTTTGACATCGGTGTGCCCGAAGGTTGGACAGTAGGCCGCGTCGATTGTGTAGGTCGTGTGCTCGGCGATCTCACCCGTGAGGCCCTATTCTTCATTGCTCCTCAGAATGACGGCACTGCAAAGGTGCGTGTTATGAAAGCGACAGGTAACGGCAGTGTTAGCTCTGTCGAGCTCGAAGAAGTCGACGCCGTTTCTGTAGCTGCGCCCGTCAGTGGTTATCCTCAGAATATTACTCAACCCGGCTTTAACACTTATGCCGAATATGAAGCAGCTGGCGATGACAACTACAATTTCTACTACTCTGCTTGCTGCAGCAAAGAGCAGATTTATACTGCTTACATCGACGGCAAGACCACTACCTCTTTTGCTCCCGACTTGACCATCAGCGTCTCTTCTCCGCTCAATGGTTTTACTACCTTCACTCTCGCCGGCAAGCGCTACTTCGTGCGTAATTTCTCGCTCGACAAGAAGGCTTTTGATATGGCAATCGCAGTGACTGATGCCAATGGCGACATCCTCACCACTTGGATCAACAACGACTGGCAGCCCAACGGCGGCTATTGCTCAATCATCGCCGAGCCCGTTGACGATAAGACAGCCAATATCTATGTTTATAACAGTGGTAACAGCTATGGCGCTGCAGCTCAGCTCTTGTTTGACCCTGCTCAGTGCGGTGCTCCCATCGTTCCCGAAAAACCAGTGGGCGTTACTCCTGACGAACCTTACAAGGTGACAAACACTGCTGAATTCCTTGGTATGGCATCTAAGATCACCACCAACGATTTCTATGTAGCCCTCGAAAACGACCTCGACTTTGCCGGCGTTGAATACACTCCCGTATCTTCAAATGCACGCATCCACTTCGACGGTCAGAACCACGTTATCCGCAACGTTTACACCTACGATCCGAAGTGGGACAACTGGGGCCTCTTCAAATCATTCTCCGGTGAAATCAAGAATCTTGGCATCGAAAACAGCTACCACTATGTAAGCAGCGGTTGCGCCGGCGCACTCATGGGTGAGGCCAAAGACGTTACTATCGAAAACTGCTACGTCACCGGTCAGGTTTATGCAGCTGCAGGTGGCGGTATGATCGGCACTGTAATCGGTACAACCACTATCACCAACAGCTATTCTCTCGTTGACGTTACAGGACCAGCCAACGCTTACTTAGGCGGTGTCGTCGGACGCGTCGGTAGCTACTCCGGTGCTCCCGGTACTCTTAAGGTTACTTATTGCTATGCCGGCGGCAGCGTTATGTGCGACGGCACCTCTGCAGGCTTCGCTTCAAGCAATGTTGCCACATCTGCTATCACCATCGATAACGTCATCGCTTGGAACAAGATCATCAACGGTGTCACTGCCGATCCTATCTGCGCAGGTCTCTGCGACAACGCTGAGCTCGGCGAATTCTGGATCTATGATGGCCTCGTGCTCAATGGTCAGCCCGAATCAGGCGACTCACAAGCCGACCTTCTCGCTATCATTGGCGAATGGCCCGCGTTCAACAAGACTCTTAACAATGGTCATGTAGTTCTCGCTTGGCAGGAAGCTAATGGCAACGAAAACGAACTCGGTTCTGAACTTAACCCCGTTAAGCTTTACAATGCCACTGACGTAGTGGCTATGGGTCGCTATATCAAGCCCGGTCACACCTACATCACTGTCGAAAACGACATCGATATGGCCGGCGTCGAGTACACTGCTCCCCTCGGCGACAATAACTTCGCCGGCTGCATTGTTCATATCGACGGCAAGTGTCACGTTATCGAAAATCTCACTATCAGCAGCGGCCAGTATCCTTCATTGATCGGTGTCTTTATGGGCGACATCAAAGACCTCGGCATGGCTAATGTCAACATTTCAAGCCCGACTTCAGGTGTCGGCGTGTTTGGCGCATTCACCGGCCACGCTTCTTATGACGGCGTCACCACTATCGACAACTGCTTCGCTACAGGCCAGCTTCAGGGTGCTTACTATGCAGGCGGCATCGGCGGCTATAACAATGGCAAGCTCAAGATCACCAACTGCTACACTCTCGCTTCGGTCGAAGCAAACGTCTTTGCTGGTGGTGTCCTCGGTTGGGTTCCTGCAGGTGAGACTACAATCGAAAACGTTTATGCAGGTAGCTACGTTGAGGCTATGGACGAAGCCGGCACAGCAGGTGGCATAATCAACCTCGTTGCTGACGGCGTTGCCACTCTCAACAATGTTGTCTCTTGGGGCGAAGGCGTCTATGGCACAAATGTGGGCTATGTCAATGGTGGCTCAGTTGAGGCTGTTCAGACTAATGTTTACTGCGGCGAAAACGTCTACCTCAATGGCGAGGAAGTTTCTGACGACGCCAAGACCGACGAAGAGCTCGTGGCCGTAGTTTCTGCTTGGTCAGCATTCAGCGACCAGCTCATCGATGGCAAGCCGATGCTCAAGTGGCAGGCTGATCGTTTAACCGCAGTTAAGGATATTGTTGTTGACAATTCAGAGGCCGACGGACCCGCAGTCTACTACAATCTCCAGGGCGTTCAGGTGGCTAACCCCGACAACGGCATCTATATCGTTCGTCGCGGCAACAAGGTGACCAAAGAACTCGTTCGCTAATTTTAGCGATACATAATCATCACTCAGAGCCCGGACTCACTCGAAGAGCCCGGGCTCTTTGCAATTTTTTTTCAGGCGATAAATCCCTGTATTATACATCCCTAAGCCAATAGCATACAGTAATGACAATAAAACACGCTAAAAAACTTTCAAAAAAATTTGGTGCGTAAGAAAAAAGTCTGTAACTTTGCATCGCTTTTCAGAACAATCGGGGTGTAGCTCAGTTGGTTAGAGTACGCGTCTGGGGGGCGTGAGGT
>CAYRFB010000132.1:0-4148 GCA_964423485.1 uncultured Bacteroides sp.
GCCACCCTCCTCAAAGTCAAAGTCTGATTCCCCATGCCCCGCAAACTCCCGCTCTGGCTATTCATTCTAATTACCGGCTGTTTTTATTGCTTCACAATCACGATTGTTGAGTTTTCAGACCAACCAATAAGTGGCCTTCATAGCTTCCTAAAAACAGGTGCACTCTTCGGCTTAGTTTCATTTGCAACGTTGGGCATAATCGCATTACTAAGTGCTAACCGGATTGTCTTTGCGTTAACGTTCCCTCTATTATTATCTTTTTCCGCAGCCATGAGCTACTTTACTCTTTCTATAGGTAGCCGACTGTCGGCAACCACCATAGAAATTGCTCTTGGCAATGATTCCGAAATGTGGCTATCTGTTATTACTACCGGACTAATAGTCTCAATCATATTCGGATTAACTATAGGCATATTCTTCGCTTGGTTAAGGTTTAAAATGGTTAAGCCTTCACGAAAATCAAGCGTTATGTTTGCCATAATCGGCACTATTATCGGCATAACATCAATGACAATCAACCCTAAGGTAATTTGGACAATCGGCGAAAGACTCCCTTACTCAATGTATTATTGCACCGCAGAATACCTAAAGAATAAAACTGAAGCCACGGCTGTTAGAACCACTTACGACAACACCCCTTCAAGCCCCGGCAATAACGCGCCTGACGTAGTTTTAATTATTGGGGAATCATTAAGAGCCGATCATGTCCCGATGTATGGATACGAGCGAAATACTATGCCCGGAATATCCATGGACTCGCTTTTAATAAATTTTAATAGCATCTACACCGATTATACTAATACTAACTATGCTGTTCCGCATATTTTAACGCGTTATTCCACCCAAGACCCTAACAGGATGTTTGCAGAACAATCTTTTATAACACTTTTCAAAAAAGCGGGTTATAATACAGCGTGGTTCGCAAATCAAAACCTCACAAAATATTATTCCTACTTCGCCAACGAAGCGGACACCCTAATTTATTGTAACGAAGGAAAATCTATTTTTCACTATGAAAAGACGCTAGATATCGACATCATACCTCATTTCGAAAAATGGTTTACAGTAACCGATACGACCCCAAAACTGGCAATTTTACACACGATAGGTTCACATTGGTGGTATCCGACCCATTACGAAGAAATCGATACAAAATTCGAACCAGTTGTCAAGCACAAGGAAATTGCCGCTTTAAGCAAAGAAGCAATTATCAATTCATACGACAACACAATCCTGGCTACTGACCGCTTTTTAGTTGAGGTTCGCAACATAATAGCTAACCGAAATGCCATTGTCATATTTATCTCTGACCATGGTGAACTGCTGGGCGAGGATGGACGATACCTTCATGATGGCAACCAAGAACCGCTACACCGTCCTGCCGCATTCATGCTTCCGACAGAAGCGTATACTAACAATTTCCCTGAACTGATTGATTCATTAAGAAGCGTATCCCGAAATAGAATATCGATGAGACGCGCGTTTCACACAATTCTAAGCGTCGGATGCCTGCAAACACCGGCCCTCAACCCGGATTCAACCTTCCAAGCCGTTACCGATTCCCAGTCAGAACCCTAAGAACCAGCGGCTAGAACCTGTGCGGAATCAAATTACATTCGGTTGAGCGGAGCCAGAATGGCAAAGACCTCCGGAGCTTCGAGGGTACGGGAGTCAATTATCCGAGCTGCGAGCTTGTCGGCGAGTTGGCAAACTCCTGAGTGAGCAAAGAGTCGATGACAATATGACACTGCGCGGCCATAGAGTCGGCTCACCTCATCGGATTCATAGCCACACAATTCGGCTCCTTCGTCAGTGAGCAATGACCTCAGCTCGGCATCGATCTCGCCACTTAGTGACGAATGATGATGAAGCGACATTTGGCGACAAGTCACATTGGCGACCGTCATGGCGGCAGTTAGCTGAAATCGCTTTGAAGCTTGTTCCCAAAGAGCCTTGGCGCTCACTTTTGGAGCGATGGTGAGATAAAAGTCGGCCGACATCTGCATGGCCGCATCAGCCGGGGCGTCGATATTGATGGATTCAAGCCATTCTTCGGCGTCCCAGGCCAATAGCGAAATGGCCATGCCGGCAAGGCCATAAGCCTTGTCGTTCTCGTCGGCGTATTTAATAGCGGATGACACGTTCTATCGTTTAGTTTACAACAATGATTTTGGTAACGGCTGCATTGGTAGCACCTTCTGCCGTTTGAGAAGCGAACACGAAATAAACGCCGCTACGAACGCGGTGGCCGCGGGTGTCGCAACCATCCCAGATGCACATACCGCCATTGCTGCGGGTCTCAAATACAGGATTTCCGTTGGCATCGGTTATCTTAACCAGCGAATTATCCATCAGGCCGGTAATGGTGATATAGCCGGCATAGTCGGGCGTAACGGGATTGGGGTAGGCGTAAACTTCATCGTAGGATGATGCAGCAGGAGCGCTAACGGAGTGATAGATCGAAAAACCGTCGGCAGTTCCGACATAGACATCATTGTTTGTTTGAGAAGGAAGAACAGCCATAACATCATCCGAAGGAATATCAGAGTTTCCGGTAGTCAGGTGCTCAAGAATCTCATCACCGGTTTCAGACACGCGATACAGGCCGGAGCCCATCGTGCCAATCCATTTCTGATTATTTTCATCTACTGCAATCGTATAGCACTCGACCTGAGCAAGTAGATAATCTGCAAGATTGGTGCCGTCATTACGGGGTACTTTAGGTCGCATCGGGCGATATGTCGGATCAAACATCCGCTCCGAATCCTTTATCACAAAAAGACCTTCATTGTGCGGTACCCAGATCCAGCCGTTCTTATCAATTACAGGCATCGTAAACACATACGGACTGCCGATGCTTGCACCATCATCATCAACAGAACAGTCAATGAGTTGATATTTAGTTGAAGCTCTAAGCGGTTCATTAGCAGCAGGCATCTTAACAACAGCAACACCCTTACCCGTCAAGATGATATTTCCCTTTTCTTCATCAAGACATAAACTGGTGGAATGTTGGCTATCCAAACCATTGATTACAAGAACACTCCATTTGGATGCATCCGGCGTGCCTTCCCAGCTACCTTTCTGCGCCTTTATTAACCAGATAGGATCCTCATTATAAACGCTCCATAGGTTACCACCTTTATCAACGGCAACGGAAGTAGCCGACGGAGCAGCCGGCATCGGAGTATTGTTTACGGTACAATCTGTATATTTCCACGTTTTGGTATCAACCACCCTAATGCCATGTCTCCGAAAGCCTGCAATAATTTGATCAGGGTTATTGGGATTCAGGCAACTACTTCTTAACGAGGCCAGCAATGCGCTTTGTGGAACCATTGAAAAGGAGCGACTTACCGGATCATAAAAATCAAAACAAGCCGGCTTAGCATCGGCAAGACTGTAAATAGTATTATTCTGGCGCATCTCAGCCGTGGACATAAAAATACGCCCGTCGGGATGCTGAATCAGTCGACCGGTATTGGGGCCGGAAGGACCCTTTGGCTTTGCTTTGCTAACAACAAATGATTTATCATTGACATCATATCGGCCAATACCATCTGTGCTTGCCGCCCATGGGGTTTTACATGTAGCAGACCAATCTGCAACTACATGTCCCGACATATCGTCATAAGCATCACTGATCGTTATCTGTCCATCGTTGTTAACATACACAAGCTTATTGCTCGTTGTGAAATACATCATTCCTTTTGAAGTCGGAACAACGGAATTTATGTTATAAGTAATCGCGCTATTTATGTTAATGAACTTACGTTCGGGTGGGTCCTGCGTAAAATCAAAGGTAACCAGATTTTGAAAATTGCCAGCCAAAAGTAGTTTACCGTTAAGGCGACGCATACCCGAATAAGGATTGAAGCCCCCTGGAAGAGTTATAAACGTCGAAAAATCATGATGTGAGCCTTTAATCGGCGCATAACGCATTGCGTTTTCACCATTATAATTTACGATTATGAAATCATCCAAAACGGCAACACGATAAATAATCTTGTCCCAGATGTTGCTTTCGACTATGGCGCCGTGGTCAGCGTCGATGATGACCAGGCCGGACTGGAGAGCCACATAGGCTTTGCCATGGGCGAAATCTACGTCGTTCACGGTTTTGCTCTGAGTTATGGCGGCATCGCGGA
>CAYRFB010000133.1:0-4058 GCA_964423485.1 uncultured Bacteroides sp.
CATCTTGGGCAACGGGCGCGGCTCGCGCGTAAGCTGGAGCTTAACCTGGTCAAAATGATTTTTGTAGATATGAGTGTCGCCGGTGGTGTGGATAAATTCGCCGGGTTTCAGTCCGCACACCTGGGCCACCATCATGAGCAGGAGGGCATAGGAGGCAATGTTGAACGGCACCCCGAGGAAGCAGTCGGCGCTGCGCTGATAGAGTTGCAGGCTCAGTTTGCCGTCGGCAACGTAAAACTGGAAAAATGCATGGCAGGGCGGCAGATTCATATTAGGTATGTCGGCAACGTTCCATGAGCTGACTATGATGCGTCGCGAGTCAGGATTATTCCTGATGTCGTTGATGGCTTGGGTGATCTGATCGATGTGACCACCGTTATAGTCAGGCCACGAGCGCCATTGGTAGCCGTAGATGTGGCCGAGGTTGCCGTCGGGGTCGGCCCATTCGTTCCAGATGCGCACGCCGTTGTCCTGAAGATACTTGACGTTGGTGTCGCCTTTGAGAAACCACAGGAGCTCGTGGATGATTGACTTGAGGTGGACTTTCTTTGTTGTCAGCAGTGGGAAACCCTCAGAGAGGTCGAAGCGCATCTGATGGCCGAACACCGATCGGGTGCCGGTGCCGGTGCGGTCGCTTTTGTCAGTGCCTTCGTTGAGAATTCGTTTTAGCAGGTCGAGATATTGTTGCATGATGATAATGATTTATTCAGTAGAGGGTGTCAGAGGCCTTCGATGACGATTGCGCGGTAAGGCTCTGACGGGCAGGCATAGCTGCAGCGTCCGCAGCCGATGCACAGCTCCGGCTCGAGCTGAGGGAAGCGTTTGCCCCGGGCGTCAGTGACAATCGAGATCGCGCGCTTTGGGCAGACCTTGGCGCAGATGCCGCAGGGTGTGCCGTTGACATAGAGGCGGCAGTTGTTGGCGCTGATGCGGGCGCGGCCGATGGGGGTGTGATGCTTTTCGTCGGGCGTCAGGGGGCGCAGGGCCTTGGTGGGGCACACCTCTGAGCATCGCACGCAGTCGAAGTCGCAGTAGGCCCGGTCGAAGTCCATCACGGGTGTGAGGGCGTGGCGGACGCCAAACTGTTTGGCCGATAGGGTTAACACCTCTGTCGGGCAAGCCGACACACAGGCTCCGCAGGCTGTGCAACGGCGCAGGTAATCTTCGCGGGAGCTTGAGCCGGGAGGCGTAACATAGTTGAGCGGCACCAGCGGCACGGCGCCTTTGACCTCGGAGGGATTGGACTTTGCGACCAGGGAGATGGCCGACGATGCCGCCAAGGCTCCGGTGATGATAAACTTGCGTCGGTCGATGGGGGCCATCGACGGCGAGTCGGGCTTGGCCGAAGTGGCGGCTGAAACGCCGCTGCTGACAGCGCGTTGCATCAGCGGTATCGACAGCTGATGGCGTCCACGGCGATAGGTGATGGCCGCGTTGGGGCAGACGTCCATGCAGTGGAAACAAACCGTGCAGCGCGAAGCGTCGACCACGTGGTCAGTGAGGTTGATGCACTGGGCCGAGCAGACGTCGACACACTTCCGGCAGTTGATACAGAGGTCGGTGTTGATGTCGGGATGGTAGAGCGAGAGGCGTGAGAGGGTGCCGAGCAGAGTGCCGACCGGGCAGACGGTGTTGCAGATTATGCGGCCCCGGCGAGCAGAAAAAAAGATGATCAGCGCGAGGGTGACTACGGCCACAGTCAGGCCTGCGACACCAACGGCGAGCGGACGGATGCAGGCATTGACAATGCGGGCAAATGCGCCGTAAGGGTCTAACAATGATATTACTACGGTGAAGCCTAACAGAGCGCAGACTATGGCGATCACGAGGATAGAGTAGCGCAGGCGGTTGGAGGGAGGGGCGTAGACAAAGCGCGATGAGCGTCGGCGCGAGATTTTTGCGAAGAAGTCAATCAGTGCGCTCGTGGGGCAGACGGTTGAGCAGTAAATGCGGCCAAAGATCAGAGTGGCGGCTCCCCAGATGACGAGCCACAGCGTTGCACACGCGGCAATCGCCGGAACGATTTGCATCCGCGACAAGAGGCACGGCACACCCAATATGAGCGCAGCTGTAATGGCCGCGACCACCAAAAATTGGACGGCAATGCGTCCGTAGCGGATTGGGCGGTATCTGTTCATCGTATGACAAAGTTAAGAAGATAATTTGGAATTTTGGGGAAACGGAGGGGATTTTGTAGTTTTGCACTGAATTTTGGATTACGAATTAAGATAAGTTATATGGTTTCAGTTGACGGCCTTACGGTCGAGTTCGGGGGCACGACCCTCTTCAAGGATGTTTCGTTTGTCATAAATCCCAAGGACCGCATCGCCCTGATGGGCAAGAACGGCGCGGGTAAAAGCACACTGCTCAAGATTTTGGCCGGGGAGCGCACACCGACGCGAGGCTCGGTGTCTGTGCCTAAAGACTGCACGGTCTGCTACCTGCCTCAGCACATGATGACCGATGATCAGCGCACCATTTTTGAGGAGGCGTCGCAAGCGTTTGCTCATCTTAAGGAGATGGAGGCTGAAATCGAGGCGATGAACAACGAGCTCGCCACGCGCACCGACTATGAGAGCGATTCATATATGGAGCTGATTGAAAAGGTAGCGGCTGCGAGCGAGAAGTTTTATGCTATCGATATGACTCATTTTGAGGAGGATGTTGAGAAGGCTCTTTTGGGCTTGGGCTTTGAGCGCTCAGATTTCAACAGGCCGACGGCTGAGTTTTCGGGCGGATGGCGCATGCGCATCGAGCTGGCCAAACTGCTCTTGCAGAAGCCTGATGTGCTGCTGCTCGATGAGCCGACCAACCATCTTGACATCGAGTCGATCGGTTGGCTTGAGGATTTCATAATCAACAGCCCTATGGCCGTTGTCGTGATCAGCCACGACCGGCGATTTATTGACAACATCACGACGCGCACGATCGAAGTGACCCTCGGCCGTATCTATGACTACAAGGCACGCTACAGCCATTATCTCGAGTTGCGCAAGGAGCGCCGTCAGCAGCAGCAAAAACAGTATGACGACCAGCAGAAGCAGATCGCCGAGGCCAAGGAGTTTATAGAGCGATTCAAGGGCACATATTCCAAGACCTTTCAGGTGCAGAGCAAGGTGAAGTGGCTCGAAAAGCTTGAAATCGTGGAAGTTGACGAAGAAGACACATCAGCTCTGCGGCTGAAGTTCCCGCCTTGTCCGCGCAGCGGCAGCTATCCGGTCATTGCCGAGGGTGTCGGCAAGAGTTACGACGGTGTGCCGGTGTTTTCTAATGCTTCGTTCACGATCGAGCGCGGCGACAAAGTGGCATTTGCGGGCAGGAATGGCGAGGGCAAGTCTACGATGGTCAAGGCGATAATGAAGGAGATCAGCCACGACGGCAGCCTGACGCTCGGCCACAATGTCAAGATCGGCTATTTCGCGCAGAACAGTGCCTCGCTTCTCGATGAGAATCTGACAGTGTTCCAAACCATCGACGATATAGCAGTCGGCGATGTGCGCCTGAAGATCAGAGACTTGTTGGGCGCGTTTATGTTTGGCGGCGAAGAGAATCAGAAGAAGGTCAAGGTGCTGTCGGGCGGCGAGCGCGTGCGCCTCTGCATGATCAAGTTGTTGCTCGAACCCATCAACCTCCTGATCCTCGACGAGCCTACCAATCATCTTGACCTTAAGACAAAAGATATTCTCAAGCAGGCACTTAAGGATTTTGACGGCACGCTTATCGTCGTGAGCCACGACCGAGATTTTCTCGACGGCCTCGTGACCAAGATCTACGAGTTTGGCGGCGGCAAAGTGCGCGAGCACCTCTGCGGCATCAACGAATTCCTCGAAAAAAAGAAAAGCGAGCAAGGCAGATGAGAGGGAAAAGATAGGTCCCGTAGTTAGTACGGTCGTTGCTTGCAACGACCCCTCGCATCCACCTTTATAACTCTGGACAAAAGCGCTTTAGGTCTAAAATCAGGTCGTTGCAAGCAACGACCGTACAAGAGGCCGCCCCCCCTCATCCCGCGGAGCGCGGTTGCGAGAGAGTCCCTCCGAATTTGGTGGCCATTGTTTTTC
>CAYRFB010000134.1:0-3785 GCA_964423485.1 uncultured Bacteroides sp.
GACTGATAGAGCGGATCGCTTGACTCCTCGGGCGACAGTGAGTTGCCTTCGACGCCGTTGTAGCGTTTGTAACGGTCGAGCACACCGAGACGCTCTTCGTCATAGTCATAGCCGCGGTAGAAGTGGTAGTTGTCGCCCGCAGGGTCGTTGAACGGCGAGAACTGATCGCCCATCATCTCTTCGATCGTAGCAGGCGAGAGGCGAGCGCGGAGTTTGTCGAGGTATTCGCTATATGAGGGGAACACAAATTCGTCATCATTGGGCAGACCGTCGAGGCCGACGTCCTGAGCCACTCGCGAGCTTGATGAATTGTCAAACGAGTAGGTCAGCGAATTTTGCTTTGAAACGCGGCCCCAGTTGGTCGCGGTGAGATACTGGTCGTTACCGTCATAGGGGATGCCGTTTTCATAGCTCTTCAGACCATCCTTAAGGATATCTTCAGACACCTCGCCGAGGTTGATGTAAAGATCGCCGCCATCGTAGTTGGGATTATCGGGGTCGAGGAAGGGATTCATCATCCAGAACTGTATATACTCGATGTTGCTCTGCTCGAAGTTGGTGTTGTCGAGACGGCGCATAATGCCGCCCCAGCGCTTTTCGGGATGAAGCAGATTACCCTTGTCGTCAATGTCTTCGGCATCAAGATTGTAGGGACCGCGCTCAGTGGGATAGAACGAAAGGTTAAGAGTCTGAACCAACGGCGACTCACCGTAGCTCAGCTGTCGTCCGGGGAATATTTCGCTTGACTTCACCTCGCGCACGTAGGGATTTGACAGCTGGGCGAGGTCGCTCTTGATATAACCGGGCGCAAGCGATGAGTTGCGCTGAGTGAACATTCGGTCGATGTAGTACCAGTTGAGCAGCGCACGGTTTTTGCCGTAATCGACATTGTCACTGAGCGCAGCTTCGGGGAAAAGGGCATTATTGCCTGACTCGTAAGGCGTTGAAGCCAAGAACCACGAGTAAGGCGAGCGGAGGTCGATGCCGGTCTGGGTCGACTCGAAGTCATCGACATAGCTTGAGCCTCGGTTTGAGCCTGATTTCTGAGAGTGAGGTATCAAACGGGCATATTCAGCGGTCAGGCTCAGGTGTGACGGCTGGGTGGCGTTGACCGTAGGGATCTTGTTGACAAGATTTGTGAGCCACATAAAGTCAGAATTATAGCTCAGATTGAAGCCGAGCATAGAGTTGTTGACGACTTCATCGCCGATATTGACCTTTTCAGTCAGGGCCTTTTCGGAGAAATGCAACAGGGTCGCGCCTACATTTAATTTCTTGTTAAATTGATATTGCAGGTCGAGTCCCAACAGGCTCTTTCGCTGGGTGGAGAACATCGATTGGTTTTCGAGCGTCACGCTGATGTTCTGGCCTGAGTCAATTATCGACTGGTTGGTAATGGTGACGATGCCCATCGCATAGTCGACTGTGTAATCTGAGTTTTCGACGAGCTGCACGCCTCCGGCCATCACAATCACTGATCCACGGGGCACATTCATCGCATTGAGACGTATCTGCGATCCCGACGATGCCTGATACTCGCCTGAGAGCGTGAATTTGTTTTTGTTGGCTATCTGTCGGGCGACGACCAATGTAGAGTCGTAGAGTTCCTGATAGACATATTGCTCAGCCAAGGCGGGATTGTTGATCTTGGCTGCGAGGTGACTACCGAAAGGCTCGGCCACCGGAAAGATAATCTTACCCGACTGGGACAGAACGGTGTAGCCCTCGATAAAGTCAAAGAAGCCGTCGGGGTTTGACTCCTCGTTGTTGTCGATGCGGTCGAGGTTCATCACCTGTAGGAGCGACTGGTTGTTGAGACCCGGCACAGGGAGATAGTTGATCTCGGTGCCCGTGGTGTCGCTCAGATACTTGACCTGCATCTTGAAATTGGTCTTCTGAATCTGGTTGCCACCGATCGAGTAAACGTTTTTCATCATAAGCTTCCAAGCCGGCAAGTGAGGCGTAGAAGTCGTGCCCTTAAGCATTTTCAGATACAATGACTGAGATGTCGAGCTGATGTCGCCCGAAAATTCGCCGACCTGATAGACCTTGCCGCCATAAGTGTACTCATAGGCCACGGCCAGTACTTCGTCAGAGTTAAGGGCGCTTTTGATCGAGATGTAGCCGAGGGTAGAGTTGAGCGTGTACTCGTTAGAGTTAAGCAGACGGGCGCTCTCTACCTTTTCGTAATCTCGGCCACCCTCAATGCCGTAAGCGCTCAGCGGCGCAAGGGCTTGAGTGACCATATTGATGTTGCGTGCGTCAGGATAGTCCTCTTTAATGGTGGAGAGCAGATTGTTGGATGAGTTAGAGGGCGTGGCGGCCTCAAGATCGGGGATCCAGTGAGGCGAAGCGAGATCGCTGTTTTCGCCAAGGTCCATAAAAGCGACAAAGTTGCGCGCCTCGGCGAAGTTGCTGTTCTTATTGGTCACCCACACCTCGATGCGAGTAATCTTGATGCCTGATGAAACGTAGGGCAGCTTCGAGGCAAAGCGGTCATAATTGTTACGGAAGAAATGGCCAAGGAAGAAGTGGCGGTTCTGATCATAATTATCAGCAGTGATCGAGAACTTTGTGGTCTGAACGCCGCCTTTCGAGCTAACTGATTTTGACTCGGAGTTTTGCTGCGAAACTAAAGCCGTGGCCGTCAGTTTGCCAAACTGAAGCTTGGTCTTGACGCCAAAAAGGGCCGTGCTTCCTCTTATCAGCGACGAACCGGTGGTCAGCGATACATTGCCGGCCTCGATGTTCTTGACAATGTCGTCCTCTTTGCCCTCATAAGCGAGCTTAAGGTTCTTAGAGTCAAAGTCAAAAGTCGCATCGGTGTTGTAAGTCATATTGAACTTCATGCGGTCGCCGACCGAAGCGTTGATCGTTGCCTGGATCTTCTGGTCGAAGTCAAAGTATGTCTTGCGGCGCGACGAGAGCGGAAGAGCCGGGTTGTCTGTCTTATTGCTCTTTATGCCCATAGCAACGTTGACCGAGCCCTGGGTCTTGAGCTGCACGCCGCCGGGACCGAAAATCTTCTCGAGGGGACCGAGGGCGAAGTTCATGTCGAGGATATTGAACGGCTCTTTCTCCTGCTCGATGACCTGAGCGAGATTGCGTTCGCGATAATACTGCTGCATCGAGCGACGGAACTGAAGGTTGCGATACTGCTCGGGGGTCAGCATAAAGGGAGTGGCTATTTCGTAATCGCCGACACGGGTACGGATGATGTAGCAGCCGGTCTCGGCGTCGTATTCGGCTGTGGTGACGACGTTTGACGGTGTCTGAAGGTCATAACCCAACTCATCGGCCATCAGCTGATCGTAGTCGGCAGGCACAGTCTGAGAAGCGCCAAAAGGCAAAATGATTGAGTCAGCTTCGGCCACGAATTTATCAGCAGGCGAGTAACTTGCGGGTGCCGGAGGCGGCATCTTGCCCTCACGGGTCTGCTGGCCGGGCGCGAGCAACGGCACAAATGCGACAAAAGCCGCTGTAGCCACGGGCAGCAGCGAGCTCAAGAGTGATCTATGTCGTTTTTTCGTCGTTACTTTTTCCATCTGTTGACCTTTGCAGCCGGTTTAGCACGAGCTTGGCGGCGCTTGGTCGTCGGTGTTTACATCAGCGGAAGTGCCTTGCGTATAGCGGTTTCGACTTTCAGCGAGGGGTCTTCGTCAAACAGTTTCTTCAACACCTTGCGGCTTTGTGCCGCTGTGAACCCGAGCATTGTCAACGCCGCAAGCGCTTCGTCAAATGCCTCTGACGTTGCCGGCGATTGTATAATTAACGTAGTGTCGGGT
>CAYRFB010000135.1:0-3771 GCA_964423485.1 uncultured Bacteroides sp.
GACGCCCTCTAACACCGACACCAACCTGCCGGCCCTTATGCCCGATGGTTATCGCACCGACGAGCGCACCCAGTATGGCGAGTTCACTCTCTACTCTATGCTCGACACTTGGGTCAAGCGCACCAACTATTTCCGACTCCAGAGTCTAATCCTCGGCTACAACCTCCCGACGCCCCTGGTGGCTCGCATCGGCCTCTCATCGGTCCGTGTGGCCGTCGAGGCGCGCAATCTCGCCGTGTTCGGCTCAAACTACCGCAACTTCCTCGACCCCGAGACCATGGGCAATCCCTTTGCTCAGCCCATCCCCAAGAGCTACACTTTCAATCTCCAAGTTAAATTCTGACATACCGACGACTTATGAAACTTAAAAACATATTAACATCTCTCCTCATCGTCGCTGCCACTGCTCTCACCGGCTGCGACAGCTTTCTCGACATCCAGCCTGTCGGCAAGGTCATCCCGACCACCGTGCCCGAATTTCGCTCATTGATCACTGAGGCCTACCTGACAGTGCCTGACGACCGCGGCCTCGCATCTTTCCGCAGCGACGAGATTGCCCTCGACGCTACAATGTCGTCCAACGACCTTGGCTCCTACCTCGACATCTGGCGTTGGAATGACTCTACCCCCGACGAAAACACCGCCACCTTCAGTTGGCGACAGTTCTACCACGTCCTATTCATCGCCAACTACGTCATCGAGAGCGAGCACCTCATGACCGATGGCACCATCGAAGAGATCAAGCAGATGGTCGGCGAGGCCTATATGCTTCGCGCCTATATGCACTTCATCCTTGCCAACCTCCACGCCCCGGCCTACACCGCCTGCGACCCGGCTTCCACAAAGGCCATTCCCCTCAAGCTCGACAGCGACGTTGAGGGCGTGCTCACCCGCGACAACCTTGAGGATGTCTATGCCGCCATCCAGAACGACCTTGACGCAGCCGAGCGAAACCTCAACGTCGACTCTTGGCCTGAAGGCTACAACTACCGCTTCACCACCCTTTCGGTCGACGCCCTCCGCTCACGAGTGATGCTGTATATGGGCAAGTGGGATGAGGCCCGCGAGGCTGCTGACCGCGTCCTCGCCGTCCGCAACACCCTCACATCGCTCGCCAACGAGCTCCCCAACACCTACAACTCGGCCGAAAACATCCTTGCCCTCGAGCAGATCATGACGGCCCAGTATGCCCGCGCGTTTAAAGTCAACCGCGCCTTCTTCGGCCTCTACTCATCGTCTGACCTTCGCCGTCGCGCATACTTCAACCAGGTTACATCATCCAACATCCTCCTCATCAAGGGTGGATCCACTACCTACACCTGCTCATTCCGCGTCGCCGAAATGCTCCTCAATGCCGCTGAGGCTGCTTGCCGCCAAGGTCTAACCGATCAGGCTGCCGAATATCTCCTCACTCTCCAGCGCACCCGCTACAACGACAGCGGCGCCGCCAAAGAGACTGCCGTAGCCGCTATGGACGCCGATCAGCTCCTCACTGAGATCCTCGATGAGCGCGCCCGCGAACTCGCCTTCGAAGGCCACCGCTGGTTTGACCTCCGTCGCACAACCCAGCCACGCATCGAGCGCACATACCGCAGCGAGACCTTCGTCCTAGAAGAGAACGATCCCCGCTACACCATACGCATCCCCTCCGAGGCCATCGCCGCTAACCCCGGCCTCGCTGACTGAAAATAATCTCGGAGTTCTCAGAGTGCTCAGGGTGCTCAGAGAACTCCGCCCCTTACCCAAGCAACCATTAACACTTTAAATAATTTATTGTATGAAAAAAATTTTACTTTCTGCACTTGCTGCCACCGCAGCAATCACAATGTCAGCCAACCTTGTCGAAGACTGGCAGCGCTCAGTAGAGTCTACTTTCGGTGAAGGTAGCACTGTTTTCAACGCCCCCGTTGCATTTGACAATGCCGGTGCCGTAATCGCGACCGGCGTTTTCAATCAGCCCACTACCGTCGAAGGCGTCGAAGTCGAAAATATCGGCAACAGCGCATACATCGTTAAATATGGTGCTGACAAAGCCGACTGGGTTGTGACTATTGTTGGCTCAGTCACTATTAGCAACATCGTTGCCGACGCTGACAACAACATTTATGTTGCCGGACAGTATGCTGACGAAATCACATTTGGCACAACCTCTGGCGACGAAGTCGTCAAAGAAGGCATGACCATTGATGGCGAAGCTGCCGTTGAACAAAACTCAGCTTTTATCGCCAAGTACACCGCTGACGGCGTGATCGAAACTGTTCGCACATTCATCCCCAGCATCAACCCTGATCTCGAAGGTCTCATCGATGATTGGGAAGCTGAAGTATTCTATATGTACTTCGACGGCGTTGTCGAATTCAAGATCACAGATCTCAAGGTTGTCGGTGACCGTCTCTATGTAGCGACCGTTTATTCAGGCGTGACAGTGATTGACGAGGTCAAACTCGATGCATCATACGTTAACTTCATGGGCTTTATGTACAACGACAACCAGTGTGCCTCAATCATTTCTCTCGACAACGCTTTGACTGACGCCAAGCTCATCGACGAAATCACATCAACTGTCACCGACGGCGAGTACACCGAAGACTCATACGAAGTGTGGAATGCCCGCTTCGACGTTAACGGCGACAATATGGTCGCTGCCTACACCGGCACAGGTGCGCTTAACTATCAAGGCTCAGTGATTGACCTTGTTGAAGACGAAGACTACAACGTATCACCCGTATTTGTATTCTCAACATTCAAAAACGGCGAATTCGTTGCCAAGAAAGTCATCGTTACAGAATCTGCAATGATCAACTCATTCAATCAGGTATCAGGCGTTAAAATCATCGGCGACAACGCTTATGCAGTTGGCCACAAATACACTGCCGAAAAAGGCGACGAAGCTACAACCTATACCAATGATGTATTCGTCCTGACTATCCCCGCGCTCGACATTGAAAACGCCACCATCAACTCAACCCTTGCAATGTCAGGCGACTATTACTATCAGACAAGCGGTGTAGCCTTCACCGAAAACGGCGCATTCTACGTTCCTACAGTAGCTTACTATCAGAACGCTATCGACGGTCACAAGAAAGGTGAGCTCGCAGGCAATGGCACAACTTACCTCTACTCTGCCGATACATTCACTGCAACAGCCTATGACGTTACAGCTTCAGCCGCAGCCGCTGAGAAAATCGTATTCTCACAGGTAGCAGCCGCTGGCACCACCTTTACCCTCTATACTGACGACGCAGCCGGCATCGCCGACATCATCGCTGACGAAAACGCGCCCGCTGAATACTACAACCTTCAGGGCATCCGCGTTGCTAACCCCGAAAACAGCATCTTCATCGTTCGCCGTGGCAACAAGGTGACCAAAGAAGTCATTAAGTAAATTAAGTAATAAGTACGAGTGACAAGGTCGTCCGACTGGTCCGACAGGTCCCACAAGTCTGACTCCAACAAATAACCAGAAGCGCCCCGCTCACCCGGGGCGCTTTTTTTGTAACTTGTCACTATCACCTATTACCTAAGTTCTGACCTATTACCTAATTTTTCACTTTTCTTTCCTTTCATTTTTCATTTCACTTCCTGTTACAAACCAATCACAAATAACGCGCATTTTTATAACAAATCGGCCATTGTAACAATTTTGTATCAATTTTTGAACGAGTTAATCTACTGTATATCATTTTATTAAATTGCTTTGCAAACAAAAATCCATCATTTAACACACGTTAACATTAAAACTCTTGACAAATTGAAAATTGGTTGTAGATT
>CAYRFB010000136.1:0-1306 GCA_964423485.1 uncultured Bacteroides sp.
AAGGTCATATATTGTAATGGCTCCACGGCATGGGTGATAGCCCAATGTCTCCGCAGCGGGCAACTCGATTACGTCCGGATCAGCAGTGCGCTCGGTGGAGTGACCTGGACAAACATCGGAATGATTTCCCGGGCCCATAAAGGCGCTCCTTGTCATCTATGTCATGGCTATGGCAGGGATGAGATAATCCGGCATTACGACGGGCATATCAAGGCGGCGGTCAAAGAGTACACTGACCAGAAAAGGCATATAGAGTTCGGCAACAAATACAGCACTAAATATTTATCCGATTATAGTATCTATAAGGTTGAGCCGCTCAGTGGCAACGGTGTCAGGGTATATATCTCGTTTCAGTACGACAAGGTGGATGAAGATGGCCACCGCACTGCTCAATTGATGCGTTACGACGTCTACCCTATTTCCAATGGGAAGTACAACGTTTTACCCCCTGTAAGCGAGAAGGATTTTCTTACTTCCGACACTCAGGTCAATCTATTTGAGAGCTGGCAATAGTAAATAACTTATGCGAAAGCAAACACCCTAATAAACATAATATCAACATGAAACGCATCCTTATCATTCTGCTGCTTCTTGCGGCTATGCCAAGCGTACCCGTTTCAGCCCAGAAGTGGTTGAAAAACGTCGGGAAAGCGCTTGAAAAGGTCGATAAGTTTCTCGACACTTCCTCGTCGTCATCCTCCTCGAAATCCGCTTCCTCCAGAAGTGAGTCCTCAACCAGCCGTCAGGCCAAAGGCCGCGTGACACAGTTCGGCGACGTGACCATCTCCAATGCTCTGTCAGGAATCGACGTGACATTTGTTGGCGCTTACCGCACCGATGCCGACAATGGAATAGTTGATCTTAAATTCGTCAACACAGGAACCGAGGATGTGATTGTTTATGGCCTGACACAACAGGTTGCAATCTTTGACACGGAAGGTAACCAATATGACGACTTCAAGATCCTGACCGGAAATGACCATGCTACATGGGGCGGTTACCGTTTCCGTGCCGGCATTCCATCGCGCGTCAAAATCGAGATCCATGGGCTTCCGGCGAACCAGGAGGTCACTCTCCATACCGCAAAATTCCCGTCTTCGCTCAAATATGACTCATCCGTTTCCAATCCTCTTGAGATCAAGAATGTGTTGATTCCGGTCTATGACAGTGCCCTTGCTCAGGCCGCTTCACAGGGCTTCCCCGAGAAGGGGCAGTGGACGACAGTTACCTCCGACGGCGATAACATAGTTTTCGACTTCAATGCTAAAACAAAGGAGTTTATGATCTTTGGCGAGCAATGCTATGG
>CAYRFB010000136.1:1406-3746 GCA_964423485.1 uncultured Bacteroides sp.
TACCCGTTACCTACTCAATAGAGGATTATCAATAATAAACAAACATAGCTATTATGAGACATCCCAAACTAATCAGCTCATTCTTTCTGACGGTAGTGACTACCGTTATCACCGTTCTCTCGTCGTGCTCGTCCGACCCCCGCACAAAAGCTATCGAAGATCTTTATCTTCAGTTCCGCAGCGGTGACTTCTACATTGAGATGATAGAAGCGAATAAAGATCGTCTTGAAGAGCAAGGTTCTTACAAGAGCGCGATGGAAAAAGCCAAAATATCTGCCACAGCACTCAAAGTTGCCAACGATGAGCGCTACGGCGCTTATAAAGGCATGGAAGTAATCGACACCGTATCCACCAACGACTATAAAGGCATAGTGTACTATGTCCGTTTCAAAAACGCAAAAGAGGATGTAGAGGACTATTTCCTTCTTGAAAAAGATGACGAGGGCAACTGGAAGGCCGGTTTTTCAAATGAGATATCGTACAATACTGATAAGAGTATTCAGAACATCCGGAAAGCGGATGCGCAGGCTGAAACTGATGGTTTCCCTGCTTCAGGTCTATGGTATGTGAATGCTCAGGATGGCTACACGATATTTTTCGACTTCGACTCACGCGAGAAGTCTTTCAAATACTACGACGAGAAATGCAACGGATTCATGGTTATCCAAAATGAATATGGCAAACAGGTAAATGTTATTGATGATATAAAAATCACTGGTAACACTGCTGATGTGAAGTTCGTAAATCTTAATGATTACAATACATATACCCTTAAACTGACTTATAACCATGCAGATCGCTCTCTGACTATCAGCGACTTGAAATTAGTGGAGCAGAACCCGGATTTCAATAAGTATCTGCTTGACATGCCTGATTGTCCGATAAAACTCAATCGTGATAACGGCAATCGTAGATATTCCATTGAATAAAGAACATCTTTATAAACGAATAAAGATCTCCTGCGAGGGTGTATCATAATTAACTTATGGTACATCCTCCGTTTTTTTGAGGCTCTGAGGTCTGGATACTTTTCAGGCGTACATTTTTTGTAAATAATATCTGATAATACGATTCTCGAAGGTCTAAATTCAAGAATAAAGATAAATCGGCCATTACAGGGTAGATCTCCCCCAATACCTCACGACCGATTTATCGGTCGAATAACTCTGCCCTCACATCTACGCGACATTTTCCCGCCTCATCTCCCCCTCCTCCTGCTATCTTTGGCCAAAAAAAGCCAATATGCCACTCGCCCGATCCTACCAACCCGTCAAAATCCGCAAATCCGTACCGCGCCCATCTGCTCCCTGGTCTATCAGCTTCCGCCGGTGGGCGCGACCCCTCTTCCCCTACGTCGACCGCTTTACCCCCGTCCTCGACCGCCTCGAGCGCCAGCGCCAGACTCTCCGCTTCGTCCATGCCTTCATCGACCTTGCCCGGTTCCCGTCGATCAAGACTCCTTACCTTCTCACCGACATTGTCCTGCCGCTCTACATCAGATGGCTTCAGCAACACCTCTCTCCCCCCGACACCTATCGCCCCGTCGCCATCATCGCACCATCCATCCGCCACGCCCGTGCCATCTCCCGCCACGTATCGCTTTCTCCTGGTCTCACCCATCACGCCTCCCACTCTCCATTCTCATTCAACCGGCTCCGTGGCCTCACGTTCCACTATGGCCTCATTATCCAGACCGACCGCCTCCATTCCCGGTTCGGCGCCGACAGCTACTCTCTCCTCTACCGCGCCGTTGCCCCGGCCATTTTCCGTGGCTACGACTCAGCTCTGATCATCGTCGGCGACTCCCGCCTACATCCCCGGTTATCATTCGCCCGCCAGTCCGCCGCTCCACCCTATCCGCTTCACACTGATCCAGGCGACGAAATCATAATCCTCTCGCCACCCGACCTCTACCCGATCCCGCCTCCCCCTCGACCTCTCCCGATCCTCCCAATTCTCCCAATCTTCCCAATCCTCCTACCTCTTCCCACTATCTGATACGGCGGCGCTGTCCGCCCAAACAACTCAGCAACGAGACCTTTGACATAGCGTGCCGCCCCGCCTCAGGCCCGGCAGGAGAGCCCCGGCCAATCACCCCGCCTCTCCCAGCGCACGTGCGCACCGGATGTTGTAACCCGGTGTATTTATTATCCCCTCGGTTTCTTATGCTGTCTAAATATTAGACAAAATGCATTGCCGAGGAGAGCTTTTGCTTCCGATAGATTGGACATCGGATCCGGTGGCCATAATTTTGCAGCGTTAACCAACACTACCAACGCTTATGCGATCAATACCCCTAATAATAATGCTGCTTGCCGCGGGACTGGCAGGCCGGAGCAT
>CAYRFB010000137.1:0-3706 GCA_964423485.1 uncultured Bacteroides sp.
GACGTGACGTTTCAGATGAATGGCGGCGGCCGCTTGCCGGCTCCTTATGCTCTGCCTGACGGCAATCTGAGCTGGGGGCCGCGCTTCAAGGCTTTTCCGCAGCTAAACGTTCAGGTGACACGATGGTTCCGCCACTTCTCAATATATGCCGGCGGTGAGAACCTAACCAATTTCAAGCAGAAGAACCCGGTGGTGTGGAGCAGTGACCCCTGGAGCAGTTATTTCGATCCGACGACAGTGTGGGGGCCGATCCACGGTGCGATGGCCTACGTAGGCGTGAGAGTTAATTTCGGGCGTCTGTAAAAATGTGTAATGAATTTATAATCAGAATAATATTTAAAAAATACTAATATGAAAAAACAGATCTTAACTTTCTTGATGATGATGGTAGCTCTGATCGGAAGTGCCGCCGACGTGAAAACGCTTCTCTTCACTACCCAACCGCCTATGACCTGCAGCAACTGCGAGAACAAAATCAAGAAAAACCTGCGTTTTGAAAAAGGCATCAAAGAGATCCACACTGACCGCGAGAATCAGATCGTCACCATAGTCTATGATGCCGACAAGACCAACGAGACAAAGATAGTCGACGCTTTCAAGAAGATAAAATATCAGGCGACTGTTGTCGAGGAGCAGCCAAAGGAAAAGCCTTCAGGCAAGTAATCGTCCGGAATGATAGGTTATGGAGCGACATTTCAACAAGAACGAGCTGTATCCCGACTGTCCGATACGCAACATCCTCAATCGTATCAGCGACAAGTGGACACTCCTTGTGCTCTATACTCTCAATGGCCATGAATCACTTAGATTCAAGGATCTGTCGGCAGAGCTACAAGATATCTCACAAAAAATGCTGGTGCTCACGCTGCGAACTCTCGAAACTGATGGTTTTGTAGAGAGGCGCGTGTTCCCTGAGGTGCCTCCGAGGGTAGAATACCGACTGACCGCTCGCTCTCACTCTCTTTTCCCGATCATCAACCAGTTGATCCAGTGGGCTAAAGACCATATGGACGAGATCCTTCTCGACCGCACCAAGGCGTTGAGCAAGGGTCAGTCTTTGGGCTTGAGGTAGTCGGAGGGGATGGTCAGGGCGCTGCCGTCGCGAGTGGCGAAGTAGTAGGGCGACATGATTTCGATGCCGGCCTCGTTGAAGATGTCCTGAATGTTTTGATGAAGGTCTGACATTATGTCGTTGATGCGGTCGGCGTCTTTGATGTAAGCGTTGATCTGATAGCAAGGGTAGAAGTCGTGGAGCTCGGTCTCGAGGACAAAGGGCTTGGGGTGTTCGATGACGCAAATCGTCATGCGTGCTGCGTTGATGAGCAGTTGGTGGACCTGACGCCACGGCACCTCGTAGCCCACCGAAACGGTAGTGTGGATGATTAGGCCAAACTGCCGGGCCGAGGCGCTGTAGTTGACGGTGTGTGACGACATTATAAACGAGTTGGGGATGGTGACCAGTTCATTTTTTGGTGTGCGCAAGCGGGTGACGAATGGGGTCTTCTCTATCACGTTGCCGACGGTGTCGTTGAGCTTGATGCGGTCGCCGAGTTTGAATGGTCTCATATATGTAATGACAAGACCTGAGATGATGTTGCCGATCACGGTGCTTGAACCCAATGAGATGATAAGTCCGACAAAGACCGAGATGCCCTGGAACACTCCTGATTTTGACCCGGGCAGATAGGGGTAGATCATGGCGATCATGAAAGCGTAGAGCAGGAAGCGGATGATATTGAATGTCGGTTGTGCCCAGTCGGGGTAAAAGCCTGAAATCTTGAGTTTTTCGTTTTTAATCTCGTTGGAGATGTAGTGGAGGCCTTTGATAATATACCTGACGCATATCCATATCACAATGATTATGAATAGGTTGGGGATATACTCCACAATTGATTTCAACACCATTTTAACGGGGTCGATGATATAGCGGAAAATGGTGATGGCGAGCTTTTCGGTCTGAGGGAAGATGGCAAAGAGCATAGGCACGGTGAACATCAGCTGAATCAACAGCACGACGTAACGGGCGATGTTGTTGAAAAACAACAGTATGCGACCGAGCCGGCGGGTGTTGAGCAGCTCGTAGTCGCGGATGATGATGGGTTTGAGCCTTTGCTGCTTGAAGCGGATGATGCGCCGTCGCAGTTTGCGGAAGAGGTAGTTGGTGAGCTTGATCAGAAGATACTGCACCGTGATCACGACAATAAACAGGACAGCGCGCTTGACTATCTCCCAAAAGTTGTAGCTCTCCTTGAGTTGCTTGATTTTGGCAGAAAGGATTGGTATGTACTGCTCGGCGAGCTGGCGTCGGGTGGTGCCCTGCCAGAGCGCGTCAATGTCAGTGATGCTGACTATGACTCGATTGCCATACATCACGTCAATGTAGCTGTCGTTTTCGAGCATATAGACAGAGTCGCGTTTTATGCGCTTGTCTTTGCCGATTTTCAAAAGGTTTTCATTGATCAGCTCAGCGCGATCATAGGGCGAATAGCCTCCGCGGGCAGCGTAAAGGGTGAAGAGAGTGTCATCTTCGACGACAACAGGCACTCCTGGTGTGACCGCGCGAAGAGAGTCGATGCGTTGGAGTTGGGCCGCGATCTTCAAAGAGTCGGCCGTGAGCTGCTGGTTGCGCACGGTTTCGAGCTCGTTGCGCAGCAACATCTCGTTGAGCTTCATCTCCTGGATCTGATGGGCCATTTCCTGCAGGCTGACAGAGTCTTGACTTGCGGCAAGCGAGTCAGGCTCGCCGGCCGAAGCGCTGGCAGCCGATGTGAATATCACGGCCAATAAGAAAACGTATGCAGAAAACTTTTTCATGCCCAAGAGATTAGGTTTTTAAAATCGGGTGCCATAGCGCGTATGACACCCGATCAATGTGATGAATTAGTTATGTTATTGTTTGTCGCTTATCGGCGGTTCTTGCCGCCTTTTTGTTGTTGCTGACGGAGGGCAGCCTGCTGCTGGCGCTGAGCCTCTTCGAGGCGAGCCATGAAGCCGCTCTTCTTGCGAGGCTTCTTGGCGTTGGCGAGCATCTCGGCGCGCACCTTTTTCTCGTCGATGACCTTGCGGAAGATCCAGGTCTGGACGATCGTGATAAGGAGCGAGAGGAAGTAGTAGTAGCTCAAGCCGGCTGCGTAATCATTGAAGAAGAAGAGGAACATCACAGGCATAAGATACATCATCCATTTCATGCCGGGCATCGACGAACCGCCGGGCTGGTTCTGCATATTGATGCGGGTATAGACAATGTTGACCACGGTCATCAAGAGACAGAAGAGGCTGACATGGTCGCCATAGAAGGGGATGGTGAACGGCAGCGCCAGGATGTAGTCAGGAGCCGAGAGGTCGTGAACCCAAAGGAATGACTGGCCGCGAAGCTCGATCGCCGAGGGGAAGAATGAGAACATCGCGATCAGCACCGGCATCTGGAGCAGCATCGGCAGACAGCCGGAGAAGGGGCTTGCGCTGGCGCGGCTGTAGAGCGCCATGGTTTCCTGCTGACGCTTCATGGCGTTTTCCTGACCGGGATACTTGTCGTTGATTTCCTTGATTTCGGGGGCAAGCACTCTCATGCGGGCCTGCGATTTGAAGCTCTTGTAAGTGAAGGGGAAGAGGATGAGCTTGATGAAGATAGTAAGCAGCAGGATGATGATACCATAGTTATGGATGAAGTGACCCAAGAATGTGAAGACAGGGATGATCAGATATT
>CAYRFB010000138.1:0-3665 GCA_964423485.1 uncultured Bacteroides sp.
TCCGCGATGCCGCCATAACTCAGAGCAAAACCGTGAACGACGTAGATTTCGCCCACGGCAAAGCCTATGTGGCTCTCCAATCCGGCCTGGTCATCATCGACGCCGACCACGGCGCCATAGTCGAAAGCAACATCTGGGACAAAAACATCTATCATGTTGCAGCGCTCGACGATTATATCGTTCTTAACTACAATGGCGAGAACGGTATGAGATATGCGCCTATTAAGGGTTCGCACCATGATTTCTCGGCGTTCGCTATCCTTCCGGCTGGCTTCAATCCGCAATCTGGCATGCGTCGACTGAATGGTCAGCTTCTGCTTGGGGGCAACTACCAGAACCTCGTAACCTTTGACTTCACCCAAAACCCTCCCGAACGCAAGTTCATCAATATAAACAACTCCAATACCTACGCTTACAGGTCTGTAGTCCCCACATCTAAGGGCATGATGTATTTTACTTTAGGAAATAAGATTGTGCACGTGAGCAACGAAGGAGTGGTTACAGTCAGTGAGTCATACTCAAAGCTGGCTTCCCACGTGGTGGCCGACTGGTATGCCACCACCAAAACCCCTTGGGCTGCAAGTGCCGATGGCGTTGGTCAATATAATACGAGTGATAATACATTTGCCGTTGCAAAGGCAAAACCAAAGGGCCCTTCAGGTTCGAACACAGGTCGTTTGATGCAACACCCCGACGGTCGCATCTTTCTGTCAACAGCTGAGGTACATCAAAATACAACGATTTATAATCTTGCTTTTGGGAAGATGACATATATGGATTTATATGACCCGAATACGTGCACATTTACGCAGATCCCTTCAAGTACTTTGGCTAACTCGTTGCGCGCATGCATCGCGAATCCTAAAAATCCCAACCAGATTATTGTTAGTTTACGAAAAATTGGACTTCGGGTTGTAGATGTTGTCAGTGGAAACTATGTGTTATTGGACTCAAGCAATATACCAGTAGAAACTTCTACGATTGAGTTGACTGGTTTAGCTATAGATAAGGATGGTAACCTTTGGGCGGTTCTTAAGGATAAACAAGTTAAAGTGGTTAAGGCGCTTAAAGGGAGTTGGGAGATTAAACCTGATGCATCAAAATGGAGCGAATTGTCCATCCCAAGTCTGGAGGCTAAGCATTCCACTCGTTTGGCTCTTGATGAGGATAAAGGTAATGTTATTGTTACCGGTAGTAGTCTTGCAGTAATCAAAATGCCGGCTGCAAATGAGCCACTTAAGGATACTACAAAATATCAAACCATTGATTGTAGTGTAGACGAAGATGGTGCAAGCACAGGTGACCCATATATTTTGTCAATACCTACAGTTGATAAGAACGGCTGGATTTGGGTACCTCATAATCAAGGTGTGTTCGTGATTAAGGATTCCAATGAGATGTTTAATCCAACATATCACCCGATGCGTCCGAAAGTGCCTCGTAATGATGGCACTAACCTTGCTGATTATTTGCTCGCTCAGGTTGATTGTGTTACGATTGCAGTAGATGAAAATAATCAGAAATGGATTGGCACGATGGGCTCCGGCCTGTATCGCGTGTCTGAAACCGGTGATGAGATTCTTGAGCACCTGACTACCGGAAACTCTGATATTCCTTCGGATGATGTTATGGCTGTTCTTCCTTCTCAAACAAACAATGATGTCTATGTCGGAACTGCCGACGGTTTTTCGATCTATCACTCCGTTAGCGCTCCTGCTGCATCATCCTACGATGAAGTTTACGCCTACCCCAATCCCGTTACGCCCGACTATGCCGGCTATATCACCATTACCGGCCTGATGGATAATTCGCTGGTTAAGATAACCGATGCCAACGGAAATCCTGTATTTGAGACCCGCAGCAATGGCGGTATGTGCATCTGGGATGGTTGCGACACCCGCGGCCACCGCGTTCGTAGCGGCGTTTATTTCGTGTTCGCTTCTCAAACGGCAGAAGGTGCTACCAATGCAGCCGTTACCAAAATCATTGTTGTAAACTAAACGATAGAACGTGTCATCCGCTATTAAATACGCCGACGAGAACGACAAGGCTTATGGCCTTGCCGGCATGGCCATTTCGCTATTGGCCTGGGACGCCGAAGAATGGCTTGAATCCATCAATATCGACGCCCCGGCTGATGCGGCCATGCAGATGTCGGCCGACTTTTATCTCACCATCGCTCCAAAAGTGAGCGCCAAGGCTCTTTGGGAACAAGCTTCAAAGCGATTTCAGCTAACTGCCGCCATGACGGTCGCCAATGTGACTTGTCGCCAAATGTCGCTTCATCATCATTCGTCACTAAGTGGCGAGATCGATGCCGAGCTGAGGTCATTGCTCACTGACGAAGGAGCCGAATTGTGTGGCTATGAATCCGATGAGGTGAGCCGACTCTATGGCCGCGCAGTGTCATATTGTCATCGACTCTTTGCTCACTCAGGAGTTTGTCAACTCGCCGACAAGCTCGCAGCTCGGATAATTGACTCCCGTACCCTCGATGCTCCGGAGGTCTTTGCCATTCTGGCCCCACTCAACCGAATGTAAGTGCTGCGGAGATGGGAAAAACGCAACTGAACTATATCGCCCCATTAAAATTCCTTCTTATCTTAGGAGTAATACTGATTCACGCAAATATTGCCAGCGGGACTCCACCCTTTTCAAACGCCGGAATCGGTATATCAAATTTCGTTTCTTCACAACTTGGAGCGGCATTTGTGCCGTCGTTCTTTATTATATCGGGTTATTTGTTTTTTCTGGGAGTAGAGCGCTTCACACGCGCAATTTATGTTGAAAAACTTAAGCGTAGATTTTTTTCGTTGGTTGTACCTTATGTGCTATGGAATTTAATATGTGTGGCTTTATTATTGTTTAAGTTCCGATTTTTTCACTTCGATAGCTATGGGGTATATGAAATGGACGGAGCTATTGATTGGAGTCGGTTTATAAAAGGATTCTGGGATTTTTACGATGGCTATCCCTATGCACAAGCTTTTTGGTTCATCAGAAACTTGATCTGCTTTGTGATACTATCTCCTATAGTCTATGTCGTCGGACGAAAGTGGTGGCTGACGGTGGGGCTCATTGCCGTGTGTATTGTGTCAGATACGTGGCTGTATTATATCGAATTTTTCACAGTGGGAGCATCGTTTGCATTGAATAGGTTTGATTTACGTAGGTTGCGTTTGCCGGCTTTAGGGCTTGTCGTGGCAGTATTGGGTTACTTTTTAGGTGCATCGCTACGTAATTTAGTGCTTGGAGGACGTTGGTTTCTCCCGGTGTACTGGATGCTTACTTTATCCGGATTTGTTGTTTTCCTGAATGCGGCTCTGCGCCTGACCTCATTTCCTAAAACGCACATAGGAATGTTACTGATTCAGTCTACATTTTTTATTTATGCGTTTCATCAATGTTTTTGCTCATTGGTGCGTAACATCTGGCTAAGTTTGGTTGGAGATTCAACAACTTGTACTGCACTAATCTCATATGTCGGCAGTTTTGTGTCAATGGTAGCTGTTAGCTTTGCTGCCTGGCTACTGTTGCGGAGAATTGCGCCTCGGATTCTTAATGTCCTGACCGGTAATCGCTAATAGCTTGGAATGTTGAATCCGGGTTGAGAGCGGGAGTTTGCGGGGCATGGGGAATCAGACTTTGACTTTGAGGAGGGTGGC
>CAYRFB010000139.1:0-3633 GCA_964423485.1 uncultured Bacteroides sp.
CCCCATCCCCTTTAAACGAGCATCGCCGCGACAACCCGCGGCGATGCTTGTTTATTTACTATTAATTTTGTTGCAAAATGTATTAAAAATCGGGGATTGCTCGATTTTTAATATCTTGCGCATCATTCTTTATACACTCTGCTACATTACCAGTCATAATTTTGCGTCAGAAAACTTACAAAAATATTTATAACATGAAAAAAACAATTCTCAGTACACTTCTGCTGTTGGTAATGACAGTATTTGTGCAGGCGCAGAACATCACCGTCCACGGAACGGTGATTTCTAAGGCCGACGACGAGCCGCTGATCGGAGCGTCGATCGTCTGCGACGCCACCAAAGCCGGAGCTACCACCGACTTCGACGGCAACTTCCAGATCTCGGTGCCCGAAGGCGCCACCTTAACAATTTCATATGTCGGTTATATCCCGGTGACGGCTCCCGCCAAAGACAATATGGTGGTATATCTCGATGAGAACTCTGAGCTTCTCGACGAAGTTGTCGTTGTCGGCTATCAGACCATAAAGAAAGCTGACCTGACAGGCGCCGTAGCAGTAATGAACATGAACGAACCCTTGAGCGAAAACTCCGGCAACATCATGAACTCAATGGCCGGCAAGCTCCCGGGCGTGAATGTAATCCCCGATGCTGCGCCGGGTGGCACAGGATCGATCCGTGTGCGCGGTATGTCAACTGCCAATTCGAGCAACGACCCTCTATATATCATTGATGGTGTGCCGACCGACAACCTCAATTGCATCAACCCTTCAGACATCGAAACCATGCAGGTGCTCAAAGACGCCGCCTCAGCTTCGATCTACGGCTCGCGCGCTGCCAACGGCGTCGTTGTCATCAGTACCAAGCAAGGCAAGGGCGACCGCATGGCGATCACTGTAAACTATGCAGCCAGTGCCCAGACAATCGCTAAGCGCTACAAGATGCTCAACGCCGAGCAGTGGGGCCAGGCTTACTGGATCGCATCAGCCAACGCTAACATCAAGCCTTCACACGTGCTCTACGGCTCGGGCGAGGCTCCCGTACTGCAGCCTTTTGTCGGCGGAAACGCAAATTTCCCGACCACAAACACTGACTGGCAGGATCAGGTCTACCACACTGCATGGACCAACAATCTCACCGCCTCGATCTCTAACAACACCGAGAAAGGCTCAGTGATGATGTCGCTCAACTACATCAATCAGAACGGCAACATCAAGGACACATTCTATGAGCGCTACTCAATGCGCGTCAACTCACGCTATGACTTCAACAAATATATCACCGTCGGCGAAAACCTGGTTGTAGCCCGCTGGAAAAACCGCGGTGTCGACGTGGCCGGTGACCGTGGCATCCCCTTCACCGCTATGAGCCAGCACCCCGCCCTGCCCGTCCGCGGCCTCAACGGAGCTTGGACGCTGCCTTTGAGCCTGATCGGTTCTGACCTCGCCAACCCCGTGCAGCTGATTGCCAATGCCCGCGACAACGACCTCGCATCATGGCGCATACTCGGCAATGCTTATCTCGAAGTGAAGCCTGTCGAAGGCCTCACATTGAAGACCAACATCGGCATCGAGCACAGCCAGTATTTCAACAACACCCTCGGCCGCTCAGTCAACCCCGGCGACGTCAACAGCATGAGCAGCGTTTATGGTCAGGGCGACACCTGGACATGGACCAACACGGCCAACTATAACAGGACATTTGCCGAGCGCCATCACCTCACGGTGCTCATCGGCTCGGAAGCTATCGGCTACACATTCCGCGATCTTAGCGCGTCTCGCGAAGGCTATGCCTTTGAAGACGCAGACTTCATGCAGATCGGCGCCGGCACAGGCACCCGCAACAACGGAGGCGGCAAGACCCAATGGTCAGTGTTCTCGCTCTTCGGCAAGGCCGACTACAATTTTGCTGACCGCTACCTCGTATCGTTCACAATCCGCCGCGACGAGAACTCACGTTTCGCCAAGGGCTACCGCAGCGGCGTGTTCCCCGCATTCTCTTTGGCATGGCGTCCCACTCAGGAAGAATTCTTCCCGAAGAACGACATCCTCAACGATATGAAAATCCGCTATTCGTGGGGCCAGAACGGTAATGCCAACATCCCCTCGCTCTACCCCGCCTATTCTACTTATATCTTCAACACAGGCAACGGTGCCTATGATCTCAGCGGCACTAACTCATCGACCACCGCAGGCATCACTCTCGCAAGCACCGGCAACCCCAAGTTGAAATGGGAGACAACTTATCAGAACAATATCGGCGTTGATTTCTCGTTATTTAACAGCGCACTTAACATCAGCGCGGATTACTACATCAAAAAGACCAAGGATATGCTCACCATACCGCCGGCACTCGACGTTGCAGGCGAGAACGCAGCAATCTGGCTTAACACCGGCGATATGAAGAATACCGGTTGGGAAGTGTCAGTGGCATATCGCAGCCCGAAATACGGTGACTTCTCTTGGAACGGATCTGTCAACATCTCTCAATACAAGAACAAGCTTGTGACTCTCAACTCACGTCAGAAATTTATCGGTGGCGACCAGCGCCTGATCCCCGGCCAGCCTATGGGCGTCTACTACGGTTATGTATGCGACGGTATCTTCCAGAATCAGGCAGAAGTAGCCAACCACGCATTCCAGAACGGCGCCGCTCCGGGCCGCCTGATCTACCGCGACCTCGATGGCAACGGTGTGATAGACGACAACGACCGCTGCATCATCGGCGACCCGAACCCCGACCTGTCGATGGGTATCAACTTAGCTCTCCGCTACAGAGATTTCACTCTCGACATG
Source organism: uncultured Bacteroides sp. (assembly GCA_964423485.1). Lineage (GTDB taxonomy): Bacteria > Bacteroidota > Bacteroidia > Bacteroidales > Muribaculaceae > CAG-873. Next base: position 2,793 of record CAYRFB010000139.1, read on the forward strand.
TTCTTTGCCGGTGACTTTGGCTTTGACATCCAGAATCATATGAAGCGTCAGCTGCTCTCGATGAACTACGGTAACATCTCGACCAACCGCGGCAAAGATATACTCAACGCGTGGACCCCGGCCAACACCAACACTGACATCCCCGTAATGTCGCTGACTGACGACAACAACGAGTCTCGCTTCTCGACCTACTATGTCGAAGACGGTTCATACATGAAGATGAAATATCTCAAGCTGTCATACACTCTGCCCCACAACATCATCCACAAGATCGGCGCCGCAAACGTCGACGTCTATGGCCAGGTGGAGAATGTGTTCACTATCACAAAATACTCAGGTCTTGATCCTGAAATCCTTCCCGGAGAGTATGGCGCACACATCGACAACGGCGCATATCCGCGTCCGCGCACATTCTCAATCGGTGTAAACTTCCAGTTCTAAGCCAAACGAATAAGTAATCCTTACAAATTCAGAAAATGAAAAATATCAAAAACATCATAAAGAACGCAATTTGCGTGACTGCCATAGCAACGATGGCCGTGGCCACGACCTCTTGCGACGATCTGCTTGACACCAAGCCTCAGGGCGTGTTTACAGACGAACAAATCGGCGACGGTGAGGCAGTCGACCTGATGACGGCAGCCTATGCCACCCTGCTCTGCCACTATTTCGGCAATAACGAGTCATTTGCCGGTCCGATCAACAACTGGGTGTTTGATGTCCGCTCTGACGACGCTCTCAAGGGCGGCGACGGTGTGACAATGGAAGGTTACATCCATCAGCTCGAAGTAGGCAACGTGCAGAGCGACAACGACGTGGCCAACTTCAAGTGGCGCAACAA
>CAYRFB010000140.1:0-3537 GCA_964423485.1 uncultured Bacteroides sp.
CGATGTATGACTTTGCCCACGGCCAGAGCGACTACTTCGAGGGTGTCACCCACTCTATCTGCACCCTCGAGTTTGTGCCTCACCGTCCGCTCTACGAATACTTTGTCAAGGAGCTCGCCGACGAAAGCTACTGCCCCCGCCAGATAGAGTTTAACCGTCTGAACCTCACCTACACCGTGATGAGCAAGCGCAAACTGCTTCAGCTCGTCAAGGAAGGTCTCGTTGCAGGTTGGGACGATCCCCGCATGCCGACTATCTCAGGCATGCGCCGCCGCGGTTACACTCCCGAATCAATCCGCCGCTTTATCGACACCATCGGTTACACCAAATACGAGGCCCTCAACAGTGTTTCGCTTCTGGAGCACGCCGTCCGCGACGACCTCAACAAGAAGGCCACACGAGTGATGGCCGTCATCAACCCCGTTAAGGTCGTAATCACCAACTACCCCGAAGGCCAGACCGAAATGGTCGAGATGGAGAATAATCCTGAAGAAGAAGGCAGCGGCACCCACTCTATGCCCTTCTCTCGCGAAATATATATCGAGCGCGAAGACTTTATGGAAAATCCTCCCAAAAAGTTCTTCCGTCTCGCTCCTGACTCAGAGGTTCGTCTCAAAGGCGCCTACATCATCAAGTGTACCGGCGTCCATAAAGACGCCGACGGCAACATTGATGAAATATATTGCACCTACGATCCTGAGACACGCAGCGGTCTGCCCGGCGCAGCCCGAAAAGTGAAGGGCACACTCCACTGGGTGTCGGCCGACCACGCTGTCGACGCCGAGGTGCGCCTCTACGATCGTCTCTTCAACGTCGAAAACCCCGCTGCCGAGACCGAGCGCGACTTCCGCGAGATGCTTAATCCCGACTCACTTAAAGTGGTCAAGGGCGTCAAGATCGAGCCTTTCGTGGCCGAGAACAACGAGCGCGGACGCAAATTCCAGTTCCAGCGCATCGGATATTTCACTCCCGACTACGACTCAACCCCCGAAGCTCCTATCTTCAACCGCACCATCGCCCTCAAAGACAGCTGGGAAAAGGAACAGAAAAAAGCCTGATGACAGATAATACAAACGACCGTCGCAACGAGCTCTGCTCGCGATTCCGCAAGTCGCTTTCAGGCGACGCATCGTCTATTCAATATTTCGATGAGGATGAACTCATCGAAATATTTGATTATGCCGGTGACCTCAACGATGACTACCTGCGCATGGAAGTGCTGCTTTGCGGAGCAAGATACTACCCTGACAGCGCACCGCTCAAACAGCGTCGTGCTTTGCTCTACTACACCTTTGGCGATGACCTGACCAACAAATATCTTCAGGACAACGCCGCCCAACATGGCCTCCTTTGGGATATCACCCGTATCCGATCAGCCAACCCGATGGGCAAAGAGGCAGTTGAGGCTCTTGACCGTATGCTCAAGGAATACAATGAGTTTGACGACGAGGAAATAATTCAGCTCGTCGACCTCGCTTCATCTCTCGGCCAGACTGACTGGCTGCTCTCGCGCATAAAGAAACTCCGCAAACACGTCACTTATCTGCCGACATTGCTCTACGAGATCGCCGTTCAGCTCGAGATAGACCAGCGTTATGACGAGGCAATCCAATTGCTCGAACAGCTCACCGACCTTGAGCCCTACAACGATCAGTACTGGTTTATGCTCGCACAGGAATACGATCTCAACGATAATCCCTCTGGTGCGCTGCAAGCCCTCGACCTTGCGCTCGCTATCTTGCCCGGCGACAAAGCCATGCGTTTCTATCACGCCCGTCTGCTTGCGCGCGACAACGCCACTCACCGGCAGTCAATCGACTCACTCAAAAAGCTTGCCGTCGAATACCCCGATGACATCGACATCAGCCGCTTTCTCGCCGCGCTCGTCATAGAGTCTGCGCCCGAAGATGATGACGACTCAGCCCGCAAGTTCGCCATTAAAGTGCTCAACAACTGCTATGAGCTCAACAAAGGCAATCGCAAGCTCGCATCAGATCTCCTGGCTATCAATGGAGCACCTGCCCACCAGCTGATTCCTGAAGTCGACGCTGCTCAACCACCGGCTGATGTCAGCGGCTGGATTGCCTGGGCCGCCGAACTCGAGTCGCTTGGCGCTTACGACAAGGCCATTGCAATCCTCACCTACTGCGAGGCCAAACTCGGCTACAAGCACCCGTCGATCAACGAGGCGCTCATAATAGATTATTTCCTGCTTCAGGACTTCAAGTCTGTGTGCTCATCATTCGAGTCGCGCACAGTCGGCGCATCAAGCGCTACGCCCGACGTCGCTGCTCTGGTCTTTGTCATCTACGCCATCTCGCTGGCAAAATTAGGCCGAAAGAAAGAGGCCGCTGAGTTCAGCAACATGATCCTCAAGCTCGTGGTCGAAGACGGTCCCGACGACATTTCATACTCTCTCCGCCGTCTCGGCGCCGGCATGGTGCTGACCGACATCGTCGACCGCTGCACCACTCGCCGTCACACCGACTGGTCGACCTACGACCCCCTCGGCGCCTGGACCAACGCGTAAAATCATATATAACATAAAAAGCAGGCGCTCAGATCCTAAACGTAAGGATTTGAGCGCTTTTCGTCACCGATTGTGGTGAAGCGGTTTAGAGAAGGGCACAAGCAGACAATTATGTTTTTTTAACATAATATATTTGCTTATAACGACTTATCATTGTTCCTTTGTAAAAATTGACTAATGTCACGAACTAAATACATATCTGCACTTTTCTGTTGCCTGCTGCTGTTTGCTTGTAAAGGCAAAGACAATAGCGAGCAAATAATTGTTGATTGGCAAGGAAAAGAACTTATTTTACCCGAAATCTTGATTAATGCACCCGACGGAGATACCATCTGGACAAATGAAGCCGACTATACTATCATTGCATATTTTGACAGCTTAGGCTGCACCTCCTGTAAACTTCACTTATCAAATTGGAACAGTCTATTCAATCGGCTGAATGACAAAATCATAGACTCGAATCTTAACCCAATAATAATTATAAACACAAATAAGAAAGATGATATTCTCGATCTAATTGATGAGGAGTTCTATCAATATCCTGTTGTCCTCGACCCGGAGGACAGCATAAACTCATTGAATGTTTTTCCAACCGACGAGTTTTTCCGAACGTTCCTACTCGACAAAAGGCATAGAGTAATCGCTATCGGCAATCCTTTGTATAACAACGCCGTCGAAGAATTATATTTTTCTCTTATAAGCGGCATCACAAATTACAGCGACGACTATAACTCAGGAATTAAAGTTAATCGTTCTGTGCTTTCCTTAGGTTTGTTGCATCCAGGCAAAACAGTTTGCAATTCAGTAACAATCAAGAATATAGGTAACGACACTGTCACTATATCGAAGATTGACTCATCGTGTGATTGTTCAGAAGCCTCAATTTCTTCAAACATAATTCCTCCGGCAGAAAGTTGTGAATTATTGATCACTTTTAGACCAGACAGTTTAGAAGGTGATTTCTATCGCACAACCAGCGTCTACTACGATAATTTCTCCCGGCCTAC
>CAYRFB010000141.1:0-3526 GCA_964423485.1 uncultured Bacteroides sp.
AACAGTCGTCAAGGTTCAGAATGGCATAGGCTGCTCTTTCCCCCATACCGAACTTCGTTTGCCATTCCGCCGCGATGGAGACGTTGGTTTCTTCTTGCGACGGCAGACCGGCGAGAATATAGTGGGTTCTATCCTTCGAAGTCCAATTTGTATTGAGACTGTTGAATGTTGTCATCCAAACGTCCGGACTCAAACCTGACAGGTCGATATACTCTGCTAAGAGTGTAGGGGTGTAAGCGTTGTCCTGAATCATCTCGAATTCAGCAGTAGCTCGATGCTGCCCCTCGATAATTACGACCACTCGGTATACCTCCGGGCTATCCTTGTCTATTAGTAGATCGCCGACTTGGAGTTTGCGGGTACGATAATGCTCGAAGTATTGCCCAGCGGTAATAACCAGAATGGGCTGTAGAAAACGACCGATCTTCTTAGTGCTCGCCTTCAGATCCGCAACATGCTTCTTGTTTATAGGTCGATTGACATCTCTGGCAAATGCGAACAATACGCCCTGCTTTTCCGCATCAGCCACAAGAATGCGCTTGCCTTGCTTGATGGTAGTGATGGTTGCAACAATCGTCTCCTTGTCAGGGCTTGTGTTAATTGGTTGCGCCGGACTCTCCTCGACGCAGAGCTGCTGTTGTTCAACGTCAGCAGTAACGTTTTCATCGCTTGTCATTACCTCGGCAGCTAATGATGCCACTGTGTTCCCGGTTTTAAGAGACGGCTGCTCAACTTTATTTTCCATAAATTTTATACTTGGTTATACCACTTATTTCTTGCTTTTAATGTAGGCCTTTGCTTCGTTTTCGAGTTCCTCCTCAGTCTTGCCGTAATAGCCAGACATAAGCCATGCGTCGATTTCGCCCTTATCAAACATGATGCTGCGACCTTTTTTGTGGAAAGGGATTTTGCGGTTACTCGTCCAGCTATATACAGTTTGCTCCTTGGGGTGACTCGGGAGATAATCAGTAAGTTCAGCGACATTCATCAACTGTCGGTTCTCTTTGGGACGAACCATTTCTACAAGGCGGTTAATCTTCTCTTCAATCAGGCAAATCTTTTCGAGAGTCTGAGCAACCGCATCGGGCAGATCATTGTGGGTTATTGAGGTCATTTTCATATCTTTTTTCGTTGTGCTGTGCAAAGTTACCTGCTCAAAAACTGTTATGCAATACGGGAAAAAAAGGGCAGATTATTCCCTCGAAGGTTGGAATTGAATCTCTTGGTTTTAAGGCGCATATAAATAATGGGGATTATAGGGGATTTTAATTTACCGCAATCTTTATAGAGGCTTTACATAAAGGATGGAGAGCCGCTCATTTTTTTACACAACGTATTAATAGCATACAACCCACCACGACAGAACGTGATGAGTTGCATGATTCTCTTACGCTATAGCGTGTAGTGCCAGAGATACGTTATTTTAATATTTCTGCGAGCTTACTGCGAAATTCTCGTGAAGCAACCGACTCTTTGCGAGGTTTTATGCTGTCAGGTTTAAGTTGTTCATTGGGTAGCGTAAAGAACTTGGCAATTATGGCTTTTTCTTCATTTGAAAGTTCATTTTTGCCAAGTAGCTCTGTGAACATCACATGTAACCATGAAATACTCGGTTTTTTGCTTTTCCCAACTTTTATTACGGTAATTTGATTCTCTGATGCTGTGACTGTAGATTCAAACATCGACAAAAATGTGGCTTTCTCTGTACTGCCACCCTCGATATATTTTTCTTCAACCAGCATATCGAATATCATGACAAGCTTGTCACGGGAACAAGAAGTGGGAAATGAGTTCGCAACTATAGTAAAGTCGCCATCGATTATAATTTGACGCGCAGAGGCTAACTGATGAACTATGCGTGATAGCTCATTGAGATAAGGATCAAAACTCAACTTCAACCTATTGAAGTGCTGCAATAGCAGAGGGGTCATTTGGACCTTATCGAAATCTGCATTTGTTAACACTGCACCATCAGAAAATTGAGTCAAAGCAGCCGTAAGAATAGCGTCTGTAGATGCGCTGGTCTTAAGCTGCTTATCATGCATCAATGTAGGATTCGTTAGCATCTTAATCCGTCGTAATCGTTCTACAATGAACAGAAAATCCTTGTTGCTCTGTATTTTAGACAAGACACGTTCAAATTCTATGGTCTCCGGATAACACAATGTTTGGTTTATTATGGCACACTTCAATGTATCACAAAGCTGATCAGCCCTATACAAGTGAAGCTGTTCCATAAAATCTGACTCAATCTGAAATAGATGAGATTCCAAATTCTTAAGTTCAATTTTTAAGCGCTCTATATTTTCAGCCATTACTTTCCTTTTGAGGATTATTTAAACTGTTGATTATAATAGCATCGGCTGCTGTCTCTTTCTTTGCATCGACCACTTTGGTATATATCTGTGTAGTACGGACATTGGTGTGACCGAGCATCTTTGACACCGTATATATGTCGGTGCCGTTGGATAGTTGAAGCGTGGCGAATGTATGGCGGAAACAATGGAATGTGATATGCTTGGTAATTCCGGCTGCTTTAATCCATCTGGATAACGGCTTGGAAATCCATGACGGAGCCGGAAGACCTTCAAATACCAATCGGTTATCATCGAGTCTTTCTCCGCAGAGTTCGTGTGCCTGATCTGAGATAGGGGTGTACTCAACGCCTTTGGTTTTCTGCTGAGTGAAATTCACGCGCCAATGCTCACCATCGCGAACTATCTCTTTCCATTTCAATTTCTGGATGTCAACATGGCGCATACCGGTGAGGGCTGAGAACAGAGCTGCACGTTTGATGATAGGACTTTCACATTCAGTTGCGCCAAGTGTATTCAGCTCTTCTATGGTTAGATACTCGCGTCTGCTCTCCTGCTCAGGTATTCCCTTTGCTTTTGCGGCGAGGTCTATCGTAAGGTATCCATCAACAAAAGCCTGTTTTAGGGCAGCCTTGAATATGGAGAAATATGTGGCAGCGGTGTTCCTTGATACTGTTCCTTTTTTCTTGCCGCCTTGGGGAGCGGTAAGCATAAACTGCTTGAAATCTTCAATCAGCTTTAAGTCAATATTCCCAAATGGGATAACATCACATTGTGCAAATATCTTCAGCAACTCATATACACGATTCCAGTTAATTCTGATCGACTCCGAGTTAACCTTGTGCCTACGATCAATCTCCTGCTTGAAGAATTCAATGAAATTACATTGGGAGCGTTCATTCTGAGCGGCAATTTCCGATTCACGCTCTGTATATAGCTCCTGATTGTCATACTCACGCTGTCGGAGTGCACGCACTTTATCGGCATATAGGCATGACTCGTTATCCACTGCTGAGCGACACATTATCACTCCGTTGACATCGCGCTTGGGCTTATATGTGACACTACCATCGGCATTAGTCTTGGCTACACGTGTTTTATCCCAAAGTGGGGTGGTCACACTTCGATTAACTCCTTCCTTGATACGAGTCGCTTTTCCTCCGGGCGTTTTATATACTGGGTAGATATCGATAATCAGATACCATTCATCG
>CAYRFB010000142.1:0-3345 GCA_964423485.1 uncultured Bacteroides sp.
GTCGATGCGTTTATCGGGGATATTGTCTGAGGGGGCGGTTGTGGAGGCGCTCGAGGAGGGCCATAGCTTCGACTTCGTCGGGTGAAATGTGGTCAAAGTGGTGACTGACGGCTGCGACAGGGGCGCTGAGTCTGCTGCTGTGAAACACAGCTAACCGCTCTTTTGCACGCGAGAAGGCGACATAGTAGACCCGGGCGTCATCGCCCGCGTGAGGCAGATTTTTTGGCGAAGCGTTATAAAGCACAACGTTGTCAAACTCAAGGCCTTTGGCTTTGTGAACGGTGATGACGGTCACCGGTTCGTCGGTCAGCAGGTCGCCTTCGTTGAAGGTGCGCAGCTCGGGCAGGCGATCGTAGAGCTGGCGGCTGAGGGGCTCGTCGCCAAAGGTGCGTGAGAAGAAACAGACCACGGCGTCCCAGCGGTCAATCGGGCTGATGAAATTGCGCTGAGTGAGATAGCGATAAGCGAAGTCACATTCGGCGGCAAGAGTATTGCAGTCGGCCTTTTCGCCGGCTTCGACAGCTTCGACAGTTGAAAGCGTGTGGCGGTAGAGATCGCCGTAAGCCTCGCTGAGTTTCTTGGCGGTCTGAGTTATGATGAGCGATGATAAAAATGATTTGTCGTTGTCGTCCAGGCGGTTGATATGCTCGGTGTATCGCTCGGGCACGATGAAACATGCCGGCGAGAGACTCATTTTGTCTAAGCGGGTAGTCAGGCTGCGGGCTTCGCTGAGGGTCCTGACCGCTTTTGTCTGATAGAGCAGGCGAGCCCACTCATTGGGCTGGCAGTCAGAGGCGATGACGCTGAGGTGAGCGTAAACGGTCTTGAACGGCACACGGCGGAACAAGTCATTGCGGCCCACGAGGGTGTTGTCGATGCCGTGAGCGGCCATAAGGGCCGAAACCTCTTCGGCCTCATCGTTGGTGCGCGTCAGCACGGCGATGCGTTTGTCAGGCAAGTCGCTGCGCCACGCTCTGACTTTGGCCGCCACGGCCAGCGGTAGGTTGTAATCCGACGCCGGAAGCATCTGAAGGGCCCCGTCGGGACGCGCGCCTTCAGTGACGGCTTCAGGCAGGTGGGCCGGATTGATGTCAAGACAAGAGGCGGCGAAGTCGTTGCAAAGCTTCACGAGGTAGGCCGGAGAGCGGTAGTTGCGGGCGAGGCGATAGATGTTGTTTTGGCAGCGCAGCTTGATCTTGTCGAGAGCCGGGCCTCCGGCTCCGAGAAATTCGAATATGGCTTGCTGCTCGTCGCCGAGATAGATGGCCGTCGAGGACCCGTCGGCAGTGATGAGGTCAATGATCGCAAGTTGCAGGGGAGTAAGGTCTTGCACTTCGTCGACTTGCACCCAGCGGTAATTGCTGCCCGCAAGAGAGTGGGGCAGGTGAGTGGTCAGCGCCACATAAGCCCGCAACAGTAGGTCGTCAAAGTCGACGAGCTTGTGGGTGGCCTTGAAGTCGCGGTATGCTGAGGCGGCTCGGATATGAGATTGGTCGGGTGTGAAGCCGAGACGCCGGCGCAGCCCGCTCGGGAAGTCGTGCTCCTGCTGATAGAGCAGCATGGCGAGGTCGGTGATCTGCTTTCGCTCGAATTTTCGCTTAAGGCCGAGCGAATCGCTCAGCCATGTGTCACGGTCATCCTCGTCGAGCAGCCCGACGTCGGGCGCGAGCAGGGAGTTGGCGTGGAGAAAGCGGCAGCAGAAACGGTGAAGGTTGCCGACAAAAAGGTCGTCGGGGGTGTGACCGAGCACAGCCCGGATGCGGCTGTTCATTTCGCGCGAGGCGCGGTTGGTGAACGTCAGGCATACCATGTCAGCGAACGCAATGCCTTCGGCAGCATTGGCGTGGATGATGCGGCGGGTCAGCAGATGGGTCTTGCCGCAGCCGGGGCCTGCGAGCACAAGCGCCCGGCAACCGTGGAGGGCGACGATCTGTTGCTGACCGCTGTCGTGTATCACGCGTCAGTGGGGTGGTGAGATTCGTTGTAGGCGTCGACGGCGCGCTTGACCGAGCCGTGCATCAGCAGCAGGCGCTGAGCGTTGTCGTAGGGCAAGCCGAGTTCGTCCATCACCATACGGGTGCCTCGGTCGACGAGCTTTGCGTTAGACAGCTGCATATTGACCATCTTGTTGCCCTTGACGCGGCCCATCTTGATCATCACCGTCGTGGTGATCATATTGCAGATCATCTTCTGGCCTGTGCCCGACTTCATACGTGAGCTGCCGGTGACATATTCAGGGCCGACGATCATCTCGATCGGAATGTCGGCCGCCTCGCTGAGCGGTGCATCGGGATTAGAAGTGATGGCGGCGGTAAGGATGCCGTTGCGGCGACATTCGAGCAGGGCATTGATGACATAAGGCGTTGTGCCTGAGGCGGCGATGCCGATGACGGTGTCGTTGGCGTTGATGTCAAATTTCCGGAGGTCCTTCCAGCCCTGGAGCTTGTCGTCCTCAGCGTTTTCGACCGGATTGCGCAGGGCGGTGTCGCCGCCGGCGATGATGCCGATGACCCATCCCGGGTCCATGCCGAATGTCGGCGGTATCTCAGAGGCGTCGAGCACACCGATGCGGCCCGAAGTGCCGGCGCCCATATAGAATATGCGACCTCCGCGCTTCATGCGCACAACAATCTCGCTGACAAGCTTTTCGATCTGAGGTATGGCGCGCCCGACGGCGTCGGCCACCTTGTGGTCTTCGGTGTTGATGTCGTGAAGGATTTCACCGACAGATTTTTTATCGAGGTCATTGTAGAGCGAGTCTTGCTCGCTTATCTTTACGAAGGTCATAATGTGATTGTGATATCGTGATTGTGATGGATGCTATACATTGCAAAGGCCATCGGCGCTATTGCTGATGACCTTTGCTATGCTATCTATTTGTTATAAATCTTATTGCGCTTGGACGGTCGGTTTTGCTTCCCAGCCGAGAGCGCTTGCGCCGAGCACAGCAGCGTCGGCCTCCTTGAGTTCGCTCAGCAACACTTTGGGCTTGCCTTTGAACACGCTGAGCATATTCTTGTCCATAGCTTCGCGGATAGGCTTGAGAATAAGCTCGCCGGCCTTTGCAAGGCCGCCGAAGATGATGAAAGCCTCGGGTGAAGAGAATACGGTCATATCGGCCATAGCCTCACCGAGGATCTTGCCGGTGTATTCGAAGATGTCTTTAGCGAGTTTGTCGCCGCTCATGGCTGCGTCGTATACGTCTTTAGAAGTGATTTCCTCAACGGGGATGTTGCGGAGCAATGAGGGCTCGGTGCGGATTTCGAGAAATTCGCGGGCTGTGCGGGCAACGCCAGTTGCGGAGCAGTAAGTCTCCAGACAGCCGGTGCGGCCGCAACCACACAT
>CAYRFB010000143.1:0-3260 GCA_964423485.1 uncultured Bacteroides sp.
ATACCGGTTGGGCTCAGCCTCGAGGTATCGCGAGTCTTTCCAGTTGACAGGCACATCCTTGATGAACTGGAATGCGTCGGGGAAGCGCTCGTAGTTCTCTGGCAGGTCACAGGCCATCTGCAGTGGCGACGGCATGGTGAGGTAGAGGGCGAGCTGGCGGGCAAGCGTGGTGCCGGCCTGTGATTCGCGGCCTTGGTTGTAATAGCTCAGACGAGTCTCAAAGAGGCCGGGCGTATAGTCCATCGGACCGCCTTTGAGGCGGGTGAAGGGCAGGATGCAGGTGAGCGATGGCGGATTGCCGCCGAACGACTCAAATTCACCGCCGCGGGCCGACTCCTGGGCGAGCCAGTTGGGATATGTGCGGCAGAGACCTGTGGGGCGTGGAGCCTCATGGCTGTCAATCATGATGTGATAGTCGGCGGCGCGTTCGATGACGTGGCGCACGTGATCCATCATCCACTGCGAAGTGTGATGCTCGGAGCGGGGGATGATGTTGCCGACATAACCGGTCTTGACTGCGTCGTAGTTGTTGTCTTTCATGAACTGGAACGCGCGGTCGAGCTGACGCTCGTAGTCGGCTGCGTTGGCTGCTGTCTCGTGGTGCATGATGAGTTTGACGCCTTTGGTCTTGGCGTAGTCGCGGACGGCAGGCAGATCGAAGTCGGGATATGGCTTGTCGAAGCGGAACTGGCGGTTCTTGCGGTAGCCTTCCCAGTCTTCCCAGCCTTCGTTCCAACCTTCGACGAGAACGGCATCGAAACCGTGCTCGGCGGCGAAGTCGATATAGCGTTTCACATTGTCGGTGTTGGCCGGATGGTGGCCGTTGGGCTTAAGCGTGGTATAGTCGGTGATGCCCGGCTTGGCGAGAAGGTCGTCGGAGTAGGCCCATGTCTTGACTGTGCCAACAAACATCTCCCACCACACGCCGATATATTTCATCGGCGTGATCCACGATGTGTCCTCGATCTTGCACGGTTCGTTGAGGTTGAGCACAAGCTGAGAGGCTAGGATGTCGCGGGCATCGTCGCTGACGATGAGTGTGCGCCAGGGTGTGTTGAACGGAGCCTGAAGATAGGCACTCACGCCTAATCGGTCGGGCACGAGATGGGTTTTCATCGAGTTGGCTTCAGGGTCTACGTCAAGCAGGATGGCAGGGTAGCCGTAGGCGGCTGCCTCGTGGACACTGACATAGACGGGAGCTTCGGCATCGTCGGTCTTGATAAGCATCGGTGTCTGGATAGTCGGACCGCTTGTGTTTTCAGGCGCGGAACGGATGACATAGCCCGTAAGGGCGTCGGGAAGCTCCGAGAAGGTGGTCTCTGCCCATACAAACTCGTCGTTGTCGTAGTCGCCGGGGATGCAGTATAGCTTATGATTGCCGGTGAAATTAAACTCGGTCAATTCGTCTCTGAGTGTCAGGTGGTTGTTGCTCTTTTGCGCCGGAAACTCATAGCGAAAACCGAGGCCGTCGTCAAACAGGCGGAAACGCACCGTCATCTCGCGCTCGGGCTTGTCGGCCTTGAGGTGTACGGCGAGTTCGCGGAAATGATCGCGCACGCTGGCATATTCGCCCCATACGGGCTCCCAGCTGCGGTCGACTGTGACGGTGTCACAGCCTGTGATGGTGAAGCCATCGGCAAAGACGGTCTCGTCGGCCTTGAGGCCGAGATGGCTCGGCGCCACGAGCTGTTTGCCTTTATAGTCAAGTGAATAGTAGGGACGGCCTGCATTGTCGGTGTCGACGTTGAGCAGCAGCTCTCCCGAGGGCGACGTAATGCTCTCGGCTGCCATGCCAAGTGCCCCTGCGAGCATAAAAATCGAAAACAAAAGTCTCATATGATTAGCGGTTTTGATATCGGATGTGTAAAGTTAATAATAAAACCCGTACGCTCCAAATCAGCATAATTGATATCGGATTTGCAGGCATTCACCGGGCGTGGTATCACGGGTGTTGGGCGGATGGGATATTTTTTGTACTTTTGTTGTCTCAATACATGTTCAACAAAACACTGAAAGATGTCGACCCAACATGTTTTACTACTAATATTTGCGGCGGTTGCGCTCTACGCGGTAATAACGGGTTTTATGAAAGGCCTGTTGTCGCAGATAGGGCAGATTGCCGGCCTGGTCATCGGTGTGCTCGCGGCGAGGGCTCTGACACCTTCGCTGATAGCGATGCTCAGCGACGATGCCGGCGTCGACACAACGTCGATGATAGTGACGGTGCTGTGCTACATCCTCGTCTATCTGGCGGCTTACTTTTCGGTAGTGCTTGTGGCCCGGTTTCTGAAGCTCGTGGTGAGGGTGGCCTGTCTCGGTGCGCTCGACCGCATCGGTGGCGCGGTGTTCAAGCTGCTCAAATGGATGCTGATCATGAGCCTCGTCTATAATCTGGCGTCGGCAGTGTGCCCCTCTCAGCTTCCTCCGCCGGCCGACAACTTCTTTATAAAGACGGTCTACGGTCTGGCCCCGGCGCTGTTGGACATGTGCAGATAAACAAGCCGGCAGGCTATTGCGTTAATCACAGACAGACATCATTTGCGATACAGATATGGCAGAAGATAAGGACTTGAAAAAATGTAACGAAGGTGGCGGCGACGTACTGCGCGACGTCACCGGCTCGGAATATAAATACGGCTTTGTGTCGGATATCGACAGCGACATCATCCCACGCGGTCTCAACGAGGAGGTGGTGCGTCTGATCTCGAAGAAGAAAGGCGAGCCCGAGTGGCTGCTCGACTTCCGTCTGAAGGCGTTCCGCTATTGGGAGACTCTCGAGATGCCCCGCTGGGCTCATCTGCGCATCCCCGACATCGACTATCAGGCGATCAGCTACTATGCTGCGCCCCGCAAGAAGGAGGGTCCGAAGAGCCTCGACGAGGTCGACCCGCAGCTGATTGATACGTTCAACCGTCTCGGCATTCCCCTCGAGGAGCAGAAGGCTCTCAGCGGCATGGCAGTCGACGCGGTGATGGACTCGGTGTCGGTCAAGACCACTCACCGTGAGAAGCTCGCCGAGCTGGGCATCATCTTCTGCTCGTTCAGCGAGGCTGTGAAGGACTACCCCGAACTCGTGCGCAAATATCTGGGCAAGGTGGTGAGCTACCGCGACAACTTCTTTGCGGCGCTCAATTCGGCTGTGTTCAGCGACGGTTCGTTTGTCTACATTCCCAAGGGCGTACGCTGTCCGATGGAGCTGTCGACCTATTTCCGCATCAACGCCTCGGGCACGGGCCAGTTTGAGCGCACGCTCATCGTGG
>CAYRFB010000144.1:0-3257 GCA_964423485.1 uncultured Bacteroides sp.
AAATCACTTGATTTTCAGCGTTCTTTCTTTTTGCCCAAATAGAAGAATACTGAAGCTTAGGGTCAGTAGATATTTGGGTCAGTAGATATTTCCGGTTGGTGAGGGGGGCGGGCTGCCGCAGAGTATTGAAACTGCCGGTGTGCAAGGAGGGAGCAGAAAATTTTTTTCTGCTCCCTCCTAAGTGCTGCAATGATTTATTTTGAATTACAATCCAATAGACTGAAAATGTTTTCCATTATCTGCCACTTTCCAGAAGAAGTGGAATTGTCTCCACATACTTGAGCTTTACCTACATAATCTTCCCACTCCTGCTGCCTATCCAACGTAGATAGTTTGGACATGGCCGATTGGAAATCAAAGTCATCAGGGACTTCCATTATCATAACAAGCTTAGTGTGACAACGGTAAATTTCCATATTCAATATTCCAACCTCTTTGATTCCATTTACAATTTCAGGCCAGATATTTGAAGGTTTATGCGCGTTAACGTAAAAGTCTATTAATTGAGGATCAGACTTTAAGTCTAATGTCTGTATGATTTTTTTTGACATATTAAACTGATTTGTTTTTTCTTACGGAATATACGCCGTAAAATGACACGACAATAAAGCAAATGAGCGGTAAGATGAATGACACATTGACAGCGGGCATATTAAGGATTACGCCACAGTCGATTATTGCGCCTTGCAACGGCGGCATCAATGCGCCTCCGACAATGGCCATCACTAAGAAAGCTGCACCCAACGAAGTGTCTTGCTTGTCAACTTTCTCAAGCGCAATGCCATAGATGCTGGGGAACATTATTGACATAAAAGCGCTGATAGCGACTAATGAGAAGAGACCGGCAAGCCCTTCGATGATTATAGCTCCGACGGTGCAAACCGCAGCCCCGACGCCAAACCATTTCAACATTGTAGCCGGAGTCACAAACTTCATAAGGTATGTGCCTGTAAAGCGGAAACACAGGAACAAAACCATCGCCACGATATTGTATAACTGAGCGGTCGCTTTGTTGATGCCAAGGTTGTCGGCATATTGGATGATGAAGGTCCACACCATAATCTGTGCGGCGACATAAAACATCTGTGCGACGACTCCGTATCTGTAAGATGGATTGTTCCACAGATGTCTTAATGTGACGGAAGCCTTGCACGTTTCTCCGTCCTTGATCGGCCGGGGCATCTTGACAAGGGCAATTACAACAAACATCACAAGCACCACCAAGCCGATCGCGACGTAAGGATTTCGTATGACTGCCAAGTCATGGGTCCGGATGGCAGCTTTCTCAGCCGCGTCGAGAGTGCCGAAAATGATATTGCCGGCTGAGTCGCGAGTATCCGAAATCAAGTTTGGCAGAACGATGAACGATGCTACCGCCATACCAGATAATGAACCGACGGGGTTAAAAGCCTGAGCCATATTGAGTCGACGGGTAGACGTTGATTTATCGCCTAATGAGAGTACATAAGGATTGGCAGTGGTCTCGAGAAATGCAAGGCCAAATGTCAAAACATACAAAGAGATGCAGAAGAATGCAAAACTCTGTTGCATCGCCGCCGGGATGAAAAGGAAAGCCCCGACAGCGTAAAGTCCCAGGCCCAGCAAGATGCCACTCTTGTAGCTGAACCTGCGTATGAACAGGGCAGCCGGGATTGCCATAGTGGCATAGCCGCCATAGAAAGCAAACTGCACCAACGAAGCCTGAGCGGTAGAAATCTCCATCACGTCTTTGAACGCCGCTACCATTGGGTTTGTGATGTCATTGGCAAAGCCCCAAAGGGCGAACAATGATGTCAAAAGAATGAATGGCACGAGATATTTTTTCTCGACAAGCGTCTGACGGCTTTTAATATTATTCATGGTAAAAATGTGGTTGTTAGATAATTATCTGAAAACGATCTCGGTGATGTCTGATGCTGAGTGCACTTTGCCTTTCGCTATAGCCTGAAGCACGACATTGCCAATCGCAGTTGCCTCGACGGGTCCGGCCTTAACGTTAAGACCTGTAGCCTCCTGGGTCAGACGGTTGAGCAGACTGTTGCGGCTGCCACCTCCGATAATCTGCAAACGTTTTACCGGGTTAGGCAGCATAGAATTCATTTCATCAATTCCTCGTTTATATCTTGCAGCGAGAGACTGAAGCACACAACGGACAATCTCGCCTTGCGTTTTTGGGACCTTTAATCCGTTAGATTTACAATATTGGCGTATAGTCCTATCCATATGTGAAGGAACGGTAAACACCGGGTCGTCAACGTCAATCACCGTATCGATATCGGCCTTTTCGGCTTCTGACAACAAGTGTGTGTAGTCAGTAGGCAAGCCTTCAGCCTGCCATACGGCCATAAGCCGCTGGAGTATCCAGAGACCGGTGATATTCTGCAAGAACTTGATTTTTCCGCCTACGGCGCCTTCGTTTGTAAAGCCGGCCAATCGAGCTTGCTCGGTAGGAATTGGCTTGTCCAACACAACGCCGAGCAACGACCAAGTGCCGGAACTAAGAAACGCTGTGCCGTCAGCATCATAAGTGGCTGTGACAGAATATGCGGCGCTTGCTGTGTCATGTGAACCCACGGCAACCACATCGACATCGTAGTCAATGCCAAGTTCACGCTTGACTTCATCAGTGAGCTTACCGCGCATCTCGCCGGGCATTATAATGTCACCGAAAATATGTTCAGGCAAACCGGCGTGCTTAATCAATGCTCTGTTCCATTGACGGGTACGGACATCTATCAATTCTGACGTAGAGGCTATAGTATACTCATTGCACGCCTTTCCTGTAAGGAAATAGCTGAACAAATCGGGCATAAACAACAATCTGTGAGCAACTGAAAGTATATCCGGCGCCCACTCCTTCATATCCACCAGACGATAGAGGGTATTGATATCCATTATCTGAATACCGGCTTCGGCGTAATGTGCGGCGATGTCGTTATTCAGGAAATAACGCTCCACGCCCCCGACTGCCGCCGGGTCGCGATAGCAGACAGGATTGCCGAGCAGATTGCCATGACGGTCAATCAGACCGAAATCAACGCCCCAAGTGTCTATACCGACGCTCACAAGCTTGTAGCCGGCATCGACAGCCTTGCGCAGGCCGGTCTTCATCTCCTCAAACAAGGACAGGAAATCCCAATATAGATGACCGCCCATGTTTATCTGGCGGTTGCCGAAACGATGCAGTTCGTCAAGCGTGAGTTTATTATGGTCGATGGAAGCAGCAATCACTCTGCCGCTTCCACCCCCAAAATCTA
>CAYRFB010000145.1:0-3251 GCA_964423485.1 uncultured Bacteroides sp.
ATGAGGGTTTTGCAACAAAGGGGGCGAAAAGTTTATAGATTTTTAACTATGGGGGGGGTAAAAGTTAAAGTTTATTTATAGATTTGTGTCGTTCATTTATTGGCCACAACTTTACATCACATAAATTTTAACAACCAAATTCCTCTTACAATGAAGCAAACCAATCACGAGGCTTCCGGACTTTACTCACGCCTACGCCTGCTGACGGCTGTGGTCACTCTGGCTCTCCTCGGAGCAATGACCGCCACGGCCGCCAACGAGAAAAAGCTCCATCTCGGCGGCAAGGTCAAGGAGTCGCTCGGCCAGACCGACCTTCTCAACGCCTACGTCCTGCTGCTCGACGACGACGGCAATCCCACCGACACTATCCGTGCCAACCAGGGGCGCACATATCGGAACGGCGAGGTAACAACCACCTCATGGTATTCATTTGAGGTGCCCCGCGTCGACTCCACCTACGTGTTCCGCGTGGAGTGTGAGCGGTACGCTCCGCGCACCGTCTCCTTTACGGTCGAGAAAATCGGAAAGCGAGAAACGTCGCGTCAGCTTCCCGACATCTATCTCGACCGCGCACCGGTGCAGCTCAAGGAGGTGACCGTCACGACATCCAAAATCAAATTCTACAACAAGGGCGACACGCTCGTCTACAATGCCGATGCCTTTCAGCTTGCCGAAGGCTCGATGCTTGACGCCCTCATCTCGCAGCTGCCGGGCGTGGAGCTGAGCGACGACGGCCAGATCAAGGTCAACGGCCAGTTTGTGGAATCGCTGCTGCTCAACGGCAAGGAGTTTTTCGACGGCGACAACAATCTCATGCTCGAGAATATAGCTGCCTACACCGTGAAGAATATCCAGGTCTACGAGGGGCAGTCGCAACAGGCCAAGCGCGAGCTCCGCACCGACGCTCCCAAGGTGCTGACAATGGACGTGAAGCTGAAGAAAGAATACGACGGCGGCTTCATCGTCAACGCCCAGGGTGGCTACGGCACGGAGGACCGCTACATGGGACGCCTGTTCGCATCCTGGTTCAGAAACCGCACGAAAGTAGCCATCATAGCCAACGCCAACAACCTCAACGACAACCGCAAGCCGGGTCGCAATGACTCGTGGACTCCCGAGCAGATGCCCAACGGGATACGCAAGATCTACACCGCGGGCATCGACTACAGCCACGAGACCGGCGACGAGAAATTCGAGACCTCAGGCTCGGTGACCGTGAGACACTCCAACAACTACAACAAGCTCACCAACAACCGCATCAACTTCCTGCCCGGCGGCGACACGTACGAAAACTCGTTTGCCGACGCGCGTAACAAGCACACTTCCGTGAAATTCCACAACAGCATCTACACCGACGGCGAAAAATTTAATTTCAGCAACTACATCGCCGGCGAATACCATGACCGCCGCAACTCGTCGGCGCAACTCGGAGGGGCGTTCTCGGAAGAGCAGCCGGGCATGACAGCCGACATCCTCGACGCCATCTACTCCGACGGCACGCCCGAGCAGCTCGAGAGCATCATCAACCGCTCGAAGACCACAATCGACGGTCGCACCAAGGAGCTCTACGGCGTCATAGGCCAGGGAGCCAATTACAAGATTCCCAGAACGAATGACGTTCTGCGCCTTTACATCGATGCCAGCTACCGCTCCAAGAAGAATTACGAGTGGCGCGACTACGACATCAACTTCGGGCGCAACACCTCATCGGCCGAGCACCGCCGCCAGTACACCGACAACACCCCCAACCATGAGCTTCACCTAAACGGTCAGCTCGGTTATTACACATACGTCAACGGATTCAGCCTCGGAATCACCTATGGCTATGAATTCGAGGACAAGGTGAGCGACACATATATGTATGCACTCGAGCGGCTCAACAACATGGGCATCTACGGCGTGCTCCCCGAGGGGTACGAGTCGACCTTCATGCCCGGATGGAGTAACACCTCGCGCACACTGACCAACTACCACTCGCTCATGCCCTCCCTCACCTACTGGAAAATCTTCGGCAAGAGCACATTCTCGGCGGTGCTCTACCCGCATCTCGACCTTACCCACCGCCACTTCGACTACCACCGCGACGGACGCGACTACCCGCTGTCGACCACCAATGTGACGCTCAACGTATCTCCGCAGTACGCCGGCCGCATCGACTTCCAGTTCCAGCCCAAAGGGGAGCCTGACCCACGCGGGTACTACTACGACTACCGCAACTCACTGACGTTCCAGTTCGGGTCCACGCCCCGCCTCCCCGACCTTATCGACATGGTCGACGTGGTCAACGACGCCGACCCGCTCAACATCTACCGCGGCAACCGCGACCTGAAACCCGAGATAACCTACACCTATCAGCTCACGTGGAAATGGTGCCCGGCATCCTACGCTCTCAATAACACGCTGCTGGCCCACTATTCCTACAAGGTGAACGCCCTCACGCAAGGGTACACCTACGACACCTCGACCGGCATACGCTACAACCGCACGTACAACGTCGACGGCAACTGGAGCGCACAGCTCCACAACAACCTGAGCTACCAGTTCGGCTCCACGAAGCAGTTCTCCCTGAGCAGCGGCACGATGCTTAACCTTGCAGGCTACTCCGATATGATCGGCATCAACACCGAAGAGCCGGAGCTCCTCAAAGTGCATTTCAACTCCATCTCGGAGGATGTGCGCCTCGGCTGGCAGATCGGCTCGCAGCAGATCACGCTGCGATGCGACTTCACAAGCCGCCACACCACCTCGGCACAGCCCGGCTTCAACGACATCACCGCCACGCACGTCAACTATGGTGTCTCGGGCTCATTCAAGCTCCCCGCAGGCTTCGGGATAAGCACCGACTTCATGTGCTACACGCGTCGCGGCTACGGCACCAAGGCGCTCGACACGACCGACCCGGTATGGAACATGCGCCTCACCTACGCGCCGAAAGGGCACAACCGGTGGGTGTTCATGGCCGACGCCTTCGACCTGCTCCACAAGCTCTCCAACGTCAACTACGCCGTGACGGCAAGCGGACGCACCGTGAGCTACACCAACGCCCTGCCCCGCTACGTGCTCATCTCAGCCCAGTACCGGTTCAGCATCCAGCCCCCGAAACGCTAATCCCGACATACGATACGGATATTAAAACAAGAGCCGCTTTTCACAAAGCAGCTCTTGTTTTTGTGTCTTGGTTTATGCCCAAGAATAACAAACCTAACATAAAACACGATTATTATCTAAATTCATCGATTAAGCAATAAGTT
>CAYRFB010000146.1:0-3208 GCA_964423485.1 uncultured Bacteroides sp.
GCTTCCACTATTACGAAGGCTATGACATGAAGCAAGTGACCTTCCCGGTGCGCGTTATGCAGGCTCTGGGCGTCAAGACGCTTTTTGTCAGCAACGCTGCCGGCGGCATGAACAAAGAGTTTCGCGTCGGCGATGTCATGGTCATCACCGACCATATAAACCTCTTCCCTGAAAATCCGCTCCGCGGCAAAAACTATAACGAGCTCGGTCCCCGCTTCCCCGCTATGACCGAAGCTTATTCAAAGAAGCTCGTAGCTCTCGCCGACGCTATCGGCGACGAACAAGGTCTCCGCTTGATGCACGGCGTCTATGTCGGCACACCCGGCCCCACGTTTGAGACTCCCGCCGAGTATGAATATTTCCGCATCATCGGTGGCGACGCTGTCGGCATGTCGACCGTCCCCGAGGTCATCGTGGCCAATCACGCCGGCATGCGTGTCTTTGGAATCTCAGTTATCACTGACCTCGGCGGCAAAGACGTCACCGAAGTCCCGACCCACGAAGAAGTGCAGAAAGCAGCCATCAAGGCCCAGCCCACAGTCGTTGCGCTAATCAAAGAAATGGTCGCCCGTTCATAATCCCCCCAAAAACTCCTCTTATTAATATGGCAACAGAAATTTCACAGCTTGGCGAATTTGGTCTCATCGACCATCTCACCAAAGACCTGCCCCACCACAACGAAGCCACGCTCAAAGGCGTGGGCGACGATGCGGCCGTCCTCAACTTCCCCAATACAAAAGTACTTGTCACAACTGATCTCCTGCTCGAAAACGTTCACTTCGACCTCACTTATGTGCCCCTCAAGCACCTCGGATACAAATCAGCCGTAGTCAATTTCTCTGACATCTACGCGATGAACGGCACCCCGCGCCAGATCACCGTCTCGCTCGGCATCTCGCGCCGCTTCACCGTCGAGCACATCGAGGAGCTCTATGCCGGCATCCGTCTGGCCTGCGAGATGTATGGCGTGGACCTCGTCGGAGGCGACACATCCGCCTCTCATCAGGGCCTGGTCATCTCCATCACCTGCATCGGTGACGCTCCCGAAGACAAAGTCGTCTACCGAAGCGGCGCCCACGACACTGACCTCATCTGCGTCAGTGGCGACCTCGGCGCTGCCTATATGGGTCTCCAGTTGCTAGAGCGCGAAAAGATCGCTTCGGCCGGTCAGAAAGACTTTGTGCCCGAATTTGGCGGCAAAGAGTATATCATCGAGCGCCAGCTCAAACCCGAAGCCCGTAAAGACATCATCGCCGAACTCGCCAACGCCGGCATCAAACCGACGTCGATGATGGACGTCAGCGATGGTCTCTCATCTGAGTTGCTCCACATCTGCAAAGCCAGCGACTGCGGCTGCCGCATCTACGAAGACCGCATCCCCATCGACTATCAGACAGCGATGATGGCCGAGGAGCTTAATATGAACCTTGTGACCGCCGCCCTCAACGGAGGCGAGGACTACGAATTGCTTTTCACCGTTCCACTCACCGACCACGAAAAAGTAAAAGACCTGCCCGGCATACGCGTCATCGGCTACATCACCAAACCCGAGCTCGGTTGCGCTATGATCACCCGCGACGACGTCGAGATTCCCCTCCGCGCTCAGGGCTGGAATCCTCTGGCCGACCAAACTTCCGAAGCCCCTCAAGAGGAAGCTAAAGCCGAAGCAACGCCTGAAGACAAAGCTGAAGACAAAGCCTAATAAGCGCTGAGTCCAGTCTACGCTCAACACATTATATATATATTAAGGAATGCCCCAAGGCATTCCTTAATTTTTTTGCATTTTTCTTTCCCAAAACACTTCTGAATCCATTTTTATCATTAAATTTGCACACATAACTATTAACCAAACAAATAATAATTTCATGAAAAAAACATTACGCTCTTTTGCTCTCGCGGCTCTCGCACTGCCGATGATTGCTTCTGCTCAGTTTACCGTTGAAACCGTCTGGATGAACGGCGTCGTTGATGGCAAGGCTAACCCCATCGAAGGCCTGGACGCTGGTTGGGGCAAGCCAACCGCTTCCAACCCCGGCACAGCTACCGTGTCTCGCTTCGCTGTTGGCAAAGACGGCAAAATCTACACTACCAGCCACAAAGACAACGCTATCATCTCTTATGACGGCACAACTACAAGCGTCGTTGCCAAGCTCTCAAACGTAACTGTTCTTAACTGGGATGGCAACAACCCCATCGGCGCTCCCAATTCTCGCTGGAACGGTACAGCCATCACTACTGACGACGCCGGAAACATCGTTTTCAACTACTGCTTCATCCAGGCCGCCTCTGTTCAGAAATGGGGCATCGTTAATGCTGACGGCACTGTCACTGACGTTAATCTTACCACTGACCTCGAAGAAATCAACAACCCCACTCGCCTCGACATCATCAGCCACATCGTTGGTGACGTTACCAGCGAAGAAGGCGGTATCGCGTATGCTACTACCACCGGCTCTCCCTATGTCCTCATGTTCCACTTCACTGGCGACGGCACAACTATGACATCCGTGACAGCCAAAGCTTCTACAGAAGTTCCTGAAGTCAAAGATGGCAGCGCTCTTATCGTTCCCTCTTCAAAACATCTTACCGTCGAGGAAATCCTCGCTTGCGACGCTCCTGAGAACGAATTCTATGCTCCCTATGGCGCAGCTGGCTCTAACGCTGTGGCCGAAGGTTCTGTAGCTACTGTTGCAAATTCTGAAGTTACAACCCTCACTGGTTTTGGCAACCGTCAATATCTTGCATCTGCAGTTTTCGGCCTTAATGGCAAGAAATATATGGTCCGCGAATATGTTGACCCCGCCGTTATGGGCGAAATCTTTACTTCTTGGAAGGCAGTTATGACTTTCGGCGTATTTGACGTTGAAACTGCTGAATGTGTCGCATCTTGGATGGGTTCAACTTACAGCAACGCATACGGTATGGCTACACTTACAGCTGAACCCGTTGACGAAAACACTGTTAACATCTACACATGGGTTGCTACCGGCTCAAAGGATGATGCTACCGGCACAGTTCCTGGTTGCTACGCCGCTATGGTTAAGCTTACTGCTGACGACACTACTGGTATCATCGAAATCGCTGGCGACGAAAACGCTCCCGTTGAATACTTCAACCTTCAGGGCATCCGCGTTAATGAGCCCGCTGCCGGCACTGTCGTTATCAAGAAACAGGGCACCAAGACTTCTAAATTTGTCGTTCGCTAATC
>CAYRFB010000147.1:0-2938 GCA_964423485.1 uncultured Bacteroides sp.
GGAAGATGCGGGCGACGATTTGGGCTATGGCGGCGTCGCCGGTGACGTTGCAAGCGGTGCCGAAGCTGTCCATGGCGATGTAGAGGGCTATCATGAGGGCGTTATCAGCCTCAGTGAAGCCAAGCATCGACGAAAGCAGCCCCAATGAGGCCATAATTGCTCCTCCGGGGACTCCGGGAGCGGCAACGATCGTGATGCCGAGCATAGCGATGAAGCCCATGAACATCGGGGTGGTGTAAGGGATCGAGTGGGTAATCATTAATGCCAAAGCGCAAGCGACGATCTTGAGCGTTGAGCCTGACATATGGATGGTGGCGCAGAGAGGGATTACGAAGCCGGCGATGTCTTTGTCAACCCCAAGCGCTACGGTCTGGCGAAGTGTGACGGGGATTGTGGCTGCCGATGACTGTGTGCCGAGAGCCGTGAAATAGGCCGGCATCATGCGCCAAAGCGCTTTAAATGGGTTGAGCCCTGAGAAAAGCGAAGCGATCACATATTGGATGACAAGAAGCCCGACGTGCATAGCAAATATCACGACAATAATGCCGGCAAAGGTTTTTAGCATAGAGCCGACTTCTCCTGTGATGGTCATCGAGAGAAAGATGCCAAATATATATAATGGCAAGAGCGGGATGATGACCTTGCCGATGGTAAGGTTGATGATCTGGCGGAAATCGAGCATCACGTTGCGGAGGTAATCGGTGGTAATGCGCGATAGGCATAGGCCGATGACAAAGGCGAAGACGAGCGCTGTCATAACATTCATCAGCGGATCGATCTCTACATTAAAATATGGCGCGACGGGTTGGGCAGCTTCCTGCGAAGCTACATAGGCGTCTGGCTTGATCATCGACGGAAAAGTAAGATCGGAGATATAATATGACATCATGCCGGAGCCGAAGGTCATAGCGTAAGCGATAAGTGCTGTCACAACCAACATTTTTCCGGCATTGCGCCCGATCTCAAAAATCGCCGGTGCGACAAAGCCTATGATAAGCAAGGGTATGACAAAACCGAGAAATTCGCTGAAGACCGAGTTGAACGTAGCAAAAACTCTTGCAAGCCACATCGGGGCGATAAACCCTACTCCAACACCTAACGCAATAGAAATCAGAATTTTTGGCAGCAGACCGAGATGTATTTTAGATTTCATGGCAGGACTGTGGATTTATATCATTTATCGGTCGCCGGCTCTTCGTCATCGGGGTCGGCCTTAGGTACAAGACTCGCGCTGAACTCCCAAAGGGCATAGACAGGGATAAAGACGGCGAAGAGCGTGAAGGGGTCGCCGGTAGGGGTGATCAGGCCGGCAAGGATCAGAATGGCCACGATGGCATGCTTGCGGTATTTGCCGAAGAATCCACGGCGGAGCAAGCCCATCTTGCCGAGTAGCCAAGCGAGCAGCGGTAACTCAAACACCATACCCATCAAAAGGATGAGGGTGAAAAAGTTGTCCATATAGGAGTCGAGAGAGATCAAGCCGGTGATCTGGTCGCTGATGGTGTACTGCGACAAAAATCTCACGGCCAAAGGCAAGACAAGGAAGTAGCCGACCAACACTCCTAAGAAAAACATGAGGTTGCCGAAGAGGAAGGCCCGGCGTATGCCGCGCTTCTCGCTCTCGTAGAGAGCCGGCTCAACAAACGTCCACAGGAGATAAATGATTATCGGGAATCCAACCACAAAAGCGAGCCAGCACGACGCCGACATATGGATAAAAAACTGAGTCGTAAGCTGCATACTGACAAGATTGACGTGAAAGTCAGCGTCAGCAGAAAGCTCAGCCGGTAAAAGTCCGGCTCCGGAGATCATATCAAAAAATTTATATGTGACAAAAGTCCCGGAGCAAGGCGCAAGGATGACGTGGTCAAAAAACCAAGGCATAATGATAAATGCGGCTACGCCGAGCACTATCACCACGCCTGCTATCTTGAAAAGGACACCTCTCAACACATCGAGGTGCCCCCAAAATGACATTTCGGTTTTCTGGTCAGCCATATCCTGCGATAAAAAAATTATTTATCGTCTGAGCCTTCAGATTTCTTGGTGTCCTTGTCAATCGGCTTTTCAAGTTCTTCTTTAGCCTCCTGAAGACCCTGTTTGAAACTGTTAACTCCCTTGCCGAGTCCGCGCATAAGCTCGGGAATCTTTTTGCCTCCAAAGAGCAAAAGGATTACGAGGAGGATTATAATCAGCTGCCAGCCACGGATATTAGCAAAAAACAAAGGGATCAATGTAAGGATATTCATATATAAAATTTGTTTGATTAAACTTTGATAGAAATTTTGTGAATGTAAAGATAGCAAAATTATTCGACACCGGCGTAAGATCAGGCTCGGATTTAAATTATTTTATTTCTTTCGGCGCTTGCGCTGGTGATTGCCGAGAGTTCGCCGCCCTATCCTAAAGCCAAGCAAACCCGGTATGACAATCAGTATCAGCAGCGCCATAAGGATAATAACCAACTGCCAGCCACGGATATTCGCCAGGAACAAAGGGATGTTGAGCAAAAATTGCATATTTACAGTGTGAGCTACGATCATTCTGAGGTGAAATGAGAAAGTAAAGTTAGGTATTATTTGCGAAATAATGCCTAACTTTGCAGAGTCAATTACAAACGAAATACTAAATTATAATTATATTACAATGATAGCTTACGTATTCCCCGGACAAGGAGCGCAGTTTGTCGGCATGGGCAAAGACCTCTACGACAACAACGCCGAAGCTCGCGAGCTTTTTGAAAAAGCAAATGAAATCCTTGGTTTCAGAATCACCGACCTTATGTTTAACGGCACAGACGAGGATCTCCGTCAGACTGCAGTCACTCAGCCTGCCATCTTCCTGCACTCTGTGCTATTAGCAAAATCACTCGGCGAAGAATTCAAGCCTGATATGACTGCCGGTCATTCATTAGGTGAATTTTCAGCACTTGTAGCAG
>CAYRFB010000148.1:0-2863 GCA_964423485.1 uncultured Bacteroides sp.
TGCCCTGCTGATTTTTGCGGACGCCCATAGAGTTAACGTTTTCGACAACGTCGCCGTTGTCTTTAGCCTGCACGCCGCGGAGCTCGAGATTGGGATTGGTCAGGTCGATGGTCGAATAGAAGATGTTGGTCTTGTTCGCACCATTTGTAGAACTAAGTCTGATGCCGGTAGTTGTGATGCCGGGACCAGCGGTCACATGGAAGAGAGTGTCAGCCTGATAGTCATACTGACCTAACGTCCAGGTGTCGCCTGCGCTTGCGCTGAGCATGGCGGCGCAAGCGGCTAACGATAAGAAAAGTTTCTTCATGTCGGTTAGTGGTAAGATATTAAAGTTAACTGATTGGTTTCGCGTGATCAGAGTCTTTCGATCTCGATGTCTTTCCATTCGACCTTGATGCCGCCGCCGTCGTGGATCTGGAGGGCGATGCGACCCTGGGCGTTGCCGATGACTTCGTCGTTGAAGTCAACCATAGGTTCGCCGTTTAGCCAGGTCTGGACGTGGTCACCCTCGACGCGGATGCGCATAGTGTTCCATTCGCCTTCTTTGAGGATGCCTTCCTTGTCATCGGGGATCTGCTGGAGCCAGCCGCGGCCGTAAGACTCGTAGATGCCGGCGGTATCGCAGTTTTTGGGAGCGACTTCACACTGCCATCCGTGAACGATAGCGGGCTCTTCGACAAACGAGCGGAAGAAGACGCCTGAGTTGCCGTTGGCATGCTGCTTGAATTTGAGCGTGAGATCAAAGTCTTTGAAGTAATCGTCAGTAGCGAGGTAGCCATACTTCTTGTCGGGACCGCTTTCGCACACGAGGTTACCGTCTTCGTTGACATACCAGAGCTCGGTGCCGTAAGCGTTCCAGCCTGTGAGGTCCTTGCCGTTGAAGAGCGACTGTTTTTCGCCGGCCTTCTTGGGGAGCTGCTTGATCTTGATGTTGCGGAACGATGCGGGATTGCCGTGGTCCTGAAGACAGATCACGCCGGTGCGGGCGAGACCGTATTCGGGAGCGTTCTCCCATTTGCCGCTGTTTTTGCGCGCATACCAGTCGGGAGTCCAGGCTTCGAATTCGAGTATCTTGTGGCCGTTGAGCCAGTGCTCTACATGGCCGTTGTCAAAGACGATGCGAGAGTTGTTCCATTCGCCCTGAGGGTTGACAAAGAGCGAGTCGGGATCGGGGAGATGCATAGCGTAGTCGACGCCGAGTTTCTGCCACTCTTCGAGCTTGTCGGGAGCGTTGACTTCTTCCCAGCCTTCATTGTCGATGAGCTGATACTCGGGGCCGGTAACATAGGGCACCTGGAAGAAGGGATTTTCAACGACGTGATAGAGCATGCCGCTGTTGCCGCCGTGGCTGAGCTTCCAGTCCCAGTCGAGGATAAAGTTGTCAAACTGGCGGTCGGTCACGATGTAGCCCGATCCGTCGCTGCCGGCGCCTTTGGCCTGGATGCAGCCGTCGACAACGTGCCAGGGCTCGGTAAGCGAGTCGCCGTTGAAGTCACGCCAGCCAGTCATGGTTTCGCCGTCAAAGAGGAGCTCCCAACCGTCGGCGATTTCCTCTTGAGTGAGGGTGTTGGGCTTTTTTGAGTCTGAGCATGAAGCGAGAAGCGCAGCTGCTGCAAACGCGATAGTGAGATGTTTTGAAGTCATTTTGTAGGATTAGGTTTTATGGTTTTTGTGTTAGAATTTTCGGATGCCCATGATCTGGCGGACGTCGGCGAGGGTCTTGGCGGCGCTTTCGCGGGCTTTTTCGGCGCCTTGCTTCACTACGCGGCGCAGATAGTCTTCGTCGGCGAGGATGTCGTTGATGCGTTCGCGGATCGGAGTGGTCACGGCGAGGATGTCTTCGGCGAGCTGCTTCTTGAGGTCGCCGTAGCGGATAGAGCAGTCAGCATAGGCGTCGCGGAAGTGCTTTACGACTTCGGGTGTCGAGGTCAGTTCGAGCAGAGAGAAGAGGTTGGCGACCGGTTCGCTCATAGGTGAGTTAGGGGCCTGGGGGCCTTCGTCGGTGACGGCGCGCATGACCTTTTTGCGCAGGGCCTTGGGCTCGTCGATGAGATAGATGCAGTTGCCTTCGCTCTTGCCCATCTTGCCAGAACCGTCGAGGCCGGGCACCTTGACAGGTGCTCCGCCGAAGTCAAAGTCATAGGGCTCCTGAAAGTAGTCGACGTTGTAGAACGAGTTGAAGCGGCGGGCAAAGCGGCGCGTGAGCTCGAGATGCTGCAGCTGGTCTTTGCCGACGGGCACTTTGGTCGCGCGTTGGATGAGGATGTCGACGGCCATAAGGGTGGGGTAGGTGAGCAGGCCGGCGTTGACGCGCTTGTTGGTCTCCGCGCCGATGATCTGTTTTTCGAACGCTTCGTCGTCTTCGCCCTCAGCTGGTGCCGACAAGCCCAGAGCCTTGCGGGCCTTGTCTTTGAACGATGTGGTGCGCATAAGTTCGCCGATGCCGACGTGCATGTTGAGCAGCAGATACATTTCAGCCACCTCGGGCACATCGCTCTGGATGAATATCGTTGCCTTGTCGGGGTCGATGCCGGCAGCGAGATACTCTGCAAGTATCTTTTTGACGTTGGCGTGAAGGTCGTTAGGGTTGGGATTGGTGGTCAGCGCGTGGAGGTCAGCGATGAAGAAACGACAGTCATAGTCGTCCTGGATCTTGACAAACTTCCGCAGCGCGCCATAATAATTGCCTAAGTGAAGGTTGCCGGTGGAGCGGATACCGCTCAAAACTATTTCTTTACTCATATAAATATATTGGAGTGATTTTGCAGAGGGTTAAATACTTTGGCAAATTTACAAATTATTCGCACACAAAAGAAAAAGCCCGGTAAGTTTTTCAATTGTTTTTTAGCGGATGAATGACTCG
>CAYRFB010000149.1:0-2859 GCA_964423485.1 uncultured Bacteroides sp.
GAAGTTCTCGTTGGTGCGCGACACGGTGATCTTGGGATTGTTGTTTTTGTTGTCAACATTGGCAATCACAGCGCGGACGGTCTCGCCCTTGCGGAAGAAGTCGCCGGGGATCGACTCGCTCTTGGGCAGGAGGAGCTCGTTCTTGTCGTCATCGAGAAGGAGCGTCTCCTTTGACCAGGTCTGGTAGACCTCGCCGCTGACGAGCTCGCCCTCGAGCTCCTTAAACTTATTGTAGATGGCCTCCTTCTGAAGATCGAGGATCTTTGACTGGAGGGTCTGTCGGAGATTGAGGATGGCGCGGCGGCCGAACTTTTCGAAAATGATTTCTTTGGTGTGCTCTTCGCCGACCTCGGCGTCGGGGTCATCGTCGGCCTGAGCGTCGCTGAGCGAGATCTGCATATTGGGGTCAGTCACTTCGCCATCGGGCACAACGAGAAGATTCTGGAATATCTGGACGTCGCCCTTGTCGGGATTGAGGATGACATCAAGATTTTCGTCGGTTCCAAACATTTTTGCCAAAACGTTGCGGAATGACTCTTCAAGCACGCTGATCATTGTCGTCTTGTCGATGTTCTTGAGTTCTTTAAACTCGGCGAACTGCTCGACCATATTCGGAGTTGCCTCTTTCTTTGCCATGATTGTTGTTTGTGATTGTATTTTTTTAGTTTTCTATAATTCTATTTATTTGAAGTCAATTTTATATCTGACCGTCTTGCAGTCGGCATAGCCGAAGGTCTCGGGACGGAGCTCAACCACGGGGCGCTTGGCGCCTTCGGGCTTGACCTTGGTCGGCACTTCGACCGTGAAGCCGCTGTCGCTGACTTCGACCAGCCGCCCTGACAGTTTGCGCCCGTCGCGGGTCAGTATCTCGAGCTCGTTGCCGATATTTTTCTCATACTGGCCTTTCACCTTAAAGGGTGATGTCAGGCCGGCTGATCCGACTTCGAGTTCATAATCCTCCACGTCGCGGTCAAAGACTGATTCGATCTTGCGGGTGATGTCAACGCAGCTGTCGATGTCGACTCCCTTAGCCGAGTCGAGCTCTACTATAATATTATTGCCGGGCTTAACAGCGATGTCGACAACAAAAAGGTCGGTACCCTCTATTGCCTCTTCAACTGTTTTTGCCAATAATTCTTTGTCAATCATATATTTGAATCTTAATATTTAAACAAAGCGGAGGAAGCGTCAGCTCCCTCCGGCTCTTAATGCTCTGCAAAGATACTACATTTTTCGCCGGTTGTCAATTGTCCCGGTACTCAATAACAGGAATATCGGCTGTATTTTTATTGATTTTATGATTTTTTAATTTTATTTCACTGGTTTTTCTTATTAATCCGACAAAATAAAGCATATTTCCATATTTTTTCGGTTTTTGCTTGCATTTTTCCATAATCATTATCTAACTTTGCACACAAAGAAACTAAACAATAAATTTATCAAACAAAAATGGCACTGATTTTACCAAAAAAGTACAAGCGTAAACTACTGACCGAGACAACCGAGATAGCTATCAAACAGATAAAAGAGGAGTTTCAGATCGCCCTGGCCGACGCTCTTAAGCTGCGCCGCGTCACCGCACCGCTCTTCGTCGAAGCGGGCACCGGCCTTAACGATGACCTTAACGGCACAGAGCACGCCGTAAGCTTTACGGTCGACGCCATGAACGGCTGCCGTGCCGAGGTGGTGCACTCGCTCGCAAAATGGAAGCGAGCCAAGCTCGCCGCCTATGACATCGCCCCGGGCTTTGGCATCTACACCGATATGAATGCCATCCGCACATTCGAGGATCTCGACAACCTCCACTCTCTCTACGTCGACCAGTGGGACTGGGAAAAATCAATCAAGCCGACCGACCGCAACCTCGATTACCTTAAGGCTACAGTGCGCGACATCTATCGCGCCATTAAGCAGACCGAAGAAAAAATATTCCAGATTTATCCTCACATCACCCCAACCCTCCCCGATGATATCGCCTTTGTCCATGCTCAGGAGCTGCTCGACCGTTACCCCGGCCTTGACGCCAAGCAGCGCGAAGCCGAGGCCGCCAAGGAGCACGGCGCCGTGTTCATCATCGGCATCGGCGGCGACCTGAGCGACGGCAAGCCCCACGACGGCCGCGCCCCCGACTATGACGACTGGAGCACACCCAACGCCGACGGCTTCAAAGGTCTCAACGGCGACATCATCCTTTGGAACACCGTGCTCGACATACCGTTTGAAATTTCATCTATGGGAATACGCGTGAGCCCCGAGTCGCTCGAGCGTCAACTCGACCTTCGCGGCTGCCCGGAGCGTCGCGAGTTGGCCTTCCACCGCGCTCTCCTCAACGGCGAGTTCCCCGCCTCGATCGGCGGCGGCATCGGCCAGAGCCGACTCTGCATGTTTATACTTCAGAAAGCCCACATCGGCGAAGTCCAGGCCTCGCTGTGGCCAAAAGACCAGATCGAAGCCTGCCGCCAAGCCGGCATCGAACTCCTCTGATCACTCGCGGAGTTTAGAATCGATGATTATAGTTACAGGGCCGTCGTTGACGAGCGAGACTTTCATGTCAGCTCCGAAGCGGCCCTGTTCTGTTTTCCGCCCCAAGAGTTCGGCGACGCGACGACAGTAAGACTCGTAGAGCGGCACAGCCAAGTCGTGACCGGCAGCGCGGATATAGCTCGGACGGTTGCCTTTGCGCGTCGAAGCAGTGAGGGTAAATTGACTTACGGCGAGCACCTGACCGCCGACATCGGCGATCGAACGGTTCATCACCCCGTTTTCGTCATCAAACACTCTCAGGCCAACGGTCTTCGTCGCCAGCCATTCGACATCGGCCTCAGTGTCGCCATGCTCAACGCCGACCAACACCATAAA
>CAYRFB010000150.1:0-2807 GCA_964423485.1 uncultured Bacteroides sp.
AAATTGAATAATTGGGGGGATTTGGGTGGTGTTTTGTTAATTAATTTGGCTGTTTGTAGATATTTTTATAGCTTTGCAAACAAAATGCATGATTCCTATAAACTAATTTAAACAATTTGCTTATGAAAAAGTGTTTTACTCTGACGGCAGCGGCAGCGATTGTCGCAATGGCCGCGCAAAGCGTATCGGCTGAAGAAATCGAGTACAAGACTCTCGGCATGGGCTGGATGACCGACGATATGATCACCCAGATGCTCGATTGGGAGCCTGTGACCTATAAGGTGGAAATTCAGCAGGCCGAGGACAATTCGGCCCTCTATCGCGTGATAGCGCCTTACGGTCAAGCATTTGCCGACGCAGTTGAGGCTATAAACAACAAAATCCTCACGCCTGATCAGTTTGATTCGGAAGGAAAGTGCTACATCGACATCGACGCCACTGACCCTGATGACGTGATATTCCACAAGACGATGACCGGCTTTGATATAGGCGCAGGTGAGTTGTTTATCGGTGTGAACAGCAGTTATAACCTGACACTCAAGGACGGAGTGATCTCAGGTCCGGTGCTTTCGGTTGCAGTCGGCATAGGTGACGCGGCTGTGGCAGCCAACCGCCGCGGAAAATTCCGCATCGTGATGCCGGGCGTCGATCTTCCTGACTACGATATCGCCATCACGCCTGACAATCACTGTCTTACCGACCGCACCTTTAAAGGCAATCTCAAGATCGGCGAGGGCATCGCAACAGTGCGCTATGCCGTGGTGCCTGAAATGCAAGAGGATGAAATGGTGAGCTATGTGAGAGCGGTTGCCAAGGATGGCGGAGTCTTCACCTGGCGCGACGATTTCAGCTACGAGATGGACGAGGTCTACAAAGAGACTCTCATCGTGGTCGGCCTTAACGCTTCAGATGACATGGTGGGCTACGACTGGTGCACATATTATTATATAGATGAGGATCCCGACGGCTGGCGCGACAGCGGTATGGCCGAGTTTACCGACGGTTTCCTCCAGGACCTCATATCTAACATCCCCTCGCAGACCACTGAATGCATGCTGCAGCAGAGCATTGAAGAGCCGGGACGTTACCGTCTCGTCGATCCCTACGCAGGCATCAAGGAGTTTGGAGCGCTCAGCGCAAAGCATAAGGACCATCACCATTATATATACATCAACGCCACCGAACCCGAATGTATCTACATCGAGGAGTCGCCCATCGGCATGGAGTCGAGCCAGTATGGCCTGATGCGTGTAAGCTCACAGGTAGACTATTATATTATGGCAGGCTTTATGATGGATGAGATACTGGAACTTGAACTTGGCGGCATCGTCGAGGACGGCGTGTTGACCTTCCCCGAAGAGGCGCTGATGTTCTCAATGCTCAAGTTTGACAATGGCGACTGGTGGTACACTGATTCTGACGGCGCGACCGCTATCAAGCTGCCCGAAGGCATCGACATCACCACGGGCATCGCAAACATCACGACTGATGCTTCAGAAGGCGGCGCCACCGAATACTTTGACCTCCAGGGCATCCGCGTCACTAATCCTCAGGCCGGCAAGCTCTATATCAAGCGCCAGGGCACTAAGAGCTCAAAGGTCGTAATGTAAGAAGATTAGATTAATTGGGCTAAAAGGCCTGATATAACATCAGACGGCAGCTCCGCTCGGGGCTGCCGTTTGTGTTACCCTAATATTTTCGGGGGTGGAATATTTGGTGGGGGTGGAAATTTTTTGTATTTTCGTTGACGCATTATTTTTTAACGATATGAAGAGATTTTTAACTGCTGTGGTGCTTGGTGCCGGGATCTGGATCGGTGCTTGTGGCGCGGTCAACGTGAGGTTTCATAATGAGGCTACTGACACGACGCGCATCAACGATATCTTGATTGAAACCGAGGCTAAAAAGTTTAAGGACGCTGGTGAGCGCACGGCTTTCATCGCTCAGAAGTTTGTCGGCACTCCTTATGTGGCCGGCACTCTTGAGGGGCAGCCTGAGCTGGTGACGGTCAATCTTGATGAGCTTGACTGCACGACGTTTGTCGACATTGTGTTAGCGCTGTCATACACTGTCGGCGAGGGTCGCACTTCGTGGCGCGATTTTGTCTATAATCTGGAGCGGATGCGATATCGCGGTGGCGAAGCCAACGGTTACGGTTCGCGCCTCCATTATGTCTGCGACTGGGTGGTCGACAATATCCATCGCGGCAATATCGAGGATGCAACGCGGATATTCCCCCGCATCAATTATGTCACTCGCACGATTGACTTTATGAGCAGTAACCGCGACAAGTATCCGGAGCTGGCTGACAGCGCGGAGTTTGAGCGCATCAAGAATGTCGAAATCGGTTATCGCAGTCACCGTTTCCCCTACGTTAAGACGATCGATCTCTCAGGCAAGGAAACTAAGGCCGCCCTGCGCGACGGTGATGCGTTGGCGCTTGTGACCAATATGAAGAATCTCGACGTGACTCACATGGGCTTTGTGATCAAGGTCGACGGTGAGCCATATCTGCTACACGCGTCAAGCACTGACGGCAAGGTGGAGCTGTCGCAGCGTCCGCTCGCCGACTATATGAAGCGCAACCGCTCGCTGATCGGTGTGAGGGTGATAAGGCTTAAAGGTTAAGCGCCAATTCTTACATTATATAATATAGTAGAGGCCGCCCGGTAGTGTCACCGAGCGGCCTCGCTATTTTAATGGGGTTATGCTATCAGGAGATTAAGCCTGGGGCATTTTGGTCTTTTTGCCATAGCCATACTGAGCAGCTGCGCCGAGTTCTTCTTCGATGCGGAGGAGCTGGTTGT
>CAYRFB010000151.1:0-2750 GCA_964423485.1 uncultured Bacteroides sp.
ATGGGGGCAATTTATTTGGTCAGCCGGGGGGCAACTTTATCGAGTTTTTCCATCTATGAACCAAACTCATCAACCCCCATCGTGACCAAACGATACAGCATATTAATGCCCGACGGCCTGAATGGAGACAGAAAAGTCACATTCGGGAGCGCCCCGACCTTTTATCCTGCGGGCGACACCTATCTGACGTGGCCGATTTCAGGCAGTAAAGAAAATGCGCAAAAAAATGGCAGCGACTACTTCGGAACCGAGAAATTCCCCTCTGATTCTTCCTACCTTTTTGTGCAGTACCAAAAGAACACTTCAGCCATTAATGTAACCAAGCTGACAGTCGAAGTAGACTGCGAAGTGGTCTGCTTCCCATATAGGCTCAGCACCGAATGGCAGATGCCGGTGCCGGTCATTATGTCGGGTGGCTCCGGCTTTAAAAGCGGTAATATCCTAAGAACCACAATCACCCTATAACCCACAATTATCAACCCATAAAACCCAAACAACAATGGAAACAAACAAACTTCAGATCGAGAACCTCAACATCCGCATCAACAACCACGCCGACCCAGACCGCGCCTACAACATCGCCGCCGGATTCTCCTGCGGCGCCGGCGGTGCAGTCACAACCATCGACAGCGGCAACGTCACAACCCCCGACGGTCAGCAGGTCGCATCGTTCAACAACCACATGACCGACCA
Source organism: uncultured Bacteroides sp. (assembly GCA_964423485.1). GTDB lineage: Bacteria > Bacteroidota > Bacteroidia > Bacteroidales > Muribaculaceae > CAG-873. The sequence goes on from CAYRFB010000151.1 coordinate 694, forward strand.
CCTCACCGTCAACTTCTTCATCCCGGCCGAGTCTCAGGCCCAAGCCCTCGCCGCAATCAACGACTTCATCGAGGCAGCCAAGACCCTCGCCGCCTCAAAATCCTCACTCTGACAACCAATAACCAACAACTATTAAAACTCATACAACAATGGAAAAGAAAATCACCTACAACGACATCTACTTCATCATCGCCCTTCTCGGCGACCTCTCAGCCCTCCGTCTTCCCGCAAAGGCAATGACCGAAAAACTCCTTCTCCGCGCCCACTACTCAAAGGCCATGCGCGAGTTCGAGGACGCCCGCGACACCATCAACAAAGACGAGGCCGCTGACGACGACGCAAAGACAAAAGCCGTGACCGAGAAAGCCGCCGAAGAGGTCAAAGACTTCACCCCGCGCTATTTCACCACCGAAGCCCTCGAGCAGATCGTTGCCGCCGCTGCTGACCACGGAGACTTCATCGAGTCACGCATCGCCGCTCCCAAGGTCGACGAAGAGGGTAACCCCGTCGGCCTCGGCCAGCTCCCCACCGAAGCGTGGCTACAGACCATCGCCGAAAGACTTGTTGAGCTGTAATGCTTATGACTGACGCTAATTCATTATACACAACCGTTATCGCGACAATAGGCGCGGTGCTGACCGAGTTTTATACTCATTTGGCACCGTGGCTATTGCTCGGTGCGGTGCTTGTGTTTGTCGACCTGCGCTTCGGTCTGATGGCCGCACGGAAACGCAAAGAGGGCATTCGGCCTTCGCGGGCTATCCGGCGAACGATTAACAAGATGATTGACTACCTCTGTTGGGTGACGCTTGCCGAGGTGTGCAGCATGACGTTCGACGGAATATTAGGAGTCCCGGTCGTTACCATTGCCATCCTAATCATCATCTACGGCATAGAGCTTAATTCGTGCGTCAACAACTACCTCGAATACAAAGGAGTAAAGAAGCGGCTTAATTTCTTTAAGCTCGTCGGGCGCACAGATTTGCTCGAAAACGAAATGAATAACCAAAAATCAGAATCATTATGAAGATAATTTTGCAACGCATCTTCGCCGGCGCTGACTACACTATCGGCCGTATGACGGTCGACGGCATGCGCTATAGCGACACCCTCGAGCTGCCGATTGCGCTGCCTGACGGTCGGACAAACGTTCCGAACAAGACGGCAATACCGCCGGGAATATATGAAATTGTGGTCAACGTGTCGCCAAAGTTCAAGCGCCTTCTGCCAAGGCTGATCAACGTGCCCGGGCGCGACGGCATCCTGATCCATCGAGGCAACAAGCCCTCAGACATCACTGGCTGCATCCTCGTTGGCGAGAACAAGGTCAAGGGCAAGGTGCTCAACTCGACGACCTACGAGCAGCGCCTTGTAGAGCTGACCCTCGAGGCCCAATCACGCTGCGAAGACATAACCATAGAAGTCAGAAACCCATGAAGGATAAAGACTACCGCGACTACGACGAGTCTGAGGGCGAAGGTAAAGCCGTAGGCTACGCATTGGGCGTGACCCTATCAATCGTTTTGGCCATACTGATAGGCGTGGCCATACTGCTGCTGAGCGGCTGCACTTCGACAAAATATGTGCCCGTAGAGACCGTGCGCACGGAGTATAAAGAAAACATCCGCGAAGTCCACACCTCAGACTCCGTGGTTGACACGCGCTTTGTCTACATCAAGGGCGACACGGTCGTAGACTGGCGCGATCGCGTGAAATGGCGCGACCGTTTCATTCACGACTCTGTATATATCGAGCGCACCGATACAATCCGCGAGCCATATCCGGTTGAGAAGCAGCTTACCCGATGGCAACAGACCAAGCAGGACTACGGCGGCGCTGCGATCGCAACGTGTGCCGTCCTAATCCTCGCCTTCGTGGCGTGGCTGGCAAGGAGGTGTAGCCGAAGGTAATCCGAAAGAGGTAAAAATACGCAAAAAGTGCTTTTTCTGTGCTTTGTGTATTAAATTAAAACCCTCCAAATCAATGATTTAGAGGGTTGTTGCAGAGCCGCGAGTGGGACTCGAACCCACGACCTTTTCGTTACGAATGAAATGCTC
>CAYRFB010000152.1:0-2698 GCA_964423485.1 uncultured Bacteroides sp.
AAAAATTTGGTTTATAAAATAAACCTTATTAACTTTGCTGCCGGATTAAGAGCGGAATCGCGCGACCGCTCTTTTTTCAGAGTAAAATGGTTTATAAAATAAACCAAATTGTTTAATCCTCAAATATTCCCTGTTTATGGAAGAAAGAAAACTAACTGAAAAAGAGAGTCTCGAAGTGATCACTTCGATGATTGCCCGCACCAAAGATCTATATCTCAGAGACGGAGGCATACTGCTGATGTGGGGCTATCTTGTCGTTGCAATATCAATCCTCGTTTGGGTGTTGCTCGCAGTGACCCGCAACCCGGTCTGCAACTGGCTTTGGTTCGCAATACCGATTATTGGTTTCCCCGTCACGGCCATCATGACACGTCGCAGTGATCGCCGCCATGGCGCAGTCACTTACTCAGATAAAGTCACCTCACGCCTTTGGTTGATGTTCAGCATCTCTTTGGTGGTTTTGACTTTGATGTGTCTCGGCTTTATGTTCATCGGCGATGTCGATTGCTGGATTGCGATGCTGGTCTACTCACTCCTTCTCGCTCCGGGCGCAGAAATCGCCCAAGGCCTCATTGTCAAGGAGAAGAGCCTCGTCGCCGGAGGAGTAATAGGTTTAGTGGTGGGCTTTATAGCTCTTTGTTGCACTGCCGGACATATACCGCTAGGGGCCAACTGGTTTATGCCACTGTTTATCCTTGCGTGGGTGGCGATGATGATTGTGCCCGGACATATTCTTAACTACAAAGCAAAGAACCGATGAAAGAACTCGATCCGCTTCTGCATTCGCAACTCCGGCTTGCAATAATGTCCATTCTGATGAATGTCGAGGAAGCTGATTTTGTTTATCTCAAAGAGAAAACCGAATCAACAGCCGGAAACCTCAGCGTGCAGCTCGACAAGCTCTCGACAGCCGGATATATAGCAGTCGAAAAAGGCATGTCTGGCAAGCGCCCGAGGACCATGTGTTCGGTCACGGCCGACGGTCGCAAAGCCTTCGAAGACTATGTCGAAACATTAAAGACTTATCTCAACCTCTGATCAGTAGCAGAAAAATGCACCCGCGACAAGGGTGCATTTTCTGTGTGCAGTAATTTTTCGACTGGGAATTGCCGATTATCCGATTGTTTGATGTAATTTTGTTATGCCCTTTGCTGCGCCATTGGCCGTTATGCGCCTGTGATGACGCTATGCAAAAAATTATATGAAGCGACATTTTAATACTCATATCGAAGGCATCGACTTGGACTTCTGGCATCGACTTATCGAGGACCATGGCCAGTGCGTCACCCTCAACCGTGGTGACGCCGTTTGTCGCTTAGGTCATCGGACCAACAAGATTGGCTACGTTAAGTCGGGTTATCTCATCTACACTATCGACGGCGTAGATAAGATCGGTGGCTTTACCTTTCCCGAAGCTTTGTTTGGTGACTATCCTAACTGCATGCACAATCTCCCCGCGCGTTTTGACATAATGGCCGGTCGACGGAGTGAAGTTTGGTTAATGGACGCCACGACGCTCGCCAGGCTCTGCGACGAAGATGCCGTGGTCAATAGTCAGGTACACCGCTTTGCCGAAGCGGCCTATAATTCTCTGATTCGCCGTTACTGCTCGTTTTTAGGTGGTAATCCTATGGACCGCTATATCGAACTGATCACCGAGCACCCTCAGATAGAGCAGGACGTGTCCCAGAAAGAGATAGCCGAATATCTCCAGATCTCCCCCAACCACCTCTGCCGCATCCGCAAAGAATTGCTGAAACCGTAAACACGCACAGAGCTAATGCAGGGCAATAACTGCAATGATTGAGGATCAATACTCGAAAAGCTCCTTTAATGTCTGAGAGACGGTTTGTTTCTCAGATTCTGAGATTTCACCGATCTTATCAGACAACCTTGATTTATCAACGGTCTTTAATTGATCAAGGACTGCATAGCTGTCGTTTCTTAAACCGCTTTTCTCACACGCCTTTATTAAAATTCTTGTGGGTAAGCCAATGTTTGAAGATGTCAGGGGCACTATGATGACTGTTCGAAGATGCTCATTCATCTCGTCAGGAGAAACAACCAGACAAGGTCGCGTCTTCTTCATTTCTGCACCAATTGTGGGATCCAAATTGATCCAGAAAATTTGAAACCTTTTAATCATAAATAGGGAGTCAAATTATTTCTATGACTATGACTAAATTAAATCCATCGCTTCGCTGTCGAGGAAGTCAGGAAGGATTAATTCGTCTTCGCCTTCTTTTGCGTATTTAGCAAAAGCTTCAGCCCAGCCGTCGCGTTTTGATTTTGGTTTAGTAATGATGATCTGATTGTCAGAAAATTCAATGTTCACGGGCGATCCTTTTGTGAAACCGCCCTCTGTGGCTATGTATCGTGGGATAATTACGCCAACCGATGTTCCGACTTGTGAGATTCTTGTTAACATAGTCGTTAAATTTTGAGTGTGATTACTAAATTACTTGTTTCTGGCCAAATATCGTTATGCGTATCTCGAATCAACGATGCAAATCTACAAAAAGTTTTTAAGATAACAATAATATAATAATAAAATATTAATATTATTATAATTCTTCTGCGATTCCGTAGGGGTCACAAAAAGAAAAACGCTCATAATCTTTGATTATGAGCGCTAAAAAGAAGTTTGGCGGAGAGGACGAGATTCGAACTCGTGGACAGGATTGCTCCCGTCGTCGGT
>CAYRFB010000153.1:0-2675 GCA_964423485.1 uncultured Bacteroides sp.
ATAAATCAAGAATATGAAATTGAGCTTTATCAACAACCTCAAATTAACTCATATATGAAAAAGCCTTATTTAATCAAATTCTTCTCGCAGTCGCTTTTAGCAATGGCAATGGTTATGCTCGCTGCTTGCGGTGACGACGTGCCTCTGGCCTCGGAAGAGCCCGCTGAGGAGATAGAAGATCCCGCCGAAAAGCCGGCTGAAGAGACTTCAGAGCCGGAATCCGAACTACCCTTCTCTCCTGATTTTGAGGCCTGCGATAAGAAGATCAATAAGGCCGTCAATGATTTCGGGATGGAAATATTCCGCGCATTGATTAATAATGACCAACTAACTGCTGCTTTTCCTAATGCCGCCATATCTCCACTGTCCCTTTCGTTCGCCCTGGCGATGGCAGCCAACACTTTTGACAATCAATTCGCTACAGAGGTGCTGTCGAAACTGCAGAGTGATGATTTAGCTCAACTAAACACCTATTTCCGCAGGCTTATGGCCGACCAACCGGAAGGTGGGGAACTAAAGTTAGCCAACAGCGCGTGGTATTTTGACGGACGTATCGAGCCATCAAAGACTTATATTTCAAATCTCGCAAAAGCATATACAGCACCGGTAAACCCAATCGACTTTTCAAACACTGAACAGGCAGCAGCGTTGATTAACGGCTGGGTTGCTGAAAACACTGACAATCTCATAGAAAAGATCATCGAACCAAAAGATTTGGGATTCGCAAACGTCGTGCTTGCCAATGCTCTCGTCTTTGACTGCAAGTGGAACTATAAATTTGATGTAAAACTCACTGAGAAAGATGTTTTTCACGGTGCAAGTGGCGACACAGAGCTTGACTATCTCCATACAAAACAGAGGTTTGGCTATTACGAATCGGACAAAGTAAAGGCTATTTCAATGCCTTTTGAAGGGGGATTCCATCATTTGATGGTTTTTATCCCTAACGAGGGCGAAACAATTAGTTCGGTCGTAGAGAATCTCGACCTTGGTTTTACGATGTCAGATTATATTGTAGACTTGTCGATACCAAAATTCAGTTCTGAACTAAACGACAAGTGTGCCGACCTGATTGAGTCACTTGGGATACAAATGAAAAGGCTACATACTCTTTATGGCTTTACGGGTGACAAATTCACCAGATATAACGATCAGATTAGCGAAGTTTTTCATGCTGCAAAGATGTCAATAAATGAGGAAGGAGCCCTTGCTGCCTCAGCGACAGTACTTGACGCTATTACCGGCATGGGGCCCGGGTCTTCTTATGTGCCCAAAGAAGTGACCCTAAAAATCGACCGTCCGTTTTTCTATCTTCTTTGCAACCGCATACAAGGCAGTATGATTATTGCCGGCTGCTACACTCAGCCCTAATAATTCAGACCTGATCTTTACCGCACAGGCTGCCTTGGCTTCACCGTCAAGGCAGTTTTTTTCTTAGCGCGCCTCAAACCTAACACACCTTACCCAAGCGACTTCATAACATAAAAAGACATTTTTGCATCTGTTAATTTGTGTGGCAATACGAAATTGCGTGATTTTGCCTGGATTTATGGCCTAACTTTGCAGCACAAAAAACAAACAATTGAATTATGAACACACACAAATCACCAAGCTACCACAGGCAACTGAACCGCACAGTCAAGCATCGCATCTTGACTCAGCGCCGCTATAACTCCCGTAAGGTGAAATATTTCTTCAGGTTCACCGTAAGGATAATGCGTCGTCTGAGAAAATCAGACACGATCGAATTTAAGGCCTTCTACAAGGGGCCAAAAACAGCCTTGCTAAACTCAGACAGCGGTCTCGACAAGCTCATCAACGACTTGATGAACAGGGCATGGCGTCGCACATCGGTCGTAGAGCTATCACTCGATCAAATCAGGCTCTCAGACTGCCCTCTGCTGATTCGTCCAGACGATCGCCTGACCCAATGCGACCTTACCTGCGCCATCACTGCGTCAACACTCGAAGCCGCCGGGGCCCATCGCCCCCGCGACTCTGATCTTGCTACGAAATATCACTGAGCAAGTTTCACTTTCTCCTCAGCAATAGCACATTGACATCGTGGATATTACATCACTCCGTCGGCGCCGAGTCGGCATCTTCGTCATACTTCTGATACAGGAAGTCGTTATAGGGGAAGCGCTCGATGTGGATTTCGCGCGCCTTTTCATAGATCTTCTGCTTGAGCTCGTCGATGTTGGTCGCATCTTTGGCCGAAATAAACACGCAGTTATCGTTCATTTTGGCCATCCAGGTTGACTTCAGCTCTTCAAGCGAAATATTCTCGCGGGTGCGGGGTGTCAGATCATCGTCATCCTTAGGTTTGTAGGTGAAGGCATCGATCTTGTTGAAGACGAGAATCATCGGCTTGTCGGCGCCCCCACAGACCTCGCGCAGAGTCTTATCCACCACCTCGATCTGCTCCTCGAAATTGGGGTGCGAGATGTCGACCACATGCACCAGCAGGTCGGCATCGCGCACCTCGTCGAGGGTCGATTTAAACGAGTCGACCAGATGGGTCGGGAGCTTACGGATAAATCCGACGGTGTCGGTGAGCAGGAATGGAAGGTTGTCGATTATGACCTTGCGCACTGTTGTGTCGAGTGTTGCAAACAGTTTGTTCTCGGCAAAGACATCGCTCTTGCTCAGCAGATTCATCAGCGTCGACTTGC
>CAYRFB010000154.1:0-2466 GCA_964423485.1 uncultured Bacteroides sp.
CCAGGCCGAAACCGTCTGGCTCGCTTCCGATGAGGACCGCGAGGGTGAGGCTATCGCCTGGCACCTTTATGAGGTGCTCGGCCTTAAGCCTGAAAACACGCGCCGCATAGTCTTCCACGAAATCACAAAGAATGCCATACTTCACGCCATCGCTAACCCGCGCACGATCGACATCAACCGTGTCGATGCCCAGCAGGCGCGCCGTGTGCTCGACCGTATCGTGGGCTTCGAGCTTTCGCCGGTGCTTTGGAAGAAGATCAAGCCCGCCCTGTCGGCCGGCCGTGTGCAGTCTGTGGCGGTGCGTCTGATTGTCGAGCGTGAAAATGAAATCAAAAACTTCGTGAGCGAACCCTATTTCAGGGTCAACGCTAACTTCTTGGTCGATGAGCTCCACACTATCAAGTCAGAGCTCAATCATCGACTGCCAGATATGGCTACGGCCAAAGCCTTCCTGCAGGATTGCGCCGACGCGACTTTCACGGTCAGCGACATCAACGTGCGTCCGATCAAAAAGAGCCCCGCGCCTCCATTCACGACCTCTACCCTCCAGCAGGAGGCTTCGCGCAAGCTCGGCTTCACCGTGTCACAGACCATGATGGTAGCCCAGCGGCTCTATGAGGCCGGTCACATCACCTATATGCGTACTGACTCGGTCAACCTCTCAAACGAGGCCATCGCTTCGATCTCCGAGGAAATCAAGCATAACATCGGCGAGGAATATCTCCACGTGCGCCGTTACCACACAAGCTCAAAGGGCGCTCAGGAGGCTCACGAGGCCATCCGCCCGACCTATATAAGCAAATCCACTATCGAGGGCACAGCTCAGGAAAAGCGTCTCTATGCACTCATCTGGAAACGAACGATCGCATCTCAGATGTCTGACGCTCAGGTTGAGAAAACGACTATCGACATCCAGCCCTCGACCCGCGCAGAGCATTTTGTGGCCAATGGTGAGACCATCCAGTTTGATGGTTTCCTGCGGGTCTATATCGAGAGCCGCGACGATGAGGAGGCTGAAGAGGGCCTGCTAACACTGCCTAAGGTCGCTATCGGTCAGGCACTCAAGCCAGAAGAGATCACGGCCATCGAGCGCTTCACTCAGCAGCCGCCCCGCTACACTGAGGCATCGCTCGTCAAGAAGATGGAGGAGCTCGGCATAGGCCGACCGTCGACCTACGCTCCGACCATCTCGACCATCCAGCAGCGCGAATATGTCGAAAAAGGCGAAAAAGAAGGCGTCAAGCGCACTTTTGACACTCTGACCCTCAAAAAAGGCAAGATCACCGACCGCAAGAAGACTGAGACCGTGGGCTCAGAGAAAGGCAAGCTCCTACCGACCGATATTGGCGTGGTGGTCAACACCTTCCTCACCGAGTATTTCCCCGACATACTCGACTATAACTTCACTGCCCGCGTCGAGGAGAAGTTTGACGAGATCGCCGAAGGCAAGTTGCCGTGGGCCAATGAGATGAGCGACTTCTATCAGGTGTTCCATCCCGAGGTCGACAAGGCTCTCAGCATAAAACTCGAGCACAAGGTCGGCGAGCGTGTGCTCGGCACAGACCCCGCCACCGGCGAGCAGGTCAGCGTCAAGATAGGCCGCTTTGGCCCGCTCGTGCAGATCGGCACAGGCGACGGTGATGAGAAACCGCGTTTCGCCTCGCTGCTCAAAGGTCAGTCTGTTTCGACGATCACTCTCGACGAGGCTTTGCGCCTCTTCGAATTCCCGCGCACGATTGGCGAATACGAGGGCGACGAAGTCGTGGTGGCTATCGGCCGCTTCGGCCCCTATGTGCGCCATCAGGGCAAGTTTGTCTCTATACCTAAGGACATCGCCCCGGCTGCCCTCTCGCTCGAGGAGGCAATAGAGCTCATCAATGCCAAGCGCGAAGCCGAGGAGAAAAAGGTTGTCAAGGTCTTTGACCAGGATCCCGAGCTGCGCATCCTTAATGGCCGTTACGGCATCTATATTTCATATAAGAAAGACAATTTCAAGATACCTCGCACAGTCACTGACCCCGCGTCGCTGACTTACGACGAAGCAATGGAGATTGTCAACTCTCAAGAAACCAAGCCTAAGAAAACCCGCGCTGTGCGCAAAAAGGCTTAAAAACATCCTCTGTATATGCGTAAAAACTTATCAGCCAAGCCCGGAGCTGAACGTGCGCCGTTCCGCCCCGACAACATACTTCATTTCAAGCCGACAGCTCCAGTCAAGCTGCTTGACTTTCTGCTCGCATCTATGCACGACCGCAAGCGCACCACGGTCAAAGACTTTCTCAAACACCGTCAGGTGATGGTCAACGGCAACGTAACCACACAGTTTGACCAGGAACTGAAGAGGGGCGACAGCGTCGCAGTCAACACTTCGCGCGAATTCCAGACGCTGCGTAATCCTCGCCTGTCGATCGTTTACGAAGACGATGACATCATCGTGGTCAACAAAACCTACGGCCTTCTGTCGGT
>CAYRFB010000155.1:0-2401 GCA_964423485.1 uncultured Bacteroides sp.
TGGAGGACTCCGAGCTGCATCTTGGCTGTCTTGTCGGCTCCGGCTTTTGCGGCTTTTTCGGTCTTGGCAAGGCGCGCTTCCACGGTCTCGAGGTCCTTGATCTGGAGCTCGTAGTTGATCACCTCCATGTCGCGCACGGGGTCGACTGTGGTGTCGACGTGGGTGATGTTGTCGTCGTCGAAGCAGCGGAGCACGTGGAGTATGGCGTCTGTCTCACGGATGTTGGCGAGGAACTTGTTGCCGAGGCCTTCGCCCTTTGAAGCGCCCTTCACGAGGCCGGCGATATCTACGATCTCGACGGTCGCAGGCACCACTGATTTGGGCTGACACATCTCGACGAGCTTGGTCAGGCGGTCGTCGGGGACGGTGATCACGCCCACATTGGGTTCGATAGTGCAGAAGGGGAAGTTGGCAGATTGAGCCTTAGCGTTTGAGAGACAGTTGAAAAGGGTGGATTTGCCGACGTTGGGCAGACCTACGATGCCACATTGAAGAGCCATTGATATATCTTAAATTTAATTTCTATTTTACTTTAACAGAACAAAATTACTCATAATTGGCCAAATAGCGAAATCATCGCCGAAAAAAAGTCAGCGCTCGGGTTACCCAAGGACATGGATGATGCACGATGATTTTTAAAAAAGTACTTTTGATGAGAAGCTCACTGCCGATGAAAAAAGAAAACGATTTGAATATATAACAAATAGACTCAGAAAGGATTAATCCTCCTCATCCTCTTTTTTATTTTTCGGATTCAAAGGTGTTATGGCGAAACCGATCAAAGTTAGTATACCGGCAACGAATACGAAGACAGTATAAAGAATTAATAAGATTCCAAGTATAGTTACAAGCATATAATAATATTTTTACAAATATAACAAAAAAATCGAAACAGCGGCTTAGAATATGTCAAAAGATAGCACCATTCTCATTTGTACTTAAGGACGGTAAAAATGGACTTAAGACCCTGACTTTACAAGCCAGTGATGAACGATGTGCTGGCGGCGCAACGCCGTTTACTTGATAAAGTGGTCGAGTACATAGTTGACGAAATCCTCGCCGCTGTCAAAGCCTTTTGCTCCACCAAGCGATGAGTGCATTTCCTCTGTGGGGTGGCCTATTACCCAGTTGATGCCCTCCTGCAAGGCGAGGGTCTTTTCGAGGGTGTAGACTTCATAGTGGCCGTCGACCGGGATGAAGGCGAGGTATTTGCACAAGGGCGTTTCGGTCGGGGTGTCGAACGTCCAGACCACACACTCTTTGTCACCGATGGTCAGCAGGCTGCTGCTCACGATTTTTGAGGAGAATTTAGGGACAAAGCCGGCCGCCGGGAGCCATTCGTCAATGATTGCGGCTACGTCTGTCAGCTTAAACGGACTCGTGGCGCTGGCGGCCAACACAGGAGCGTATTGAAACTGAAAGGAGTAGAGACTGACGGGAGTTTTTTCCATATTTGCGTATTCTATGATTTCCTGAGCTTCATCTTTATAGCTTTTGGGGGCATGAGGCGAGAGGATCACTTTGTTGGCCAGCTCAATGGCGCTGTTGCTGTCGCCGATATTGAGTTTGGTATGGGCAAGGTTGAGCATGATGAGGAAGTCGTCGGGCTCAGTGGCGAGCGCCCGGTTGTAGTAGTCAATGGCTGCCACGGGGTCATAGCGGTAGTTAGCGGCGATTACGCCATAAACGTTAAGCAAGCGGAAGTCTTCAGGGAAATATTTGAGACCGGTGTCGAGGATCTGCTCGGCAAGGTCGATGTCGACGCTGTCTTGGTCGAGAATGTCGTTGAGGTATCCTATGGCAAGGCTCATTATGACTTCATCGCGCGGTATCTCAGGATAATATGAGTCTTCGACAACCCATTTGCCTCCGTTGACGGACTGCCGGCTGAATGCTCGGTCAAAGTCGCTGATAAATTCGGCGTATAACTTCAACTTGTAGTCCTTGAATATCTTATGCTGGCGCAGCTTGAAAACGTCAGGGTTGGCCTCGATTGCCCGGTCGATGATGGCATAGGCCTTCGCGAGGGCATCGCGGTCAATGACGTGGTCTACGGTTATGAGATAGGTGGAGTCGTTGTCGGCTTTTTTGTCTCGGGCTTTTGTAACAACAGGCTTGTAGATGTCAATCAGCTGTCGCTGAAATTTGGCAATGGCGAGGTCAGTGTCGTCAGGCGCGGAGCTCTCCCAAAGGGTGATGATGCTGTCCATCAGGATTTTGTTGTTGGCTTCAATCGCTTCGTCAAACATTTCGGAGTAATCTTGAGCGACAGTCACCGGTGCGCCCAAAAGCAGCAGGGTTGCGATGATAGATAAAACATTGATTCTCATGGCCAAAATTTTTCAATGGATTTAATAACTGATTGCAAATATAGTAATTAGTGCGGTCGATTGCAAAAAAA
>CAYRFB010000156.1:0-2255 GCA_964423485.1 uncultured Bacteroides sp.
TCGTCGTAGGCCTGTGTGATGTTCTCGAGAGTGACGGATTTCGAACCGTGAGCGGCGCGGATCCAGTTGGCATTTGGCAGGTTGATGCCGATAGGAGTGGCAGGGTAGGAGTCGCCTGCGAGAATGGCGGCGGTGATAACCTTGGCTGAGACGCCCTTGACCTGCTCTTTCTTGAAGCGCGGATCGACAGGCGAGTTATCTTCAAACCACTGGGCGTTGGAGCTCAGTACCTCAGTGCGGTGGCTTGCTTCTTCGTTCTTGAAGTTAACGATTGACTCCCATGCGCCGGTCATGCCCAGCGGGTCGCCGTAGTCTTCGATGAAGCCGTTGATGAAGTCGACCTTCGAGTCGGTGTCTTCAGCCCAAAGGATTGAATATTCGTCGAATGTGCGGAGATCGCCGTTGCGGTAGTACTGCACGAGTGTGTCGATGATGCGGCGCTGGGCGTCGTTTTCGGCATACTCTGAGGCTTTTTCGAGGTTTTCGACAATCTTTTCGATAGCTTCGCTGTAGAGACCGCCTACCTTATAGGTCTGCTCGACCACTTTGCCGTCTTCTTTTACGACGCGGGTGTTGAGACCGTAGCTGACGGGTGTGGCATCTGACGGATCCTTGAGGGCGTCGTAATAAGCCTCAACCTCGGCCTGAGTGACGCCTTTGTAGAGGTTGTTGGCCGATGTGGCTATGAGGTCCTGACCTTCGGCCTGATTGACGCGCTTGGCGGCAACGGCGGGATTGAAGATGAGTTCGAAGATGGTGTCGCGCGATGCACTCCAGTCGCCCTGCGGGAGTTTGTCGAGCTCGGCGGCAAGGAACTCGCGTGAGAATTGTGGTGTGAATTTGTCGGTAGAGTAGTGGTGATGGATGCCGTTGGCAAACCAAACCTGCTTGAGGTAGCGCTCGAAGTTTTTGAATTCGTCGCTCTCGCGGTCGCCGTCATACGATGTATAGACTGCTTCGAGCATGCGGCGGATGGGCAGGTTGTACTCGTTGTTCTGATCCCAGAGTATGTCGCGGCCCCACAGGGCTGCCTCGGTGAGATAATAGATGAGTTTTTTCTGCTGGAGTGAAAGGTCTTCGAAACCGGGCACTTTGTAGCGTAGCACTTCGATGTCGGCGAAGTTGTCGACCGTGTAGTCAAACTCGTCGGTCTTCGCTTCGTCGTGACGGCAAGATGATGTCATTAATGTCATTGCCATGGCGAAAACTGGAATAATTTTTTTCATAATGATTATATAGGTTGTTGATATTACTCGACGTATAGGATCAAGCCCTTGAGATACTCGCCCTCGGGGTGGTAGATGTTGACCGGATGGTCGGCCGGCTGAGTGAGCTGATGGAGTATGCGCACCTTGCGGCCGGTCTGTGCGGCGGCCGAGAATACGGCCAGGCGGAACTGCTCCTTGTTCACGGCCTGTGAGCACGAGAATGTGAAGATGATGCCGCCCGGGGCTATCTTCTCGAAGGCCTTGGCATTGAGTTTCTGATAGCCGCGCAGGGCATTGCGCAGGGCGCTGCGGTGCTTGGCGAAGGCCGGCGGGTCGAGGATGATGAGGTCATACTCGCTGTCGCCGATGTTGTCAAGAAACTTGAATGCATCCTCGGCCACGGCCTTGTGGCGGTCGTCGCCGGGGAAGTTGAGCTCCACGTTGGCATCGGTGAGGGTGATGGCTTTTGCCGATGAGTCGACAGAGTGGACGAGCTGCGCACCTCCGCGCATTGCGTAGACAGAGAATCCGCCGGTGTAGCAGAACATATTCAGCACCCTTGCGCCTGCGCTGAAACGCTGAAGCAGCGCGCGGTTGTCGCGCTGGTCGACGAAGAATCCCGTCTTCTGTCCTTTCAGCCAGTCGATGTTGAATTTCAAACCGTTTTCGACCGCGATATTGGTGTCGAAACCACCTATTATATAGTCGTTGACGGGGTCAAGGCGTGCTTTGAACGGCAGCGTTGTCTCCGACTTGTAGTAGACGTTCTTTATATGTGCGTCGGGGAGTTGGGTGAGTTCGCGTGCGATGATGTCGCGTGCGTAGTGCATACCGGGACTGTGTGCTTGAAGCACAGCTGTGTCGCCGTAGATGTCGACCACGCATCCGGGAAGGAAGTCCCCCTCACCGTGGACGAGGCGAAACGTCGTATTGTCCGGGCGAATCAGCCCGAGGCGCCGGCGGAGCGCCCATGCCTGAGCCAGACGCTCGGCATAGAACGACGAGTCAATTTCTCTCTCCGCGGGGTCGAGCAGACGGACGGCTATC
>CAYRFB010000157.1:0-2220 GCA_964423485.1 uncultured Bacteroides sp.
TCGCTCGCGCAGGCGTGGCTGGGTCGTCATTGGCTGATCCTGTTGCTCCCCATTGCGGCCGTAGGCGTTTGGGCGTTGTTTGACCTCCGCGCACTTTACGTCCTCGCAATAGTTATCTTCCTCGTCTATCCTATGGCGATGACAGTCGTTTGGTTGTCTTATTCGCTATCGTCCAAAAGCATCCGGGCCATCCACCTGAAGACTGTCTCCTTCCGTCCCGACTGCATCGTTATTGACTATCCGGCCGCTGATGACGATGACCCGCGTCCGCCACTGTCGTCCGACATAATTAAAATAGACGATATTCTGAGGGTCGATCAGACCGCCGGCGGTCTTGTCCTGATTACAGGTCGCCGTCTTGACGATAGGCTCCAGCTTCCCGCCGACGCCTTTACGCCTGAGGATTGGACTAAGATTATTGCTCTCTTCTCAGACCGTCTGCAGGCTATTGATCCATGAACGAGTGAAACTTTGGCATAAAATTTGCGTTATAAGTCATAGACCATTACCATTATATGACTACAAAAGAAATCCATAAATTCCGATCTGATATCCGCGATCTTATTGACCGCGGCCGCCTCGGCGAAGCATTTGACTCCTTGAGAAATACGGCCCGGGCAGTTTCGTCATGGACTGCTATCGACCGCATCGAGAAAGCCGAGCAGGGCTACAGTTATCTGCTCCGCTATCTGATTGACGGCGTAGATGACCCATCACGTGATGCGGTCTACGGCGACATCATTTCTGAGGCACGCATGATCTGCGATCTTCTTACTCGCGAAATGTCAATAGTCGACACTCCGACATTATACTATAATACTCTCCGCTCAGTCAATTCTCATGGCGGTGAGACCCTCGAAAAACTATATGACGATCAACGCCGCTTCATAGCTCAGGCTTCTCCATTCGGCAGCCTTGAATCATCGGCCTCGACATCCGAGTCCGATATTATCCGTGCGGAGATGAACGAGCGCGACATCTTCAATCGGCTTTGGGTAACTTTCCCGATGAACGTCGACGACATTCGCGCCACAGCCGACTTCCTCGCCGATGAATCCGTGCCTTCGCGCACTCGCGCCCTTGCCGTCAGCGCTCTGACACTCGGTCTACTCGAATTTTTCGACGAACGTAAACTCCGTCTGTTGCTCGACGCCTACCGCTCGTCAGACGTTCGTATCTCCGTCCGTGCTCTCACCGGTATCGTGATCGTTCTTGACAAATATCGGCCTACGCGTCTGTCTGCCGAGACGCTCAACAATCTTGCTGCCATCAGGGAACTTCCCGGATGGACCACTGACATTCACAAAGTCTTTGTCGAGCTTATCCGCACAACCGACACCCGACGTCTGTCAGATCACCTCAACGAAGAAATTTTCCCCAATCTCCAGAAGATGGGCCGCGATATATCCGACCGCATGAAGGATGCTTCGCTCGAAAAAGACCTCGCGTCCGGCGAGATTAATCCCGAGTGGGAAGAAATGCTCTCTGACGAGGATATTATGAGCAATTTGAAAGAACTCGGTGAACTCCAGCAGGAAGGTGCCGATGTCTTCATGACCGCCTTCTCTCAACTCAAACAGTTCCCCTTCTTCAACGACGCTGCTAATTGGTTCCTGCCTTATGATCCGGAGCACAGTTCTGTGGCTTCGTTCGGATCCTCATCCGCTTCGCCGCTTGCCGCGATGATCGCCACGGCACCCTTTGTCTGCGACAGCGACAAATATTCTATGGCCTTCTCTCTCTCGATGATGCCCGACAGTCAGAAGCAGATGATGACTTCCCAGCTTGAAGAACACCGTCGCGAGATTGACTCCATGCTTGCTTCGACCGCCAACGGCAATATGCCCGTCGACCGTAGCGCTGAGTTCAACAACTATATTCATTCGCTATATCGCTTCTTCAACCTCTTCCGTCGCAAGGGAGATTTTTATAATCCGTTCGACCACGTCGCTAACCCTATCGACGTCATGTGGTTTATCCCCGATTTTGCCGATGAGGATTCACTCCGTACGCTCAGTGAATTTTATTTCAAGATCGACTTGTACGATTACGCGCTGCGCACCTTTTCGCGCCTCGACGATGTAGCCGATCCCGAAGCGGCCCGATATCAGAAAATGGGCTTTTGCTGCTCCCGATTGGGCGATCATAACTCTGCGGCAGCCTATTATGAGCAGGCCGACCTCCTCGACGGTTCTAATCAGTGGAATCTCCGTCATCTTG
>CAYRFB010000158.1:0-2220 GCA_964423485.1 uncultured Bacteroides sp.
CAAGATGACGGAGATTCCACTGATTAGAACCGTCGAGGAGGTCGGCCTGCTCATAGTATGCCGCCGCCGAGTTATGGTCGCCCAATCGGGAGCAACAAAAGCCCATCTTCTGATAGCGGGCCGCTTCGGGATCGGCTACATCGTCGAGGCGCGAAAAGGTGCGCAGCGCATAATCGTACAAGTCGATCTTGAAATAAAATTCACTGAGCGTACGGAGGGAATCCTCATCGGCAAAATCGGGGATGAACCAGATGACGTCGATAGGGTTGGCAACGTGGTCGAACGGATTATAGAAATCTCCCTTGCGACGGAAGAGGTTGAAGAAGCGATAGAGCGAATGAATATAGTTGTTGAACTCAGCGCTCCGGTCGACGGGCATATTGCCGTTGGCGGTCGAAGCAAGCATGGAGTCAATCTCGCGACGGTGTTCTTCAAGCTGGGAAGTCATCATCTGCTTCTGACTGTCGGGCATCATCGAGAGAGAGAAGGCCATAGAATATTTGTCGCTGTCGCAGACAAAGGGTGCCGTGGCGATCATCGCGGCAAGCGGCGAAGCGGATGAGGATCCGAACGAAGCCACAGAACTGTGCTCCGGATCATAAGGCAGGAACCAATTAGCAGCGTCGTTGAAGAAGGGGAACTGTTTGAGTTGAGAGAAGGCGGTCATGAAGACATCGGCACCTTCCTGCTGGAGTTCACCGAGTTCTTTCAAATTGCTCATAATATCCTCGTCAGAGAGCATTTCTTCCCACTCGGGATTAATCTCGCCGGACGCGAGGTCTTTTTCGAGCGAAGCATCCTTCATGCGGTCGGATATATCGCGGCCCATCTTCTGGAGATTGGGGAAAATTTCTTCGTTGAGGTGATCTGACAGACGTCGGGTGTCGGTTGTGCGGATAAGCTCGACAAAGACTTTGTGAATGTCAGTGGTCCATCCGGGAAGTTCCCTGATGGCAGCAAGATTGTTGAGCGTCTCGGCAGACAGACGCGTAGGCCGATATTTGTCAAGAACGATCACGATACCGGTGAGAGCACGGACGGAGATACGAACGTCTGACGAGCGGTAGGCGTCGAGCAACAGACGGAGTTTACGTTCGTCGAAAAATTCGAGTAGACCGAGTGTCAGAGCGCTGACGGCAAGGGCGCGAGTGCGCGAAGGCACGGATTCATCGGCGAGGAAGTCGGCTGTGGCGCGAATGTCGTCGACGTTCATCGGGAAAGTTACCCAAAGCCGATTGAAGATGTCGCGCTCGTTCATCTCCGCACGGATAATATCGGACTCGGATGTCGAGGCCGATGATTCAAGGCTGCCGAATGGAGAAGCCTGAGCTATGAAGCGGCGTTGATCGTCATATAGTTTTTCGAGGGTCTCACCGCCATGAGAATTGACTGAGCGGAGAGTATTATAGTATAATGTCGGAGTGTCGACTATTGACATTTCGCGAGTAAGAAGATCGCAGATCATGCGTGCCTCAGAAATGATGTCGCCGTAGACCGCATCACGTGATGGGTCATCTACGCCGTCAATCAGATAGCGGAGCAGATAACTGTAGCCCTGCTCGGCTTTCTCGATGCGGTCGATAGCAGTCCATGACGAAACTGCCCGGGCCGTATTTCTCAAGGAGTCAAATGCTTCGCCGAGGCGGCCGCGGTCAATAAGATCGCGGATATCAGATCGGAATTTATGGATTTCTTTTGTAGTCATATAATGGTAATGGTCTATGACTTATAACGCAAATTTTATGCCAAAGTTTCACTCGTTCATGGATCAATAGCCTGCAGACGGTCTGAGAAGAGAGCAATAATCTTAGTCCAATCCTCAGGCGTAAAGGCGTCGGCGGGAAGCTGGAGCCTATCGTCAAGACGGCGACCTGTAATCAGGACAAGACCGCCGGCGGTCTGATCGACCCTCAGAATATCGTCTATTTTAATTATGTCGGACGGCAGTGTCGGACGCGGGTCATCGTCATCAGCGGCCGGATAGTCAATAACGATGCAGTCTGGACGGAAGGAGACTGTCTTCAGGCGGATGGCGCGGATGCTTTTAGGCGATAACGAATAAGACAACCAGACGACTGTCATCGCCATAGGATAGACGAGGAAGATGACTATCGCGAGGACGTAGAGTGCGCGGAGGTCAAACAACGCCCAAACGCCTACGGCCACAATGGGGAGCAACAGGATCAGCCAATGACGACCCAGCCACGCCTGCGCGAGCGA
>CAYRFB010000159.1:0-2161 GCA_964423485.1 uncultured Bacteroides sp.
ATGAGCAGCTCGACCAGTTTAATACGGCCAAACCACTTGTTAAGGCTGCTTTCCGTTGCTCACACGCCAAAGATATCCCTTCGGCCGTTGCAAGAGCTTACCGTGCGGCAGTCAGCGGTCGTCCCGGCGGTGTATATATCGATATGACCACGCCTGCCCTCGCTGAAATTATGGATGCTTCAGAGGCTGAGAAACTTTATTTCACTCCTGTTGACATCGCCTCGACCGTGGCTCCGACACAATCAGCCGTCGATCGCGCAGTCGAGATCCTCACTTCGGCCAAGCGTCCTGCAATCCTTCTTGGCAAGGGTGCAGCTTACGCTCAGGTCGACGACAAGATCAAAGAGCTTATCGAAACTTACAAGATCCCTTATCTGTCAATGTCTATGGCCAAAGGCCTTATGCCTGACAACGGCGAATACAGCGCCCTCAGCTGTCGCTCAACCATTATGGAGCAGGCCGATGTCGTATTGGTCATCGGCGCACGCATCAACTGGATGCTCGAATTTGGCCGTGGCAAATGGAATCCTGCAATGAAGTTTATCCAGCTCGAAGTTGAGCCTCAGGAAATTGACCGCAACGTAGCCATCGCCGCTCCTGTAGTCGGCGATATGGGTGAATCACTTGATATGATTCTCGCTGCCCTCAAAGGCAAGACAATGCAGTCAGATCCTCAGTGGCTTGCATCGCTTCAGGCTGAGAGCAAAGTCAAAAATGCCAAGTTCCAGGCACGTCTGACTGACGCCGCCAAGGTAACTCCGATGAATCACTGGAGCGCACTTTCAGTAGTCAAGCCCGTGCTCGAATCAAATCCTGACGTGATCCTTATCAACGAAGGCGCCAACACTCTCGATGACACCCGTGACTCAGTAGATATGTATCTGCCTCGTCACCGTGTAGACTGCGCAACCTGGTCAATCATGGGCATGGGTATGGGTTCTGCAATCGGTGCAGCCGTTGCCACAGGCAAGAAAGTCGTAGCCGTAGAAGGCGACTCCGCATTCGGCTTCTCAGGCATGGACTTCGCAACAATCTGCCGCTACAAACTCCCTGTAACAGTAGTCGTATTTAACAACGGCGGTATCTACAACGGTATCGGCGAGAATCCTTCAGGCGGCGACGCTCCTGCACCTACCACCCTTGACATCAACGCACAGTATAACAAGATCGGCGAAGCCTTTGGCGCAGCCAACTATCGCGTTGACAACACCGCAGATCTCAAGACAGCCCTTGAGGCAGCCATCGCCTCAGGCAAACCTTGTCTGATCGACGTCCAGCTCGCTGCACACGCAGGTAAAGAAAGTGGTCACATCGGTTACCTCAATCCTACCCCGCTTATCGATTACACTGTATAATCTCAGAGAAGATCATCTAAATTTGCATCAAGTATTATTTTATAAAACAAACACATTATGGATTTAACGCATGTGATACTATATGCCATCGTCCCGATTATCGTGGTGATGCTTGCCGGTTTTATTTCGGGAAAAAAAGGTGTCTTCTCCGGCGATGACGCGAAAAAGTTTAACAAAGTCGTGCTCGACTTCGCCTTGCCGGCAGCCTTGTTCGTGTCGATTGTACAGGCCTCGCGTGAGGACCTTGTAAAGGACATCCGTCTGACACTTGTGTCAACGATAGGCATTATGGCCTGCTTTATGCTGGTTTACTTTGTGTTCAGAATGTTTAAGAAGAACACCGGCGCCGACGCAGCGGTCAGCGCACTTATCAGCGGTTCGCCGACTATCGGCTTCCTCGGCTTTGCCGTGCTCGAACCTATCTTCGGTACATCACCTTCAGTTGCGCTCGTTGTGGCAATTGTCGGTATCGTGGTCAACGCCATCGGTATCCCTGTAGGCCTCTCGCTGATGAACGCTTCGCTCGAAAAACAGAACCCCGGTTCAACTAAAAAAGAAAGCGCCTGGAAACCTGTGATCCACGCTCTTGAGCAGCCTGTGGCATGGGCTCCTATCCTCGCCGTAATCTGGGTAGTAGCCGGTATACCTTGGCCTAAAGAACTCAGCCCTTCATTTGACCTTATCGCCAAGGCCAATGCATCAATGGCAGTGTTCTCAGCCGGTATCACCCTCTCAGCCATCAAGATTACCCTCAACTGGCAGGCCGTGCTCGGCTCGATCATGAAGATGATCGTTATGCCTGCAGT
>CAYRFB010000160.1:0-2144 GCA_964423485.1 uncultured Bacteroides sp.
GTCGACAGTGATAACGCCTTCTTTCTTGACTTTCTGCATAGCCTCGGCGATAAGACGGCCGATGGCTTCGTCGTTGTTGGCCGATACGCGGGCAACGTCTTCGATCTTCTTGAAGTCATCGCCTACTTCCTGAGCCATATTGCGGATCTCGCTGACAACAGTAGCGACAGCTTTGTCGATGCCGCGCTTGAGGTCCATGGGGTTAGCACCGGCGGTAACGTTCTTCAATCCGACTGCGATGATCGACTGAGCGAGCACGGTTGCGGTGGTTGTGCCGTCGCCAGCATCGTCGCCGGTCTTAGATGCCACTTCCTTCACCAGCTGAGCGCCCATGTTCTGGAAGGGGTCTTCGAGTTCGATTTCGCGAGCCACACTGACACCGTCCTTGGTGATGTGGGGTGCGCCAAACTTCTTCTCGATGATTACGTTGCGGCCTTTCGGGCCGAGGGTTACCTTGACAGCGTCGGCAAGAGCGTCGACGCCGTTTTTAAGCTCTTCGCGAGCCTTGATGTTAAATTTTATTTCTTTTGCCATGATAATTTACGCTTTAAAAAAGTTGTCTGACGGATGATAATTAAAGTACGATAGCGAGCACTTCGCTCTGACGCATGATAAGGGCCTTTTCGCCGTTGCCGAGGTCGATCTCAGTGCCTGCATATTTGCCGTAAAGCACAGTGTCGCCTGCTTTCAATATCATTTCTTCGTCTTTTGTGCCGTTGCCGACAGCTATTACTTTGCCGTTAAGTGGTTTTTCCTTAGCAGAATCAGGAATGATGATGCCAGATGCGGTAACTTCTTCTGCCGGTGCGGGTTTGATGAGCACTCGGTCTGCCAATGGTTTGAGTTCCATAATTGATTTAGTGTTTATGATAAGTTTTTAATTTAAATTTTTTATGTTTTCTATGTCTTTTAATGCAAGTATCGTGCCAAAAATTCATATCGTCACGTGAGACTGCCACGACTGACAAAATGTCAATCCCGAAGCCCTTTTTCACGAGTCATAAGCTAAACGATTTCTAATGCTAAAAGTTCATAATTGCTTCTAAAGTCTTGGTTGACAATTTGGGACTACAGATAAAAATTGCTACCTTTGCATAAAAGGTTACGATAACACCTTGATAAATCCTATGTTTTGCAATTAATAAAATGACGATCACAATGAACAGACTTTATAAGCCGGCGTCATTGCTGGCACTGATATTTAGCGTGTTATTCGCAGCAGCCGTCACTTCGTGCATGCCTGACAACCCCGGCAGCGGCGGTGGTAGCGGCAGCGGTGAGGAGGTCGACAAAAAGCCATTGCCCGAAGGCGTCCAAGCCAATAGCATAGGCCTCTACTATGACACTGGCGACAACCTCGCCGGACTCGGTTTCACCCGCGACGGCTTCCTGACCACCATCCTCAGCAATTCCGGCGACTGGTATCTCTCGTCGGTAGGCTATCAGCCTGGCCTTGGCAACGTAGACTACATCCCAATGAACGACTGGAGCCTCCAGCTCTTTCCCCACGAAGGCGAAGGCTTCGTGGGCTATAACAGCAAGCAGGGCTTTGTGCGATTTATCGTCGCAGCCTTTGCTCGCAACGACCAGCGCGAGATCGTCGGCGTAGGCCTGCTCTATCTCGGCGGATTTGGCGGCTCTGACCAGCCGATCGAGCTCAAGGAGTGGTCTTACGACTTCCCAGCTGACGGCGGCACACAGGTTGCCGAACTCAAAGGCAACAAATATGCCACCTACCAGCTGCTCAATTACCCCAAGTGGGCAAAAGTGCAGCGCACATCTTCGGTCTATGAGTTCATCCAGGACCGCATTCAGATCGACGTCGAGCCCAACACCGCGCCCGAGCCCCGCGAAGCCGTAGTCACCATCCGCACCACCGCCGGCCAGGAGTCCTCATTTAAGATCTATCAGGACGCCGCCCCCGCCCCCGATGATGAAGCCCCGGAAGAGTAAATACACAAACCATATACATAAATAATATAAGGAGTGCCTCGCAGCATTCCTTATTTTTTTTGCGCCCGTCCTTTAGTAAAGTTTCTGGGAGGTTTAAGCCCAATATTTGCACAGAAGCTCACGGATTATGATCTTCGGGGTCGGGGGTTGGGTGGTCGGGGAGGGGTGGTTTGCGGTTGTGGCGGCGGAGG
>CAYRFB010000161.1:0-2133 GCA_964423485.1 uncultured Bacteroides sp.
CGTGTAAATTTTGCGTGTTTCTCCATCAAGATAATTGTTAGAACACAGTTGACGGTCACAAGTACGGACACCAATAATATAAAAGTCTGATAATTCAGGCAATATTACAGTGGCCCAAGCTGCAATCGAAGATTAAAGTTTAGTACTTGATTATATACGAATTAGGCCGTAACGCTCTGCAAAATCAGAGCTTACGGCCTAATTTACTCTTACCGCCTCCGCTCTTTATAAAGTTGAATTTTTTGTTTTCTTAAAAAAAATTAGTAAATATGTTTTGTATTCAAAACAAAATCACTACCTTTGATGGAAATCATACATTACACTAACATAAACATAATTCATTATATGAAACGAATTAAATTGGTTGCGGCGGCGTGTGTTGCGATGTTGTTTCTGACGGCTTGCTCTCAGTCGCATAAGGATGAGCCCCAAGATCTGACTCCAAGAGAGGTGTCGCTATCGCTTGGCGGTGAATTTGTCGAGACAAGCTTCCAGCCTATGAGCCGAGCCGTGACCGGTGCTCAATACTATGGCATTAACGTCTATAAGGATGGCAAGCATTATGCTTACGGCGTTTTCACAAGCGAGGAAAATATGACTCTCACGCTGACTCCGGGCTCCAAATATGATTTTGAATGCACTGCCGTTCAGGATGACAGACATAAGATTGCCAAAATCAATGATAACGGCGGTATGTTTAAACGCCCGTTCTTGGTCGGCAATAAAGAAGATGAAGGGGCAGGCTTTGCATTGACCAACCTCAATAAGTTTGTCTATTCGCCCAGCGAGTTCCTCACAGGCATTAAATCGGCAAAATCGACTGTTGTTGACGGCGATGTCGATGCCAGCGGCTATGCGTCGAAAACCAAAGAGGAAAAATATCATCCGAGTCAATACCGTTTCTATGGCGAATTAAAGGGCTACACGTTGGACTCATCTTCATCAATCACCATACCGCTGAAATGCGCATCATTCCAAATTGAAGTGGGAACGACTGAGGTGCCTGACGGTGTGATCACATGGCAAGAGGAATCATCGTCGCGTACAATTGATTTCAGCTTCGGATCGCTCACTCCCGGCAACATCTCTCATCTCACGACCTATGCCTTTGACAGGCCTGATCTCTGCTGGACATCAACCGACGCTAATCCAACCGCTAAGGACTTTAAGATAAAGTTTGTTTGGACCCGCGATGGCGGAAACACCAAGGAAGGCACCGATGCGATTACCGTAAAGCGTAACACTAAGACTGTCGTGACGCTTAACCTTGAAGGCAAAGACCGCAGTCTGCAAATGACAACAGCAGTCAACGAACCGCTCTTCGAGAGTACTATAAACGATGAAGTGACTGTGAAATAACAAAAAATATATTCATTGGTTTTTCAAAAGGGGGCTGAGTCATCACACAAATGACCGGCCCCCTAAATTTTTTGTAATGATGCGTGACCCAGCTCGAAAACTGTTTGAGTCCAAGCGGCGAGGTCAATGAGGCTGCTTTTTGTTATTGGAGTCAAGCTTGTGGGAGATGGGGACGTAGAGCAAAGCGAAAATGATGGCTTGAAGCAGGATGCTCCATCTAAAAGCCGCGTCATTATCGAAAATCACATTGAACAACCACACCATAACGCCGTAGATGATCGATGTGACAATTATCTGAATGATAAATAATTTGATATCCTTGATCATTTCTTTGTGCTCTTTTCTTTATTGATGCAAATTTAATCAATTGATTAAGAATTCCAATCATTTTCGATAAAAAATCTCACCAGTGCGTTCGTCGGGCAATGTCTTCCGTTCTAAACTATAATTTACCCGGACTCAGCTTGGCTTTGAAACGCGCCATCGGGGTTTCCAAGCAGAAGCTGTCTTTTACCAAGAGGGTTGGAGTAGGTATGTTTGGAGGACAAGGGCGTTGTTGTGTGTAGCGTCGTGGGAGGAGTAAAGGAGTGTGACTTTTGGTTTGTCGGCGAGGGTTTTGCGCAAGTTTGCGGCTGCAGGGTTGGCTTTTAGTTCGTCGAGGTAGCGGTGCTTAAATTCTTCCCAGCGCCCGTCGGGGTCTTGGTGAAACCACTCGCGAAGCTCGGTTGATGGCGATATTTCTTTGTCCCATAGGTCGTAATGAAATGTTTCGTG
>CAYRFB010000162.1:0-2108 GCA_964423485.1 uncultured Bacteroides sp.
AGGTATTCTCTGAGGGCGGGCCAGGGGTAGAAGGGGGCGATGTCGGTGGCGACGGGGAGAGTGACTTCCTGCTCGTTGAGGAGAACTTTGACGATGATGTCGCCTTTTTTGTTCTTGAAGAAGATAAGCTGTAGATTGGCTGCCATCGGGGTAATCAGGTAGTCGGCAAAGACTTCATGGAGTGTGTGGGGGTCGTCGGTCGAGCCATAGCATCCTTCGACTTTCATAAGGCCGACGAGGGGAACGATGCAGCTGTCGTGGCCGAAACGGAGATCGGCTCCGTAGTGACCGCTCTCTATCATGGCATCGGCGCTCTCGACGATGTTGGCGAGAAGCGGGCGGGCGTTGTCGAGAACTGCGCCTTTGGCTGACGCGGGATTAGACATGTGGTTGTAGTAGCGGAAGTTGTAGGCGCGCCACAGGTTGATGCGCTCGTCGGTGGTGAAGATGTCGTCGAGGCGGATGTCGTTGTCGGCGTTGGGCTGGTCGATGGCGATGAGGAAGAGCTGGCGCATGAGTGCGTCGCCGTTGAGCTTGTCTGCGTAGTCTTTGTCGTTGAATAGTGACGCTATCAAGCGCTTGGAGTCAGTCATCTCTTTCTCAAAGTCATTTATCGCTTTGGCTGCCGGACCGTCACCACGGTTGTACTCGTTGGCTTTGGGGCAGACATTGGCCATATATTTCATATATCGTTTGCCTGATTCGCGAGGGATGACGAGCGAGGGGTTGAGTTCCTTGAGGCCTTCGCAGAATGCGGCCATTGAGTGGGCGCAGCGCATTACTGTGGTTGAGCGCGCGGTCATGACGGCATCGTCTTTGAAGACTTCGGGGTAGGCGTGATACATGCGTTGGGCTATATCGTGATGCTGGGCGTTGCCTTTGCGGGTGAGTTCGCCGGTGCGTCCTTCGACGTCGTCCCAGATTTTTTCGAGCCGCGCCAAAACGTCTTTACCCAGCTCGCTGAGAGCTCCGGCTTTGGCAGCAGAACGGAGGGTGTCGAGTGGCGTTGAGTAGTCAGTGTCATTAACGAGGTAGCGTGAGCCATGACGGCCGTAGTGGCTTATGTAGAAGGGTTTGTAGCCCTTTGGGGCGCGGGTCAGGGTGTTGTCGGCGACCGAAGGGTAGGGGCAATAGAGGCCGGCGGTCAGGGCATGGTTGTCGGCGATTTCTTTTAATGTAGTTTGTGAGCAGGCTGTGAGTGCGGCGCTTGCGATGAGAAGTAGGGTAAAGACTTTACGCATTAGGTTAAGGTAGTGTGATAATTGGTGTTTGGGGTAGTTGCAAAAAAAGAATCCGGAGTCTGTCAAAGATAGATATGACAAACTCCGGATGGTTTGTTAATGATTTAGTCGTTGAATGTCAGTTCGTCGAATCCGTCTTCGTCAAATTCATCGGGGTTGAAATCGTTCTCTCCATAGAATTCTTCGTCGATATCCTCGATCGAGGGTGTGGCTGTTTTGGCTTTGGCGTCGACTTTTGCATCGAATTCGTCAAGGTCGACGTTCTGCGCGGGCGCTTTGCCGAGCGAGAGCGTACATACAGGATCCTTGAGGTTCTTGCCCGGGATTGCTTCTTTCATCTCGATGAAGAAAGCTCTGTCGGTCATGTAATCGAAAACAAAGAGCATCTTCTGTCCTTCGTCCTCGATGAAGTCGCTGAGGATAGTGTCGTCCATGAGCCACACGTCCTGATCTGAGTCGGAACCCATGTCTTCGAATGTGATTTCCTTTTCCTTTTCCCAATTGCGGTCGCACAGGAAGAAGGAGCACATCTGGTTTTTATCATAGCCAACCGAATTGCAAATCGCGTTTTTCAAATCAAGAAACGTGGCATCGGCATCGATTTTGATTTCTCTTTTGAAGTTATCAACTTCGTCAGATACTATTCTGAAATTGAAAATCATATGATACTATAATATATAAAGAAACTGGTCGAGTGATTAAATTTTTATGCTGCGAAGTTAGTAATATATCGGAATCTTTGCAAAAAAATTTCGAGCAATTTTTTTACTTTTTTTCGATAGCTCCGCAATGCTGTTTTTGTTGTCGGTCTTATAACGCTGTGAGGACTGATTTTGTGCGGTCGGCGAGCCGATTTTTATCGATGGC
>CAYRFB010000163.1:0-2102 GCA_964423485.1 uncultured Bacteroides sp.
CGACCCACTGATTAAGAGTCAGTTGCTCTACCAACTGAGCTACGGAGTCATCGTGGTTGCATCGGCGTTTGGCTCAAATGCGGTGCAAAGTTAGGTGTTTTTTTTTATTTGACAAATTTTTTTGAAATCTTTTTTTGCACCTCCCGTCATTTTTTCATCATTTTTCTATCGCGCCGTCGGCCGTTCACGCCCCAAACGACGCGCAATCAGCTGATAGAAAAAGGAGTGCAAGATCTGATCTCACACTCCTAATTTTTATGCCAATGCTGCGGCGCCGGCTACTGTTGCGGCTCTATGAGCGACTGAAGATATGGTATCAGCTCCTGAGCCATCAGCACAGCCTGCGCGCGCGACGGATGGAAATCGGCGCCATAGCCCAACTCGCCCGTGCAAGGCGTGAAATCAAATCGCGTAACCCCCTCGCGACCTTCGGCCATGCGGTCAAGCGAAGCGCTTACTGTCTCGAGCCAGTGACCATTGAGCATCGGACCGTTGAGCACCACGATCTTAGCCTCAGGATGGATGTCGCGCAGATGATCGAGAAATTCGTTATACTTCGCCTCAAACAACTCGCTGTCAAAGAGCTCGAGCGACGTGTCGTTAGTGCCTAAATTGATGGTTATTATATCGGGCTCAAACGACGAGTGATCCCACTCATAGTCAGGCGTGTAATAGAGCGTACGGTCATAAAGGTCAGGCATGCGGTTGCCGGGCGTACCTTCGATCGGGCCTCCGTAGCTGCGGTAAACACCGATGCCCGACTTGGCAACGACGTTGAAGTCAGCGTCGAGCGCCCGCGCCGTCAGGTAAGCATAGCTCAGCGTATGATTTTCATTGTCATAACTGAAGTGCACCTGTCCGCTGTCAGCTTCCGTGCCGTAGCCGCAGGTTATCGAGTTGCCTATAAACTCGATCTTCAGCTCAGGCCTCTTGGGCGCCGGCAGCAACTCGGCGTCAGGCCCGAAGATCTCAAACGATCGTATCTCGGGTTGCTTCTCGTGACCCTCGATAGCATAAGCTATGCGAGCCGTGTGAGCGCCCTCGGCGAGCGAATCTGCCAGCACGATCGTCGACACCGAGTCACTGAAGTTGACCTTTATCGCATCGTCATGGTCAATCTCCACCATAAAATACCCGCTGCCCTCCTTAGCCGTCATCGCCAGGCCGGTGCCGTTGAAATTGAGCATCGCCGTGACGCCGGGATAATTGAACACTGCCGTCGCTGAGTCAGACCAATGTATGCGGCCCATATAGAGAATGTCAGGATTGTTAGCCTTGACAGTGATATTACCTTCTCGCGAGCAGGCGGCCGTGATTATGCACGCGACCACGGCAAAAGCCGCGATCGCGAGTCGTAATGCCTTCGTTTTCATCGCTGACCGCCCGGTTTATGCTTGAGCGTTAGTTGCCAAAGGTGCGGGCACGTTGTAGACACGCGCAGCCAACTCCTGGTCAAGCATATAGAGCGCCAGGCCGTCGTTGCCGATGAGTTTCAGGCGGTCGATGAGATTCTTGGCTGTCTCTTCCTCCTCAACCTGCTCTGACACAAACCAGTCGAGCTTGCCGCGGGTTGCATAATCGTGCTCAGCCTCAGCGAGCGCATAGAGGTTGTTGATCAGCGCAGTCACCTTTTCTTCGTGAGCCAAAGTGTCCTCAAAAGCCGCAAGGGGCGACGCCCAGTCGGTCGGCACAGCCTCAATAGGCTGAAGCATCACCCGGCCACCGCGCTGCACGAGATAGTTGATAAAGATCTCGGCGTGAGCCTGCTCTTCCTTAAACTGAATGCGGAACCAATTGGCGATGCCCGAGCGACCGTCGGCCTCAAACTGCATTGCCATAGAGAGGTAGAGATAAGCCGACCAAAATTCGGCATTGATCTGCGCGTTGATCGCGTCTTCGATTTTTCTGTTGATCATAACAATGTTGATTTATGTCGTTAAAGTAAAAAAATTGATTCGATACAGTAATGCAAATGTACGCCATAATTTCCGAAAAAACAACGCTGCTGATTTTAAGCCCACCGCCTCTTAACTCTTTTTATTGAATAAAACCGCCGGCCAAACAAAAAAATTGCTAACTGTGCCACGCAGATGCGGTAGTAG
>CAYRFB010000164.1:0-2094 GCA_964423485.1 uncultured Bacteroides sp.
CCGCCAGCTACGGTCTCACCAAAGGTATGTGGGAGTGTGGCGACATGGACATCACCTTCGTCATCCCCAAGCCTTACGGCGACGAAGACCGAGAGTTCGCCCATATTATCGGTGCGTCTCAGACTCCCGTCGCGTGGCGCGACGTTACCCGCGAATACGTTGAGTCGCGCATCGGCAAGGTTATGGATCCCGATCTCTATTTCCGTCTTCGCGACCATATCTATGCCGACTTCAACTATATGAAGACCAACGATCTCGGCTGCATCGAATTCTCGGGCCGCTACCCCGACAATCTGCTCGAGGAGATCAACAATTATTCGATCACCGCCGGCGTTATCGCCCGCACGATCGATTTCGATATCATCCACTCTCACGACTGGCTGACCTATCCCGCCGGCATCCATGCCAAGCAGGTGACAGGCAAGCCTCTCGTTATCCACGTCCATGCTACGGACTATGACCGTTCGCGCGGCAATGTCAATCCCACTGTGTTCAACATCGAGCGCGACGGCATGATCCACGCCGACCATATCATCACCGTCAGCAACCTTACCCGCCAGACCGTTATCGAGCGCTACGGCATCGATCCGGCTAAGGTGACGACGGTCCACAACGCCGTTGTGCCCCTCAGTCAGGAACTCCTCGACGTCGAGGTGCAGAAACCTAAAGAGAAGGTTGTGACCTTCCTTGGCCGCATCACTATGCAGAAGGGTCCCGAGTATTTTGTCGAGGCTGCGGCCAAAGTGTTGAAAAATGACCATAATGTGCGCTTCGTGATGGCCGGCTCTGGCGATATGATGGATAAGATGATCACTCTCGCAGCCGAGCGAGGCATCGCTGACCGCTTCCATTTCCCCGGCTTCCAGAAGGGCAAGCAGGTCTACGAAATGCTCAAAGCCAGCGACGTCTACATCATGCCTTCAGTCTCAGAGCCTTTCGGCATCTCGCCGCTTGAGGCTATGCAGATGGGTGTGCCCTCGATTATCTCTAAGCAGTCAGGTTGCGCCGAGATCCTCAACAATGTCATCAAGACTGATTATTGGGACATCGACGCTATGGCTGACGCCATCCACTCTATCATCACTTATCCCGCTATGTATCAGCAGCTGCGCGAAGACGGCCTCGCCGAGGTTGCGCAGATCACCTGGGACAAGGCCGGACAGAAAGTAATCGATATTTATAATAAAGTACTCAACCGTTAAATCACACCACACAAGAGATATGAAAGCAATTTGTTTCAATTTCGAGATTCATCAGCCGTTCCGTCTAAAACGCTATCGTTTCTTTGATATCGGCAACGACCACTACTATTATGATGACTTCCTTAACGACGACATCATCACCCGCATCGCCGAGCGCAGCTATATACCCGCAGCTCAGACCTTGCTCAAGATGATCAATGATACCAAGGGCGCGTTTAAATGCTCTATCGCCATCACCGGCGTAGCTATCGAGCAGATTGAGCAGTATGTGCCTGAGTTTATCGACCTTCTCAAACGTCTTGCCGACACCGGCTGCGTTGAGTTTGTGGCTGAGCCTTACGCTCACTCGCTCGCTTCGCTCATCGATCCCGTTGAGTTTGCCGAGCAGGTGAAGGTTGAGTGCGAGAAACTCCACTCTCTTTTCGGAGTGAAGCCCAAAGTGCTTCGCAACTCCGAGCTTATCTACTGCGATGATCTCGCACCCCAGATCCTGGCTATGGGATTCAAAGGCGTGCTGACCGAAGGAGCCAAGCACATCCTTGGCTGGAAGTCGCCCAACTATGTATATTCAGCCGCTTCAGCTCCCAAGCTTAAGATGCTCCTCAAGAATTCTAAGCTCAGCGATGACATCTCATTCCGCTTCAGCGACACATCTTGGGATGCTTATCCTCTCACCGCCGACAAATATATTGACTGGATTGCCTCGACTCCTCAGGAAGAGCAGATCTTCAATCTCTCTATGAGCCTTGAGACCTTCGGAGGTCTGCAGCCTGCCAATTCAGGCATCTTCCAGTTCCTCGAGGCTCTGCCTCGCTTCGCAAAGGAACGCGGCATCGAATTCTGCACTCCGACCGAAGCAATCACTAAGCTCAAACCCGTCGGCGAGCTCTCA
>CAYRFB010000165.1:0-2093 GCA_964423485.1 uncultured Bacteroides sp.
GCTTTGAGGATAACTATGTCGATGTTTGAGTTGTCATCTGGGGTGGAGAGGAGGAGGAAGTGGCTGTTGGCGGTGGTGAGATGATCGGGGACTGTGCCGGCGGTTATGCGCTTCAAATTGCCGAAGTCGTGATCCAAAGCTACGGTGTGATACTTCTGGTCTCCGCCTTTATAGGTCACCAGAGCGATCCGGCCGTCGGTCAGGAAATCGGATGTCCAGCAATGATTCATCAGAGCGTCTTGAAGCTCCATAAAGTCCTGATCCGGCACCCAAGGTAATTGCATCGGCAAGCGGAATCGGTAGCAGTAACCCGAAGTGTCCTCTTGACAATCATAAAGGTAGACGACGCCGGGATAGCTGTTGAATACTAATCCGCAGCCATTAACGATAGTTATTTTTCGTGAATCGTAGAGTGAGAAATTGTCCTCTTGAGCAGGCTTTAATTTGGCCGAAAGGAGGTTAAAATCATTATCAAATCGATAGAAGAAATAGACGCTGTCATTGCCAAGTGTTTCAGCCGCAGTGGTTGAAGCGAGGTAGCCGTCATTGATCCGCTCAAGGTTGGTGAGATGGACATCGCCTATTTTCAATTTGGTGACAAAATCACCCTGAGTATTATAAATGAAAATTTGAGAATTGGCACTAAGGATGATGACATTGCCGGAGTCATTGTTGACGGTGAAATCGAGTAGGGCCGGATATTCTTGCGGCCCCTGGCCGAAGTTGCCAATTCGTCCTAAATATTTTCCTGCGGAGTCAAAGACTATCAGGTTTTTCTCCGATGACAGGGGGTCAAAGACATAAAATCTGTCGCCGAGCCATTTTAAAATGCTGCCATCGTGGAAGTATGCGTCCGGATGATTCTCGAGGCTGATCCGGCGCTCTTCAGAAAACAATTCATCAAATTCTATTTCCTCGCTTGTGTCATCAAGATAAATATTTCCGTGCCAATCATTTGCCTCTTTCGTGCACGACGAAAGGAGCAGCAACGGCAGGAGCAGGGAGAGGATACGCTTCATGGCTATAGCTTTATCTTTTCGTAAATGATGATGGCGAGGTTGTCGTCGGTGCCGGCGTCATAGAGTGACATAAAGGTGTCGTCGGTGACGAAGATGGAGGTGGGCGGTATGTCGTCGCTGAAGTTAACTTTGTGGAGCAAGTTACCGTTTCGGTCAAGCTCGACAGTGTAAGTGCCGGACGGGTCGCCGAGATAGGAGACCAACATAGCCTCGGAGTTAACAGCGAAATGCTTTAAGAGTTTGTAGTTAGCGAAATTTTGAAACATCGCA
Source organism: uncultured Bacteroides sp. (assembly GCA_964423485.1). Classification (GTDB taxonomy): domain Bacteria; phylum Bacteroidota; class Bacteroidia; order Bacteroidales; family Muribaculaceae; genus CAG-873. The sequence continues at coordinate 1,290 of CAYRFB010000165.1, forward strand.
CTGAAATCGGTATAGATCTCCGGAGGCATCTGTTTGGGATAAATGAACTTGTAGAGGAGTCCGGCGGTATCTGTATTGCAGTCATACTGGTAGACAACGCTCGGAATCTCATTGAGATAGATGGCGTCATCACCGACTTTATGTAAGGGTGAAAGCCCCAGAGTCTGAGCGTCACAATTTTGATCCTGAGCAGGCTTGAATTTTGCATCAACTATGTTGAAGTCATCATCTAACTTGTAGAACAGGTAGGTTGCCTCTTCTCTGATTGAGATGCCGGGGCTCGTAGTTGCGAGATAGCAGTCAGAGAAACGGTCGAAGCAATACATACCGGGATCAGTTTTCTTCGAGAACAGAAACTCGCCCGAGTTTAAGTCGTAGACATAAAATGTCGACGGCTGAGCCAAGATGACTAACTGATCTTTCTTCTCGTTAACCGCAAAAGTGTAGGCTGTATTGTATTCACCCGGTCCCTGACCACATATGCCTATGCGATTGATAAGGTTGCCCTCTTTGTCAAAGACCAGGACTTGCTGGTGGTCGCTCTTAGGATCATAAATGTAAAATCGGTCGCCGACAAGTTTTACGATTGAGCGATCGTGAATGTAACACTCGGGATTGTTGTCGAGCTGAATGCGATCGGTCTCTTTAAAAATGTCAGTGAACTCGACCTCTGACGTCCAGTCGTTAAGGTGGATTTCGACATTACGAAACTTTGCTTCTTTCGCGCACGACGAAAGGAACAGGGCGGGGATGAAGAGAAGCAGAAGTTTTTTCATGGCGTAATTGCTGTGGTCAGACGTTGAA
>CAYRFB010000166.1:0-2053 GCA_964423485.1 uncultured Bacteroides sp.
AAATACCACGCTAACGACATCCTTGGAATCGAATTCAACGCAAAATAACCCAACCCTACATTAAAAAACTTTCAATGGTCTATTCTCGAACCGCTACCATCAAATGTAACAGACTGTGAAGCAATCGAACGTGAGTCCCTTTGGAAAAGAAAACTCCTCAGTCGAGAATGGGGCTACAACCTAAATTAACAAACAAACTCCAAACTCAAGCACTTTTGCCAAACACATACTTAACCATGCAGCATGAAAACTGAAAAGATAAAACTGACGTTACGCGACGGTCGCATTGTTGATGCGCAGGCTCCGATGATTGTGTCGGCGAGTCGGGCAACGGACATTCCTGCGTTTTATAGCCGGTGGTTCTTCGACCGACTGCGACAGGGTTATGTGCGATGGCGTAATCCTTATAGTGGTAAGGATTCTTATGTTTCTTTTGACAATACAAAATTTATCGTTTTTTGGTCAAAGAACCCGGAACCTATGATTCCACACTTGTCTCTGCTAAAGGAGCATAACATTGGTTGCTACTTTCAATTTACGCTTAATGATTATGAAGCCGAATGCCTGGAACCGAATGTTCCATCCCTAAAACAACGAATCGAAACCTTTAAGCGGATTGTTGATATGCTTGGTGTGGGCTCTGCTATCTGGCGTTTCGATCCGTTGATTCTTACTGACAAGATTTCAGCCGAAGATTTACTGCGAAAAATTGAAAATATCGCTCACAAACTTAATGGATACGCTGACAAACTTGTATTCAGTTTTGCAGACATCTCAACATATAAGAAAGTGGGAAGAAATCTTTATGCAGCAGGCATCAATTATCGAGAATGGACCGATGCCGATATGCTCGACTTCGCGCAGCAACTATCCAAACTGAATCTCGGACAAGAACTGGCAACCTGCGCCGAAAAGGTTGACTTATCTCAATTGGGCATCAGCCATAATCGGTGCATCGATCCCGATTTAATTATTCGGCTTATGCCCGAACTACAATCAGAAATCACACTCATCAAAACCGACAAAGGTCAGCGCCCGCTATGCGGCTGCATCACCTCAAAAGACATCGGAGCCTACAACACCTGCCCCCACGGCTGCGCATACTGCTACGCCAACACGTCCCCCTACTCCGCCCGCCAAAATTATCTCCGACATCAACAAAACCCAAACAACGACTCAATCATCTAACATGTGAGAAGCCGAGATGGTACGCAACTGATTATAAACTATCAAAGTGTAATTCGTCCAATATGTGAAGTTCATACAGTCACTGTGAATCTAAAATGTTAACCATGTCGCTAAATTATGAAATCTCAAAAGATTTTCTTAACTTTGCATTGAGAAAAATTAACATACATTTGAATAAGACAAATTTTTAAGTAACGAACTGTTTATGAGTGCGATTGGTGGGGTTGAGATGCCCAGGGCATCGCTGGAGGAGGCTAAGCAGCGGCTTGAGGCCATTCTTTCCGACAAGGTGATGCGGTTCAACCCCTTTCGGGTCGGCGATGCCGAGTTGCTGGCCTGCGCCGAGCGCGCACGCTGGCGCCCGTTTCCGGCACTGACCCAAATGGTGATTTTTCATTTTTCCAATATCCGCACCGTCGTCACCCACCACGAATTCGAAGCCATTTTCTTCCGCGTCGGCAATTCCAAAAGCGAGCAGTATTTCCCGCTGGGCGACTTCATTCATACCATTGCTCACCACACGCATAAAATGCAGATTCGCACTCAGATCGACGGCAAAAACATTACGCGCTCAAACATCGCCAACCTGCAAAACCGAAGCTTCTTCGTCAGCCACGCCGTTGTTGGCACACGCTACCTGCAGCAATACATGTTTGCCTACCGGATGCACCGGCTCCGTGGCGACACCGCCGAACAAGCCAACACAATCCGCAACCAAATGTGTCGCGCCAAAATCGCCATGCTCGAAGAACTCATGACCTACCCCGCAAGCCTCATCTACCTCGGCTACAACGGCTCAGACCTCGACTACACAACCCCAATCCGCACCGCCCTGGCCACCTTCGCCCAATACCCCTACATCTGA
>CAYRFB010000167.1:0-2021 GCA_964423485.1 uncultured Bacteroides sp.
ATGCCGAAAGTCGGTACATCGTGTTCGCGGCACCATTTCAGCGCCACAAATTTGCCGTCGATACCGCGGTGGCCGAAGCCCGGAGCGATGATTACGCCGTCCATGGCTGAGAGTTTTTCGTCGGCGTTCTCTTCGGTCAGGCGTTCGGAGTGGATATATACCAGATTGAGTTTGCGGTCAGCATAAGTCGCGGCTTGGAACAGCGCTTCGTTGATCGACTTGTAGGCGTCCTGCAGTTCGACATACTTTCCGACAAGACCGATGGTGACAGTCTCTGTAGCAGTATTCATCTTGTGGAGGAAGTCAAGCCATGGCTTCATGTGAGGTTCGCCTTGTGGCTCAACGCCTGTCTTGCGGAGAACGATTTCGTCGAGATGCTGTTCGTGCATCTTGACCGGTACCTTATATATAGAGTTAACGTCGATCGACTGGATGACCGAGTCGGGAGCGACGTTACAGAAAAGAGCTATCTTCTTGCGCATCTCGGGAGAGATGTGTTTCTCCGTGCGGAGCACGAGGATATCGGGCTGGATGCCCACTTCCTGAAGATCCTTGACCGAATGCTGCGTTGGCTTTGTCTTGAGTTCTTTTGCTGCTGCGATATAGGGCACATAAGTGAGGTGGATGCAGAGGCTGTTCTGACCGAGTTCCCATCTTAGCTGACGCACACTCTCGAGGAACGGCAGCGACTCGATGTCGCCTACTGTGCCGCCGATCTCGGTGATGATAAAGTCAAAGTTGCCGGTCTTGCCGAGCTTCTTTACGTTGCGCTTGATTTCGTCAGTGATGTGAGGCACGATCTGCACGGTCTTTCCGAGATAGTCGCCGCGGCGCTCCTTGTCTATGACGCTTTGGAAGATACGGCCCGTGGTTACATTGTTGGCGCGAGTGGTGTGGATGTCGGTGAAGCGTTCGTAGTGACCCAGATCGAGGTCGGCTTCATGACCGTCAACGGTGACATAGCATTCTCCGTGTTCGTAGGGGTTGAGAGTGCCGGGGTCAATGTTGATATAAGGATCAAATTTCTGGATTGTCACCCTGTAGCCTCTGGCCTTCAGCAGACAGGCCAATGAGGAGGAGATTATGCCTTTGCCAAGCGAGGAGACAACGCCTCCGGTGACAAAAATATATTTGGTTTCCACTCTGATAATTTTAAGATGTTTATTATTCTAACAAGTTGCAAAATTAGTAAAAAAATCAATCTCTCGTATCTATTATATATGTATATCGAACATTATTTTTGTCGAGGAGCACTCGATAGACGAAAATATCACAAAAAAAAATCAAAAAATATTTGCCAGGAGAAAAATATTTGTATAAATTTGCGACATCAAAGTAAAACGTAGCAAAATGCTAAACATTAAATTTAACAGCAACAACGCATATTGGTGGCGCATCGGACGAAAGATCGATGGCATTGCCTTGTGCAACTTAGTTTGATAATCAATTAAAATATTCATTCATATTGAGCCGGCCATCGATAAAAGATCGATGGCCGGTTTCATTTTTTTTATTAAAACATTAGTTATGGAAAAATTTCAACACACCCTCCCGGTAGATGATTTCGGTAATTACGGACGTTTTGGCGGAGCTTACGTCCCGGAAATCCTTCGTGCTAACATTGAAGCTCTTCGCGAAGCGTTCTATCATTATGCATCGGATCCTGAGTTCATGGACGAGTATCATCGTTTGCTGCGCGACTATGTCGGCCGCCCCAGCCCCCTTTACCGCGCCGATAAACTCAGTGAGCATTACGGCACCAATATCTATCTCAAACGCGAGGATCTCAATCACACAGGTGCTCATAAGATCAATAATGCCATAGGTTCGATTCTCTTGGCCAAACGTATGGGCAAGACCCGTATAATTGCCGAGACCGGAGCCGGTCAGCATGGTGTGGCTGTTGCTACGGTGTGCGCGTTGCTCGGACTCGAATGCGTTATTTATCAGGGTGCAATCGACGTCGAGCGTCAGCAACCCAATGTCCAGCGTATGAAGATGCTCGGGGCAAAAGTCGTTGC
>CAYRFB010000168.1:0-1966 GCA_964423485.1 uncultured Bacteroides sp.
CAATGTTGACCGGGTGTTTCAGCGGCAGGCTCCACACCGGGAATGTCTCAAACTTAGCGTAGCCGGCTTCGATGCCGCGCTTGTGCTCATTGTAAAGCTGGCTGAGACAGACGGCCATTTTGCCGCTGCCCGGACCGGGAGCGGTCACGATCACGAGCGGACGGGTGGTCTCGATATAGTCGTTGCGTCCGAAGCCTTCGTCAGAGGCAATGAGGTCGACATTGGTGGGGTAGCCGTCGATGAGATAGTGGAAATAGGTGGTGATGCCCATACGTTCGAGGCGCTGGCGGAACGCATCGGCGCTCTTCTGCCCGTTATAATGGGTCACCACTACCGAGCTCACGAGGAATCCTCGCTTCATGAACTCGTTGCGCAGACGGAGCACGTCCTCATCATAAGTGATGCCCAGGTCGTTGCGCACTTTGTTTTTCTCGATGTCGAGGGCGCTGATGACGATGACGATTTCAGCGTGGTCAGCGAGCTGAGAGAGCATACGGAGCTTGCTGTCAGGCTGAAAGCCGGGCAGCACGCGGCTGGCGTGATAATCGTCGAATAGTTTCCCTCCAAGCTCAAGATAGAGCTTGTTGCCGAACTGCGCTATGCGCTCTTTGATGTGTTCGGACTGAATTTTGAGATATTTCTCGTTGTCAAAACCGTATTTCATAACGGACTGCAAAGTTATGAAAAAATTGAAAAAAAGAAAACAGAAGGTTAAAAAATTATTGAAACCCCGATCTTAAAACCCTGCAAATCAAAAGTCGCACTTTTGATTTGCAAGGTTTTTTTGAGGAAAGTATGAAACTTCTGGCTGAAAGTAGGGAGAAAAATCGAGAAATGTAGGGTGATAGTAGCAAAAAGTAGGGAGAAAACAGCTATTTTTGCAGAAAAATCAGAGCAATGGAATCCGGATTAGAAGAATTAGTAGGGAGATATCGCGCCCTCGGCATAGACCAACAGCTGGACTATGACAAGTTTTATTTATATTCGATTATTACCCACTCAACGGCAATTGAAGGGTCGACGATTACAGAGCTTGAAAATCAGATAATGTTTGATAATGGGATTGCTTTGAGGGGTAAAAGCATCATTGAGCAGAATATGAATCTTGATTTGAAGGCGGCCTATGAACGTGCTCTGGTTTATGCGCGAAATCACAATGACGTAACTGTTGACAGGCTGAAAGAGCTGTCAGCGCTCACGATGAAAAATACAGGTAGCGTCTACCATACAATGCTTGGAGATTTTTCATCGGCCAATGGCGATCTGCGATTGCTCAATGTCACGGCCGGAGTGGGTGGCCGATCCTATATGGCCTACAATAAAGTGCCACAAAAGCTAGAAGACTTATGCCACGAGCTTAATCAAAAGAGGAAAAACGCCGGCCATCTGAGCTTGCAGGAATTATATAATATTAGTTTCGATGCTCACTATAATCTCGTGACTATCCATCCGTGGGCCGATGGCAATGGCCGGATGGCACGTTTGTTGATGAATTGGCTGCAATTTGAGTATAACCTCATTCCAACTAAAATTTTTGCTGAGGATAAAGAAGAGTATATCAAGGCTTTAGTTGAAACGCGAGAAACGGAGGATCTAAAAGTTTTTCGTGGTTTTATGAATGGTGTGATGCTGAGTCAATTGACAAAGGATATCTCAGCGTTTGTGCAGTCGGTTGATGGCACCTCCGTAATCCAGCCGAGCGAAAAGACATCTGATCAAATAGTGGCGCTTTTGAAAGAGAATCCGCAACACACAATAAGAAGTCTTGCTGAAGCCATTGGCATATCAGACAAAGGGATAGAGAAGCAATTGTCAAAATTGAGGCATGCCGGGGTCATCAAGAGGGTGGGGCCAGCCCGCGGCGGCAGATGGGAGGTATTGCCGGGCGCGATGTTGCAAGCTAAGAGAAAGACGTTGCAGAAAAAACGTTGACAAAAAGTTGTCAGTTACCAAGATATTGTATAAC
>CAYRFB010000169.1:0-1931 GCA_964423485.1 uncultured Bacteroides sp.
GATCTGGGGGGAACGAGGGTATCAGCAAACGCTGTGTCACACACTCGCCGACTGCTTCAGAGATGCCGCGTCCTTCATTGCCGAAGACCACCACGCCCGCGGCACCCAGGTCGGCCGTATAGATACTTGGAGCATGGAGATAGGTGCCGTAGACCGGTGAAGGCCACTTGCTCAGCGCATTGGGTAGGTCGCAGTATACGACATTCACGCGCGCTATGGCGCCCATCGTGGCCTGAACGACCTTCGGCGACCACACATCGACAGTGTCAGTTGATGCCAGTATCGTTGTGACGCCCATCCAGTCGCAGAGGCGTATAATCGTGCCCAGATTGCCGGGATCCTGAACCCGGTCAAGTGCGACGACGAGCTGGTCGCCGAGCGTTGCGAAATCCGTTTCTGTCGTGCGGTCAGGAATATTGTAGACCGCAATCGCCGTGGGCGCTGTCGACATACCGCTCATTCGCTCAAGGTCGGCCGTAGTAGCTTGAAATACTTCAGCACCGGGCATCAGCGCGACAATGTCGGCATTGTCGGCAAGCCATCCTTTTGAAGCCAGAAGATAACGGCAGGCGAAATGACCGGCTGTGTCTCGGACACATTTAGTGCCTTCGGCCACAAAAAGCTGATGTTCGCGCCGATGCTTGACTTCGCTGAGCGAGCGGACGAGTTTACGAAGTGCGTTGGTTATTTCGGGCATGAGTGAAGACGGTTTGGTTTAGAATTTATAGCCGGCATCGCCGACGAGTTTTTTGTCTTCGGCGATGGTCGAGCCAAGGGTTGTCAGCAAATCGCCGACAACGCCACCATTGATGCCTATGCGGAGGGCTTCGAGTTGGTCTTCGCGCGACAGACGCTTACGGCCGCCTGCAAATCTTAGCTGAGTCCGCGGGTGGATGAAGCGGAAGAGCGCTACCGTGTCGAGAATGTCGTCTACACTGATAGCCTCCTGATGCTCAAGTGGAGTGCCGGGAATTGGCGACAGGATGTTAATGGGGATGGAGTGGGGGGCGACCTCGCGCAGTTTGAGGGCAAATTCGGCGCGTTGATGACGGGTCTCGCCCATGCCGATTATGCCGCCTGAGCATACCTCAAAGCCAATTTCCTTTGCAGCCTTGATTGTGCGGATTTTGTCGTCGATCGTGTGAGTTGTGCAGAGGGTAGGGAAGTGCGACGGTGCGGTCTCGAGGTTGCAGTGGTAACGGCGTACACCTGCATCCCAGAGCTGCTGAAGGTCGTCGCGGTCAAGCAGACCGAGTGATGCACAGGTATAGATACCTGTCTCCTCTTTGGCCTCGCGCAGAAGGGCGCAAACGCTTTTGAGCGCATTGCCTTTGACGGCGCGTCCGCTTGCTACGAGCGAGAAGCGGTAGACACCCTTGGCGCTGTTGTCGCGTGCCGCGGCCATACACTCGTCATGGTCGATGAGGTCGTAGGTCTCGCAGCCTGTGGAGTGATGCTTTGACTGTGCACACCATTTGCAGTTTTCGCTGCATCGTCCCGAGCGCGCGTTGACTATGGAGCAGGAGTCGAAGGTGCGGCTGCATAGAGCCTCGGTTATTTCGGCGGCTGCGTCACGGAGTTCTTGCGATGCCTCGGGCAGCATTTCGACCAACTTATATGCTTCTTTCTCATCAATATCACCTCCGGCAAGGATTTTTGCTTTAAGCGATGAAATAAAATCTTTGGATGTCATAATTCTGTGTGAAATGATGGTTCGTAATACTTAATGCTGATAGAGATAGCGTTTGATCGAACGTTTGGGCGTCTTCTCAAACTCTTCGTCGCGGATTTCAAAATCAGCCACGCGGCTGTATGCCGGCAACTGCTGATTGAGCGCGGTGAGATTCTCCTTCATGATTTTTTTGAGTGCCTCGTCTGTGATGTTCTGACGCTTGGCTGTGTCAAAGTCGGGATGTATGAGGGCGATCAAC
>CAYRFB010000170.1:0-1925 GCA_964423485.1 uncultured Bacteroides sp.
AATCCCACCAAATTTTTTACCCAATTTTTATGTTATAAAACATATTTTTCTAACACCAAATTATCACATACGCTGTATTTCAATCTGTTAGCCGAAAGAAAAATTTTGCCACTAAATTGCATTTTCTTCCCTGCCTCATTGTAGCACTGCCTAATAAACATTAAATACATCAAAAAACATATCCATTCGAGCAGCGAAACCGACATCTTTTTTGTAACTTTGAAGCCCAAACTAATCCACGATTTAATATTACCTAAATTGTAAAACCTCTCAACTTTTTTGAGTCCGATACAAACCAGCCCTCCTCAAACTAACTCTATATAATAATGAGCCAATTTGTCCATCTACACGTCCACACACAATACTCACTCCTTGACGGACAAGCATCTATAGCAAGCCTTGTCGACAAGGCTATAGCCGACGGCATGCCCGCACTCGCTGTTACTGACCACGGCAACATGTTTGGCATAAAGGAGTTTACAAACTACGTAAAGAAAGTCAACGGCAAAACAAAAGGCAAGATTTCAGACGCCGAGAAAGAGCTTGCCGAAGCAACAGCGGCAAACGACACCGCCAAGCAGCAGGAACTTGAAGCCACCATCGCAAAGCTGAAAAAGAAAATCCTCAAGCCCATCATCGGCTGCGAAATGTATGTCGCCCAGGAGAACCTGCTTGAACACGTCGACAAAAAAGACACCGGCCGACACCTTATTGTACTCGCCAAGAATGAGAAAGGCTATCACAATCTGGTCAAACTCGTGTCGCGAGCATGGACTGACGGCTTTTACTCCCATCCACGAACCGACAAACACGAACTCGCCAAGCATCGCGAAGGCCTTATCATCTGCTCAGCCTGTCTCGGCGGCGAGATCCCCCGACTGCTCTCTGCCGGCCGAGATGCAGAGGCCGACGCGTCAGTCAAATGGTGGAAAGAAACCTTTGGCGAAGACTATTATATCGAGCTCCAGCGCCACAAAGCGACTGTGCCGAGAGCCAACCACGATGTCTATGAAGCCCAGATGGCCATTGAGCCTAAGCTCCGCGCACTCGCCGAGAAATACAATATTAAAATAATTGCCTCTAACGATGTCCACTTCACCAACGAAGAGGACGCCGAGGCACATGACCGACTCATCTGCCTCTCGACCAACCGTTTGCTCAACGACGAGAGCCGAATGCTCTACACCAAGCAGGAGTGGCTCAAGACCACCGACGAGATGACACGGCTCTTCTCTGACCTACCTGAGGCGCTTGCCAACACCCTCGAAATCAGCGACAAGGTCGAAGTCTACTCAATCGACCATGCTCCAATCATGCCAAACTACGAGATCCCCGCTGACTTCGGCACCGAAGAGCAATACCGCCAGCGCCTCACCGAGCAGGATCTTTTCGAGGAGTTTACCCGCGACGAGCACGGCAACGTGGTGCTCAGCGAAGAAGACGCCCGCGCCAAAATCAAGAAACTCGGTGGCTACGAGAAGCTTTACCGCATTAAGTTTGAGGCTGACTATCTGAAAAAACTCGCATACGAAGGAGCCGAAAAGCGCTATGGTCTACCGCTGAGCGACGAGGTCAACGAGCGCATCACCTTCGAGCTTCACATTATGAAGACGATGGGTTTCCCCGGCTACTTCCTTATCGTGCAAGACTTTATCCGAGCCGGCCGCGAGCAGCTCGGGGTCAGCATCGGCCCGGGCCGTGGATCCGCAGCCGGTTCGGTTGTGGCCTACTGTCTGGGCATCACTCAGATCGACCCCCTGAAGTATGACCTCCTCTTCGAACGCTTCCTCAATCCCGACCGTATCTCCCTGCCCGATATCGACGTCGACTTTGACGATGACGGCCGCGGCGTGGTGCTCGACTATGTCACGAAAAAATATGGAGCCGAAAAGGTGGCTCACATCATCACCTATGGCACTATGGCC
>CAYRFB010000171.1:0-1924 GCA_964423485.1 uncultured Bacteroides sp.
CGACGCACATAGCGACGCGACTGCGAGAAACAGTTTATTCATACTTTTATTTTCTCTACGCCGGTATTACCCGGTTCAGGTTCAAAGGGTATAATCTCAGCTTCGCCTTGCGGGCTAAGCACCCCTAATAAATCTCTTTTTATCGCTGCAAATTTAAACATTAATTCTGAAAAAATGTCATTTTAATTGAGATAAAATTTATTTCAGCAATTTCGAAGATATTTCTTATCTTTGCAAGACTAAGCATTTAACGGGGCTGACGACGCCCTTTAACTCAATTATTGTATTAAACAATGTCACGTCTAATCCCAACTATCGCCCTTATGGCTCTGACTGCAGCATCCTGCTCCAAACAAACACGGCTCACCTACCCCCAGCCGCCGTCTGATGAAACTGTTGACAACTATTTCGGTCACGAAGTGGCCGACCCATACCGTCCGCTTGAGAACGACACTGCAGCTGCAACCTTAGCTTGGGTTGAAGCTGAAAACGCGGTTACTCAGGATTATCTGTCAAATATTCCATTCCGCTCGGCAATCCGTCAACGCCTTGAACAGCTCAACAATTATCCTAAGATTGGCATGCCATCAAAATTCAATGACGGCAAATACTATTTCTACAAAAACGACGGCCTCCAGAATCAATATGTGCTCTATCGCTCCGAAACTCCTGACGGCGAAGCCGAAGTTTTTCTTGATCCTAACAAGCTCTCTGATGACGGCACTGTGGCTCTGACAGGTGTTTACCAGTCGCACGATGGCAAGTATACCGCCTACACCATTTCACGCAGCGGCAGTGACTGGACCGAGATTTATGTCCTTGATTCAGCAACCGGCGAACTACTTGATGACCATATCGAATGGGCCAAATTCACCGGCGCTGCCTGGCACGGCGATGGCTTCTACTACAGCGCGTATGACAAACCTGCTGACGGCAAGGAATTTTCCAACGCCAACGAATATCACAAAGTGTATTATCACAAGCTTGGCACACCCCAATCTGATGATAAAGTCATTTACGAGAATCGCAACGAGCCACTCCACTTCCATAACGTAGGCATCACTGACGACGAGTCGACCTTGATTGTTATGGGCGGTGGCGCCGGCAATGGCAACTCTCTATATATTAAAGACCTGACCACTCCCAACTCTCAGTGGGTAACCGTCGAAGGCTCTCAGGACTACGACATTAGCGTTATCGATTCGCGCGATGGCAAGCTCTATATCTACACTTCGGCCGACGCTCCCCGTTACCGCCTCGTGACGGCTGACGTCAAGGCTCCGCAGCGAGCTAACTGGAAGGAACTCGTGCCCGAGCGCGAGGACGCTGTACTTGTAGGCTCAAGCTTTGCCGGCGACAATTTGATTCTCACCTATGACAAGGATGCATCTCACCACGCTTACGTTTATGCCTTAGATGGCTCTCCCGTGCGCGAAATTTCACTGCCCGGCTACGGCACTCTTGCTTTCTCAACCGACTCAAAGAGTCCAGAGGCCTTCTACTCTTTCTCATCATTTACTTCACCCGCGACAATCTATACTTATAATGTAGAGACAGGCGAAAGTGCGCCTTTCCGCACCACCGAGCTCCAGGGCTTCAATCCTGAAGACTATGTCACCGAGCAGGTTTTCTACCCATCTGCCGACGGCACAAAAATACCGATGTTCCTTACTTATAAGAAAGGTCTTAAACGCGACGGCAAAAATCCCGTCTATCTCTACGGTTACGGCGGCTTCAACATCACCCTCAATCCATCGTTCTCCGCCAACAGACTGCTTTGGCTCGAAAACGGTGGCATTTATGCACAGACCAACCTCCGCGGTGGCGGCGAATATGGCGAAGCCTGGCACCTTGCAGGCACTAAGCAGCAGAAGCTTAACGTGTTCAATGACTTTATTGCAGCCGCTGAATATATGATCAACGA
>CAYRFB010000172.1:0-1844 GCA_964423485.1 uncultured Bacteroides sp.
CCGAACCCCACGAACAAAAAATGATGAACATCGTGAGATGCTCATCATTTTTTGTTCTAACCACACTGTAAGAGGTTGTTATAGGCGAACAAAAAAAGACGATCGCTTGTTACAAACAAGTAACAGGACTCAACGACAATGACAAAATCACTCTATTTACCACTGACCGGTGCGCTCCTGCTCATGTCAGTTTCAACTATTAATGCCCGGACGACCGGTGATGATACGCGACAGTTGCCGGAGCGGTGGCTGTATCAGCCTGAGTATATGCAGACCTCTCCTTCAGAGGATAGCTGGTGGAAGCAATACAGCGATCCGATCCTCGACTCTCTTATCGTCAGAGCCGAGGCTAACAACTATAATGTGAGCTCGGCGCTCAAACGCATCAAGCTGGCTGAACGTCAGATTGCCGATGCACGTTCGTCTCTCTATCCCACAGTCGGAGTGTCGGGCGGCTGGACTCGCGCCCAATCGTCGGGAGCGATGACCAAGCCTGTCACTGCAGCCCATGCCGACAGTTACTTCAACGTCGGAGCCAATGTCAACTGGGAAATAGATGTGTTCGGCCGCGTGGCAGCTAAGACAAAGACCGCTAAGGCCGGTGCCGGAGTGAGTCGGGCGGAATATGACGCAGTCATAGTGGCTTTGTGTGCAGATGTGGCCTCGGCCTATTTCCAGCTTCGCACCTATCAGGAGCAGTATCGCGTGGCTAAGGAGCACATCGCATCGCAGGAGAATGTGGTGAGGATGACTCAGGCGCGCTATGACGCCGGTCTGGCCAACGCTCTCGAGGTGTCGCAGGCCAAGACGGTGCTATACTCGACTCAAGCCTCGCTCCCCTCGCTTGAATCTTCTATAAAGACTACAATTAATTCGATAGCCGTCCTCACTGGCGAATATCCGACAGACGACATGCCTGAGTTGCTTGACGACGCTGCTTTGGCGCCGGCGCCCCCGATGCTCGCACCTTCGGCACCGATGGAGCTGCTCCGCCGCCGTCCCGATGTGGTCGAGGCCGAGATGCAGCTCGCCCAATATGCCGCACAGGTCGGTGTCGCCAAGAAAGATTTTCTCCCGATGCTATCACTCACCGGCAGTATCGGCACTTCGTCACATAGCGTTGACAATCTGTTTGGCCAACACAGCCTCGAATATACTGTGGCTCCTACGCTGTCGTGGACCGTCTTTGACGGCTTTGCGCGTAAGAATAACGTGGCAGAGGCGCGTCTGCAGCTCGAAGCTGCCACCGACGACTACAATATGACCGTGCTTACGGCTGTCGAGGAAGTCAACAACGCCATCAGTAACTATAATGCGGCACTCGAGCACGTCAAGGCCCTCAAAGGAGTCGTCGAAGAGAGCGAACACAGCTATCAGCTGTCGGTCGATCTTTACAAACAGGGTCTGTCGGACTTCATCAACGTGGTCAACTCACAGCTTACGTTCCTCGAGAACCAGAGTTCGCTTGCTCAGGCTAACGGTAATGTCTATGCTGCCCAAATAGCGATATACAAAGCGCTTGGCGGGGGCGTCAATCAGTAAATGAAATAAAAACGATAAAAAAGATATAGCAATGAAACGAGCTAACACTCTCCAGCGCACGCTGCCCCTGTGGCTTATGACTCTTGCGGTTGTCATGCCGGGCTGCTCAGATAAAAAAAGTAAACAAGATGACTCTTCGGCTCCGCGCCCCATACAGGTTGCCGAAGCGGTGACAGACTCCGTGGTGCTCTACAAGAAACTTCCCGGTCTGATACAGTCGGCCACGGTGACCAATGTCGTGGCGCGAGTCAACGGCAAGTTGCTTACTCAGAATTTCAAAGGCGGACAGTATGTCAACAAAG
>CAYRFB010000173.1:0-1618 GCA_964423485.1 uncultured Bacteroides sp.
TTTAAGGTTTTTAGCAAGTGTGGCAGTCGTGAGACTGCCGCGCTTGTTTTATGGCTGTTAAGATAATGGTTGATACGGTGCGCAATTTTACAAAGTTAGCGCATATCTGCGGATTAAGTGTATTCTTTCCGGCGGAAATTTGCAAGCTACGGATATTTGTCTGTATCTTTGCAAGTAACTAAACTCGCACATGTTTGTTATTATTTGAAAATCAAATGGCTCATGGATATCCGTGAAAAGAAAATATATAAGGTTACACTGACTGGTACAGCGGTCAACGTCGTGCTCGTCGTGCTGAAGTTTTTCGCCGGCATTGTCGGACGGAGTTCGGCCATGGTCGCCGACGCCGTGCACTCGCTGAGCGACTTTCTATCGGATCTTGTCATCCTGATTTTCATAAAGATAGCCGGCAAGCCGCGCGACAAGGGTCACAGCTACGGCCACGGCAAGTATGAGACGCTCGCGACGCTGATTATCGGTGTGCTCTTAGGCGCAGCCGGCATCGGTCTGGCGGTCAACGGCGTCGAGGATGTGATACGAAGTCTTCACGGTGAGGCTCTTCCCCGCCCCGGCATGATAGCCTTGGTTATAGCAGTAATCTCAATCATATCCAAAGAGTGGCTTTATCACTACACTGTCCGCGTAGGCCGAAATGTCAATTCGCAGGCCGTGATCGCCAACGCATGGCATCACCGGAGCGACGCCATTTCGTCGTTCGGAACGATGGTAGGCATTGCCGGCGCTATGTTTTTCGGCGAGCGATGGCGTATACTTGACCCTGCGGCCGCCATCATCGTCAGCATCTTGATCATCAAGAGCGCATATGACATCATCAAGCCTTCGATCAGCGAACTTCTCGAGGCATCGTTGCCCCGGGAGCAGGAGAAAGAGCTTCATCAGCTTGTAATGTCTGTGCCCGGTATAATTAATGTACATAACCTGCGCACGCGCCGCATCGGCAACGGCATCGCCGTCGACCTGCACGCCAAAATGGATGGCAGTCAGACCCTGGCGGAGGCACATGCCAAAGCCACCGCAGCCGAAAAGGCCATAAAAGCAAAGTTTGGTGATAACTCAATAATAAATATACACATGGAGCCTTTTATGGCATCTACTAAAACCGACCATCAATGAACAGTCCCAAATCAAAAGTCAATATAGGAATCACCCTGCTTGCTGCCCTCGTCATCACGCTCGCTACCGGTATTATCCTGCATCTCAAGAGTCACGGCATCGTGATTGAGCCACGCCCGCTCATCAAGATAATCCATTGGGTAGCAGGGTTCGTGATGGTCGCCCTAACTGTAATTCACGGCAAGCAGTTCCGGAAAATATTTATCGGCCTCAAGCAGCGCTACTGCTGGTTCTGGGCCGACACCTGGGCCGTCATCATCTTCACTGCTCTGACATTCATCACCGGCCTTGTGAAACTCCTCTCTCCGGTAAAAATACCGCATCTCGGCCTATGGCACTACGACCTCGGCCTCGCAATGTGTGTCGTCGCTGCCATCCATCTCGTCCGCGGCCTCCCAAGCCTCAAACGGCTGATGAAAACGGAAACGAGGTAGTCATACTCCTAAAATAGCAGCCGGGGCTATACCAAGAATAAGGCATATTG